>CAYHVY010000118.1:0-1539 GCA_964360095.1 uncultured Candidatus Peribacteria bacterium | reverse complement strand
GACCGTAGACCGTAACGAAGTGGAGGTTAAGAATCAAGTGCCCGGAGGGCTATCCGTTAAACTCGTATAAAACATGCAAAACCTTTTTCACATTTTCAAAGAAATCGGCCTTGATGAAAAGGAAACAAGCACGTATTTAATGCTGCTTCAAATTGGACAGAACCCGGCAAGTATCATTGCCAAAAAAACGGCCCAGCACCGCAGTGGAGCATATGCAGTGCTTGAAAAATTGATGAATAAAGGGCTTGTGCAAAAAATTATTCACGAGAATACGACTTATTTTCAAGCCGTGGAGCCAAATCTTCTTTTGGCTCGCCTCCAAGAAAAACAGGAAGACCTTGAAGCAAAAATTGAGCAATTTCACGGAATGATTCATCAATTTGGAAAAATCAAAAAAATTCAGGAAATAGGGCCAAAAGTTATTTTTTACCAAGGAAAAAACAGTATCCAGAACATTATGGAGGATACGTTGACAGCGAATGAAACTATTCGCGTTTATGCCTGCATGGATGAACTCACAGAGCTGATGCCTGAATATTTCGCAGGCTATTATAAAAGAAGGACGGCAAAAGGACTGGCCGTGAAAGCAATTTTTCCCGCCACTATGCAGGCTTTCATTCGCAAAAAACGCGACAAACTGGAGCTGCGTGAAAGCAGACTGATACCGGAAAAATTCAATTTCCATCTGGATCTTTTGATTTATGACCATAAGGTCGCCATGACTTCGCTGAAAGAAAAATTTGGAATCCTTATTGAAAGCAGAGAAATGGCGGAATCACAAAAAAGAATTTTTGACACCATATGGGAAACAACAAAACAATACGATACCGAGATAACCGCAACATTTGAAAAACAGGCACAAACAAAGAAAACCCTGTAGGGACAAATTTGCGCCTACGGGGATTGTTCCAATGGCGTTTCTGTCGCACTGGGCTGACCTGAGAGCGTTTCTTGCGTCGGAGTAACCAATTGCTCCGTACCACCCTGCGTCACAGGATCAGATTTTAAACCGCCGAGAAAAAGGCCCAATAAGGCTTCAGTAGGGACCGTCTTGGTTTCTTTTGGCACATCAACAACAACGGGTTTATTAAAATTCCATAAACTTATCCGAATGCCAATGGTTCCTCCGGGAGTTTTTTCTGAAGCAATAAATTGAATATCGGCATCAAGCTGATCCAAAATGCCGCTTTCCCTGCCAATCCACAAACTGCCTTTCATATTGATCTGCTGTAAAAGCGAATCAAGCTCTTTTTCCTGATCCTGGCCGAAGGTTTTACCCTCAAGTCCGGCAACTTTTTTCAAGAGATCTTTCAGTCCCGCTTTATCCGCATTGAAAGTATAACGAAAACTTTGCTCCCCTTTAACATCCTCAACTCCGACATATCGCAGATCTTTAAAGAAAGATGAGTTTCCAAACAGCTCCTTCATTTTCTTTTGATTGGGAGTCAGCTGATCATCGGCTTTACCTTTTGGCATATTGGCGGCAATCTCCTTTAACAATTCCTGGGGCACAGACATTTTCCACCATACCGCCTGGTT
>CAYHVY010000117.1:0-1576 GCA_964360095.1 uncultured Candidatus Peribacteria bacterium | reverse complement strand
TTTTCCTGACTTCCGCAATGCGGCACCCTAAGGATAGACAGCTTGATAAAGAATCTGTTGTTCTGAATCCATTTTTAGGATTTTCTTTTTAATTTCATTGGCATCAGGCAATATAAATTCCAATGCATACATGGTGTGTGTAAGTTCAGCAGCTCGTCTGGGACTCATTGGAACCTTGTTTTTTTTAAGTAATCGTTCAAGTTCCCTGTAAATGGCATAAGCAACAAAAGCGATGCAAATATGAGCCTCAATGCGTTTTTTGCGATAATGAAATATTGGGCGAATACGAAGATCAGTTTTTGAAATACGAAAGGCTTGTTCAATCTGCCAAAGATGACCATAGTTCTCGACCACAGTCTTTGTAGAGAGTCTTGTGTTTGTAATATAACCTTTGAGCCCATCCCAGCCAGAATCCAGATTAACTTTGTTGTAATCAATGGATACGGTGATACGGCCATCAAGGGTTAAAAACCTATTGTATCCACGGTTATTTATATGTTCCTTGGTCAGTCGTCCCATTTTCATGCGTTTTTGAAGTTTCCGCAGTCCACGTTCACGATTATATGCGTCCTTTTTGGCGCGTTTTTTTGAATACGTCACAATAAGTCGCGTCCCGTCCGGTCGTTGAAGACTCAATTCACGTCCGTCTTTCATGTCTTTAGCCAATTCAAGAATTTTTTCTTTCATGATTTCATTTTCATTTTTCAGTCGTCCTCCAATAATGAATCGATATTTGGCTTTATTTAAATTTTTCAAATTTTCCATTGAGAGCATGGCGGAGTCGGCAATCACCGTTGGTCTCCCAAAGGTATACTTTTTTTGAATCTTTTCCAGGATTGGGATTAACGTATGTCCCTCAAACGTATTGCCTTCAAAAATGTCATAACCAATTGGATATCCATTTTTCCCGACTAAAAGACCCAGCATGATTTGTGGACATTGAAATTTCCCGTCTTTGCTGAATCCTATTTTGCGTAAATCATCTTCGTCTTCTGCTTCAAAATACAGAGTTGTCATGTCATAGAAAACTACGGAGATTGTCCCGCCAAGATGTTTCTTTGTATTTTGATAGGCGATTTTTTCAACTTTTTCTTTATACGTTTTATTCAGTTCATCTAAAAATCGATATATTTTATCTTCAGAAATATCTATGCCAAGATATCTGTATAAATAATCAACAGTCTTCAATTTGCTCGCAGGATAGGCTAAACGGGCAATGGTAATGTGACGAAAAAGCGTATTCTTGATTTCATTGAACCTCATTTCATCAAACAATTTTCCAAAAATGAGCTCAGGGCCAACGGTTCGCACGCTCGCATTGGATAATGCTTCAAAAGCATTTTCAACAATTTGATCATGTTCACTTTGGGTAACAAATAAAGGCAGTTGTTTTTCTGGCCGAGCATGAATGATTTTTTGTCCAGCTCTATATAAACGTTCAATCTCGTCTAAATCTTGAGATGTGCCGAGCGTTTTAACAACTTGATATATACCATCTTTTTTAGTGATGATTTTTATACTGGTTGAACCACTTTTATTCCGTTTTTTGCGCACAAACATATGCCCATTTTAACCT
>CAYHVY010000116.1:0-1636 GCA_964360095.1 uncultured Candidatus Peribacteria bacterium | reverse complement strand
CACTTTGCCAAGTTTCATGTGCGCGACAATGCGGAGCGCAGTGCTTTCATCTTTTTTAACACTTGTATTCATTTGCAGGAAAGTATAAAATTGAGCTAAAGGCTAGAATTATTCTAATCTTTAGCTTATGAAATATGTAAAAAAACCAATTGCCGGTATATTGCGCAGCAATCAAACTGTCTTTACATTCAAAGATATTTCCCTGATTTGGTCCAACGGTAACAAAAAGGCCGTTATTGCCGGTGTTAATTATTATGTTAAAATCGGAGCACTTTACCGGATTCGTCGCGGCATTTATGCAAAAAACACAAATTATAACAGGCTTGAGCTGGCTTCAAGAATTTTTACGCCGTCTTATGTGAGTTTTGAAACAGTGCTTGTACAGGCCGGCATCAATTTTCAGTTCAGTGAAAAAATTACCGTTGCCTCATATCAGACAAGGGAAATAATTGTTGACGGCCAAATTTATTCTTATAAAAAAATCAAAGATTTTGTTTTGACAAATCCTGAAGGTGTTGAAAATAAAGACGGAATTTCTGCCGCACTTCCAGAACGGGCGTTTTTGGATACCATATATATTCACAAAGATTATCATTTTGACAATCTTAACTCATTGAACTGGAGCAAAATTTTTGAAATATTACCGGTTTATAAAAATAAAAGAATGACAAAAAAAGTTAATGAATTTTATAACCACTTTAAGTTATCATGACAACTTTTGATCTTTCTGTTCATAAAAATATACTTTTCCAGATTCTTAAAGATATCTATTATGATACGACCATTGCGTCGCATTTGGGTTTCAAGGGTGGTACAGCCGCCTTGATGTTCCATGGGCTTAACCGTTTTTCAATTGACCTGGATTTTGATTTGCTTGATAAGGGTCAGGAAGATTATGTTTTTGACCGTGTTGAAAAAATTGTAAAGCAATACGGCTCCATGAAAGAAATCGCAAGGAAGCGCTTTAACCTTTTGTTTCTGCTTTCTTATGAAGATAGGGCCCGTAAAATCAAGGTTGAGATCAATCGGCGATCTTATGGCTCGCGTTATGAGTTGAAGACATTTTTAGGTGTTTCCATGCTGGTGATGGTAAAGGAGGACATGTTTGCACACAAACTTATGGCTATGCACGAACGTGTCGGTAAAACCAGCCGTGACATATATGATGTCTGGTTTTTTCTTGAGAAACGCTGGCCTGTCAATAAGGAAATTATTGAGCAAAGATCTGGAATTTCGTTCCATGAATTAATGCAAAAATGTATATATCAATTGGAAAAAATGAACAACCGGAATATTCTGGATGGTCTTGGAGATTTGCTTACTAAATCACAAAAAGATTGGGCTCGCGCCAAACTTCTGACAGAAACAATATTCTTATTGAAAGCACGGCTTGAGAGCGAAAAGTGAATTTATGATACAATATCGGCAACACATTTTATTTTTTGAATCATGAAAAAATATCTTTTGCCGTTATTTTACACTGCTCTGCTGCTGTTTTCACTACTCTTTTTAAGCGCTTGTAGCAAACAAAATCAGACTCAAAAAATTATTGCGACACAGGAAAAACAAGGTCTTGCGTCTCAAATCGTGACTCAGGAAAAGGAAAAAACAAATATCCGCGTCATGAGCCCCGATC
>CAYHVY010000115.1:0-1738 GCA_964360095.1 uncultured Candidatus Peribacteria bacterium | reverse complement strand
GGCGAAAACCTTATGGATAAGCTCAAAAAGCTGGACGAAGTCGCTTATATCCGCTTTGCCTCAGTGTATAGGCCTTTTAAGGATATTGAAAGCTTCCGGGAGGAGCTTCAAAAACTGGACTGAATGGTGAGAATATGTTATCATAAAATGATGTAAAAAGTTCATAGGAAAGGCTCAAAAAAAACAAAAAACAAATATCCAATGAAAAAAATAAAAAAAATTCATATAGAATCGGAGCTTGTTATAACATTGGCCATTTTTGCGGCCATGGTGGGCATGACGCTATTCCCGTTCCATTCAGAGTCAAATTATAAGGAACTGTCAGCTGATATTTTGAACGCGCAAACTAACATGCAGATAAGTCAGGCGCTTCTTGACGAATCCATTTCTTTTCCACGGCCTTTGCCACAGGAATCGTCGGATGCTGTTTCGTGTGAATACGCTGCTCCGGAAAAAGCGCAATTTGCCGGCCGTTTTTTGGCTATAAGCCGTAAAATTTTTGCCGTTCCGGGTGAAGTGTTGATGATGCAGGTACACATTCAAAATAACAGCAACGTGCCATGGTTTTCATCCGAAAGCGGTTGCGAAAAAGGACCTATTGTCAATTTGGGAACAAATAAAGAAAAAGATCGCCATAGCCCATTTTTTAATGATTTGACCAACATGCGAAGCAACTGGACAGCTCCAAACCGTATTCGCATGGAAAGTAAGCGGGTAAGTCCTTATGATGTCGCCACTTTTACTTTTTGGGCAAAGGCACCGCAGGAACCAGGCCTTTACCGTGAATTTTTTTCTCCCGTGGCGGAAGGAATAAGTTGGATTGAGGATGATGCAGTTTTTTCAGTGGATATCAAAGTTGGGAACGTTCAATTAAATGAAACACAAAAAGAATATCTGGCCTATGTGCAGAAAAGTGCCAATCTTAGCCAAATAAATCTCATGGGTGATAAAAATATTGAAGTGCAGTTGGCCAAGCAGAAAATGTTTGTAAAAATCGGCGATACTGTTGTGCGAACATTGCAGGTGAGCACTGGTGCAAATAAAACTCCCACACCGCGTGGAACCTATAAAATTCTTACAAAACAGGAGGTACGGGTAGGGGTTAAAAAACCGCGTTACATCATGCCGTTTTTTCAGATGTTTAAGAAGGAAGGTTACGGACTTCATGCCCTTCCAAGTCTTGGCAATGATAAAGGGGTTTTCTGGACAGAGGCCTTAAATCACATCGGGCGTCCTGTGAGCCACGGCTGCATACGTCTGCTTCCAAAAGATGCTGAATTTGTATGGAATTTCAGCGAAGTTGGGACGAAGCTGGTGGTGATATCATGAAATTATAAATTATTTGTGCAAGATGATTTGATACATTGCTATCAAACAAAGCATTTATAATCAATGTTATTCGATCATTAGTTAAATTTGGAATTAAAGAGTCGCCACAAGCAAATAAAACCGTTGCAACTCTTTCAAAATTCACACCTGACGGATCATTTTCAGGACTAATAATACCTTCCTGTTTTAATCGTATAAGTTCTGCGGCAGCTTGTGTCGGGGTGTACTGAAAAGATATATATGGCATAACGTCTTTTACAAAACATAAATATGCTCTTTTTAGCTCAATAGATGGGCACTGTGGTATTATATCTTTACTTGTATCTAACTCATTCATAGATTAAGTTATAATAAATGAAATTTTAAAATTGCAACTGCGCAATCCTAAACATTTTATAATCTTTTGTCA
>CAYHVY010000114.1:0-1740 GCA_964360095.1 uncultured Candidatus Peribacteria bacterium | reverse complement strand
TCTACAATTTCAAAAGCCCGGGAAAATTTCGCAAATTATGGTGCGAGTCGGTGATTTTGTAAGGACAGGCGATGTTTTAGCAGCGCTGAAAAGTGATGATGTTTATTATCAAGTAGAAGCTCAAAAAGCCGCTCTGCGCTTTGCGCAGAGCAATCTGATGAAGGCGCTAGCGGGTCCAAAGGAAGAAGAAATTGATTTGCAGAAATTGAAAATCAATCAGGCGGAAGTTGAGGCCTCCTCTCTTGCCAATACTCGTTATCATGTTGATGTAATAACTAGAAAAGCGTTTGAGGCGTCCGCGCTTGATCTCAAAAAAAGCACTGAACTTGAACGCCAGATAGAAGATATTGACGCAAATATGGAAAAAGCCCGTTTACAGGTGCTGGCCGTGGAACAGCAACTCAATTTACTTAACGCAAAGCCAAGAAACAGCGATATCGCTCCTCTAAAAGCCCAAATTGACCAGGCATGGCAAAATGTCAAATTAGCCGAATATCAGCTTGAACAAAGTAGGATTGTTGCCCCCGCCGACGGGATTGTGACGGATATTGCATTGGGTGCTGGCGAAAGCGCTTCAGGACAACCGGTTATTACTCTGGATAGCGGCCGTTTTTACATAAAAGTTCTTGTTTCCGAAGCCGATGCGGCAAAAATTCAACCCGGACAGAAGGTTGGTATGACATTTGACGCATTTGAACAAAAAGGTGAATTTATCGCTACTGTCCGTGAAGTATACCCCGCGGAAACGGTTGTACAGGGGGTTGTCTATTATCTGGCAAAAATAGATTTTAACGCGAGCGGAATTCAAATTAAGGCTGGCATGACGGCAAACCTGACTGTTCATGTGGGCAAAAAAAATAATGTGCTTGTAGTGCCGGCGCGGACCGTGGAATATGAAAAAAATCAACCGTACGTTAAGGTCGTTGTATATGAAAATGGCCACCGTAAAGACAGAATTGACCGTCGAAATATTCAAATTGGCGCTCAGGGAGATGAAAATGTAGAGGTGATTAGTGGTCTGCAAGAAGGGGATGAAGTTGTTACATTTATCAAAAAATAAATGAATTGAAGTTTGAAAATTTATTGAAAATTGTGAATTTGAAAATTGATCATTTAAACCATGCCACCCCTTATACATCTCCAAAATATCAGAAAACAATACGCCATGGGTAATGGTGAAAATGCCCTGATAACCACTGCTCTTCGTGATATTTCCTGTACGATTGGCGAGGGTGAATTTGTCGCCATCAGGGGCCAGTCCGGCTCAGGAAAATCAACATTGATGCATATTTTGGGCTTTCTGGATGTGCCGACAGATGGCAAGTATCTTTTTGAAGATCGCGATACAGGCTCTTTTGATGAAAATGAATTGACGGCTATTCGGAGCCGCAAAATCGGTTTTGTTTTTCAGGCATTTCATTTACTTCCACGCACTTCGGCATTTGAAAATGTGCGTTTGCCTTTAATTTATCAGGCTGTGCCGTTACGGGAACAAAAGGAGCGTGTTACGGAAGCCTTAATAAAGGTTGGCCTTCATGACCGGTTTAATCATCAGCCTCATGAACTTTCCGGCGGACAACAGCAACGTGTAGCCATTGCCAGGGCGCTTGTCACTAATCCCAAGCTTATTTTGGCGGATGAGCCGACGGGCAATCTGGATACTGAATCTTCTGATGAAATTATCAAAATTTTAACCAAGCTTAATGCGGAAAAACATACAATCATTCTTGTGACGCACGC
>CAYHVY010000113.1:0-1787 GCA_964360095.1 uncultured Candidatus Peribacteria bacterium | reverse complement strand
CCCGAGCCCGGGGGGCGGACGGCGCCGCCGTGTTTCCCCATAATAACTTTTATATTCGTCAAAGTACGATTTTTATTGTCCGTAAGGGTTTCAATGTACAAGGCCACACCGCCGGGGCCAAAACCCTCATATATAATTTCTTCCATTTGAGCGGCGTTTTTGTCCTCACCGGAGCCTTTTTTAATGGCGCGTTCAATATTTTCACGCGGAGTATTTTCAGTCCGTGCATTGTCAATAGCCGCGCGCAGAGCAGGATTCATGTCTGGATCTCCGCCGCCGCGCGCGGCAATCGCAATCAGCTTACTGTGTTTACTAAAAATTTTACCTTTCTTAACATCTTCAACGCCTTTTTCATGCTTGATGGAATGCCATTTTGAGTGACCGGACATAATTGAAAAAATTTTAGAAAATTAAGAAAGAATTTAGAAAATGTTCATATCCTCAGCAACCTTTTACCGCATCTGCTACAGTTTTGGCAACATCAGGATCAAAAGGGTTTGGAATAACTTTTTCGCGCCGTGGATTTTTCACAAGATTTGCCAATGCCTTTGCGGCTGCAAGTTTCATTTTATTGGTAACCCGTGCGGCGCGTGCGTCCAGAAGACCACGGAAAATGCCCGGGAAAGCCAAAACGTTATTAATTTGATTTGGAAAATCAGAGCGTCCCGTACAAATAATAAATGCACCGGCCGACGCGGCATCTTCCGCGGTTATTTCCGGATCGGGATTTGCCATCGCAAAAACAATGGGCTTTTCCGTCATGGACTTGACCATTTTTTGACTCACCAGTCCGCGCGTAGAAACACCGACAAAAACATCAGCCCCTTTTATAATAGTTTCCAAAGTTCCTTTCTCTTTTTTTGGATTGGTTAAAGCGCTTATTTCTGCTTTAAAAGGCTTGTCTTTAAGATCTGGACGGCCATCATATATGGCTCCTTCCCTATCACATAAAATGATATTTTTTATTCCATGGAGAACAAGTAATTTTGCTGTCGCGGTACCGCCCGCGCCCGCGCCAGAAATCACTATTTTTATTTGATCCGGCTGCTTTTTTACAACTTTAAGAGCATTGATTAAAGCCGCCAAGACGACAATTGCCGTTCCATGCTGGTCATCATGGAAAACAGGAATAGAAAGCTCTTTTTTCAGACGATTCTCAATTTCAAAACAACGCGGAGCGGTGATATCCTCCAAATTAATGCCCCCAAAACCTGTGGATATATTTTTTACAACACCGACGAATTCATCAACATCCTGCGTTTGTACGCAAATAGGAAATGCGTCAACATTACCAAAACGCTTAAACAAGGCGCATTTGCCTTCCATGACGGGCAAAGCCGCTGCCGCTCCAATATTTCCAAGACCTAAAACAGCCGATCCATCGGTTATAACAGCCACCGTATTTCCCTTCATCGTATACTTATAAACATCTGCCGGATTTTTAGCAATTTTTCGGCACGGCTCAGCGATTCCCGGGGTGTACGCTATGGAAAGATCCTCTCTGGTTTCCAGTGGAATTTTTAGCTGAACGGCCAATTCACCATGTGTTTTGGCAAGCAGTTCAAGCGCTTTTTTATTAAAATCCATCTCTGCTGGGAAAAATACAATTTAAAATTTACCTGGCGGTTTTTCTGGCCCTTTCATACTTTCCGGTGGACCATTTGGACCTTTTGTAAAAGGCGCCATCGGCACATTTTGAATCTTTTGAGTTTGTCTCTCTGCTGAAAACTCCCCATTTTTCCCTGCCGGCTGGCAGGCGGTCAGAACAAATAAAAATAAAACCAGAA
>CAYHVY010000112.1:0-1884 GCA_964360095.1 uncultured Candidatus Peribacteria bacterium | reverse complement strand
TTTTTGTATAGAAATTTTGAAATTTTTAGAAAAAACATGGGCATTAGATAAAAACCCCCAGAAAGAGAGCTGTCTTGAAGGGTGAAGGTCAAAAAAAATAGTGACCAAAATTCAACCTGAAGGCAGCCCGCTTCCCGGGGGTTTTAGAACTTTTTTTTGGGGGAAAACCAGGGTTTTCCCCCATGACGGCGCATACGCGCCGCCCCCTTTCCAACGATTTTTCAACCTATTTTCAATGAACTCCTTAAATCTCATGGTAAGAAAATTTCAACATCTGAACACCTTGGAAATGATAAGATCTCCTCGGTAGATACTTTTCCATGTTCATTGCTGAACAAAGCCAGTATTTCCCTCATTAATCAATTCATAACGTCTGTTGCCAAACATTAGGAACTGACAAACAAAGTCCAATCTCGTCTTTTTACAGTCCGGCCTGTGAACCCACCAGACGAAAAAGATAAGCACGCATTGGAACCTGGGGGACTCCAAGGCATGGTCAATTTCTCCTTTCCATAAGACTTAAGGAGAAAGCCATCAAAGCTTGAGATCTTTAAAACTTGCGTTATATTAATACCAACCTTTGACAGCTTTCTCCCTAAGTTTTTTGAGAATTTCAAGCCAGGGAAAGAACTACCAAGGAACATAGTTGCGAAAATGGTGGAATCTTCGTATCCAGGGTCATTGGTAGATTTCTCCCGGGCTTGAGAATTTTTTTGGTTTTTATTTTATATTTTTCTTGTTAAAGATCAACGATTTCATTACAGTCTATCATATTGCTTGAGCGTATGTCAAGCCCTTCATCGTGAATTTTCAAATGCTTTTAGGTAGAGTTTTCCCTGTTCTTCTTCTAAAATCAAAAGTTTGCCACCTTAAATAAGCCGAGGTAGCTCAGTGGTAGAGCGCTGCCCTGAAGAGGCAGGCGTGGACAGTTCGATTCTGTCCCTCGGCAAATATTTTTGAGGACGTCCCGTCGTGGCGGGACGGCACTGTATTAGCCTCGCTGCGGCTCGGCCTGATTGGATAAATTAAAAACGCATGAAACCTGCTTTAGTTCACGATTTTCTTACAAAACTCGGAGGGGCTGAACGGGTGCTTCATGTATTTGCGGAAATGTTTCCTGATGCTCCAATTTATACGCTTCTGTATAACGAAAAAGTGTGTGGAAAAGTTTTTCCACGTGAGCGCGTAAAAACTTCTTTTCTGCAAAAAATGCCGACGGTTTTGCGAAATAGACAACGGTATTTGCTCCCGCTTATGCCCCGCGCCATAGAATCCTTTGATTTGAGCGGTTACGATGTTGTTATCAGCTCAAGCAACGCCTATGCCCATGGCGCGTTGACAGGTTCCACATCAAAACACATATGCTACTGCCATTCACCAATGCGCTACGCGTGGGATTATACGCATGAATATCTGGAAGAACAAAAGATTGGACCAGTGCGTCAGTATGTCACTTCTAAAATACTGCATGAAGTGCGTCAGTGGGATCAAGCGGCCGCGGACCGTGTTGACCTGTATATCGCCAATTCACAGCATGTCCGTAAACGCATCCAAAAATATTATCGTAAAAAGGCGGAGGTTTTATATCCCCCTGTAGAAACCCGCAAGTTCAAAGTCAGTCCCGGACATCAGGATTATTTTTTGATTGTTTCAACGCTTTCCAAATACAAAAAAATTGATTTGGCCGTACAGCTATTCAATAAAATCGGCAAACAGTTGATTGTGGTTGGAGACGGAGCGCAACTTGCGTATTTACGCGCCATCGCGGCGCCAAATGTATCCATTCTTGGCTATCAGGAGGATTCTAAAACGCGTGAATATTTGGAAAACTGCCGCGCGTTAATTTTTCCCGGAGAAGAAGATTTTGGCATAGCGCCGGTAGAA
>CAYHVY010000111.1:0-1891 GCA_964360095.1 uncultured Candidatus Peribacteria bacterium | reverse complement strand
GCCGCCGAAAAAAGAAAAACGGTAAATCCAAGCACGATCAAAATTTCAATCAAGGTATAACCATTTTTCCCCACTGGCGCATCGTTCAATTTCATACAATGATTTTAGTGAAATACCAAACTGACCAATTTTCCCGGCACATAAATTTCTTTAACCAATTTTTTCCCCTCCAGATGGCGCGCGACATTTTCTTCCTCTTTCGCGGCTAATAAAATAGCTTCTTTTGTTGATTCAACCGGCATCCGGATTTGGCCGCGCAGCTTTCCGTTGACCTGAACCGGCAAAGTCATTGTTGTTTCCTGTATTTCTTTTGGATCATACCCTGGCCAGGTCGCATCGGAAATGCTGAATTTTTCGCCCAACTCTTCCCACATTTGCTCAGCCAGATGCGGTGCCAGTGGCGCGATTAATTTTGTGACAATGCAAAGACTTTTTTGATCAATGCCGGTTTTCTGGACAGCGTTAACAAATTCCATAAGAGCTGAGATGGCCGTGTTAAAATGAAATTTCTCAATATCTTCCGTCACTTTTTTCATTGTGCGGTGAAGCAGCTTCCGAAGAGCGCCGGCATCCTTAACGACATATTTTGCTTTCACCATGAGATAAAAACGTTCAACAAAACGGGCTATACCTGAAATCCCCTGGTCGTTCCAGTTGCCGCCCTCAGTAAAAGGCCCCATAAACATCAGGTACATGCGAAAAACATCACTGCCATATTTTTCAACAAACGCGTCCGGACTAACAACATTTCCTTTTGATTTACTCATTTTAGCTCCATCTTTTGTGATGAGTCCCTGGTGAATGAGTTGCCGAAATGGTTCAGCGTCCGGGTCATCCATTAAAACTTTATGCACAAAACGGGCGTACAGAAGATGCATACACGCGTGTTCCGGCCCTCCAATATACATATCCACGGGCATCCACTTTTTATTCATGGAAACGCTAAAGGGGTTTTTTGTATTTTTAGGATCCAGATAGCGCAAAAAGTACCAGCTGCTGTCTATAAAAGTATCCATGGTATCTACTTCCCTTTCCGCGCCGCCATGACATTTTGGGCATGCGGTTTGCACAAAATCCGGAACGTTGGCCAGCGGAGACTTGCCTTTTGGAAGATAATCAACATTTTTTTCCGGCAACAAAACGGGTAAATCTTTTTCATTTACCTGCACATCTCCGCATTTCAAGCAGTGAATAATGGGAATAGGGGCACCCCAGTAGCGCTGGCGCGAAATAAGCCAATCGCGAAGACGATATACAATAACCCTCTTGCCCCATCCCTTTTCCTCCAAAAAATCCATGATTTTGGAAGTCGCTGTATGGACATCCATTCCATTTAAAAAATCACTATTAACCATTGTTCCAGCCTTTTCCTGAACTTGTTCCGAACGCTCAATCGGTGAAGTATCAGAGTCAGGCCCAACAACAACTCTAATGATAGGAATCTTCATTGCTTTTGCGAATTCAAAGTCGCGCAAATCATGGCCCGGCACCCCAACAACGTTGCCCGTGCCAACTGTAGCTAAAACGAAATCTCCCACATAAACAGGCATTTTGCGCCCATTTAAATTGTTGACGGCATATAGACCCGTGAATACTCCGGTTTTTTTTCTTCCATCAGCAGCGCGTTCCAATTCAGTTTTTTGGCTTGTTTGTTCAATGTAAGAAATAACATCCCCTTTATGCGGAAAAAGCTGAATATTCTCATATACAAACTCACTATCGGGAGCAATTACGATAAAAGTGGCTCCAAAATTGGTATCAGGTCTCGTTGTAAAAACAGTGATCTTTTTCTTCAGACCCTCTACGTCATATGTAATGTTGATGCCTTCTTTCCGCCCAATCCAGTTCTTCTGCATTAAAATCGTTTTTCCCGGCCATTTTAAGCCTTCAT
>CAYHVY010000110.1:0-2083 GCA_964360095.1 uncultured Candidatus Peribacteria bacterium | reverse complement strand
TGGATTTCAGGCTCATTGGCAGCCAAAGGCACATCCAACATATTTTGCAGGTTATTACATTTTCGTGGTTTGCTTTTTAGCAAATAAACACTGTAAATGCAAGTATAACCAGCATTGCAATGCTACTTTTCAATTCTGGGGGAAAACTAGGGTTTTCCCACACTACGGCGCATGCGCGCCGCCCCCTTTCCCTTCGTAAGCCTCCGAACGGGAACCCACGAGACCCGTTCGTCGGCTTAATTCACACCTACACACAACTTTTATTTATATCTACTTCTCAACAATAACCGGTAAAATCAGGGGGTGTCTTTCAATTTTTTGATGAACGTATTTATCAATGGATTCTTTGAGGTATTTTTTGATTTCGGCGCGTTTTGGGTCTTTTCGTTTTTCCAGAATGTTGCGATAGGCGGTTTCGGCGACTGCGGTAATGGCGGCAATAAGCTCTTCAGACTCTTTCATATAAATGAATCCGCGGGAAATAATATCAATTTGCCCTTTTAATTTTTGCGTTTTTTGATCAACGGGAATAATTACAATGAGCACGCCGTTTTCAGCCAGTGTCTGCCGGTCCATGATCACCTGGGCCCCAACATCGCCGACACCGAGTCCATCAATGAGAATATATTTTGTTTCAACGCTTTCGCTTAAAGCGCGAGCCTGTCCGTTTTCAATTTCAATGACTCCGCCATTTTCAATCATGATGGTATCTTTTTCCGCATAACCAAGCGAAGTGGCAAGTTCCTTGTTGCCGTAGCGCATGTAATATTCGCCATGAATAGGCACAATGGCTTTTGCTTTCACCAAATTCATCATCAATTTTAGGTCTTCCATCTGCGCATGGCCGGAGGTATGAACATCCATAATCTGATTATTGATAATTTGAGCCCCCAGCTTGCAAAGATTGTTCATCACGGTAAAAATGGCCAGCTCATTTCCTGGAATCGGTGAAGAAGAAAGCACAACGACGTCGCCTTTTTTAATTTTAACGCTGGCGTGGTCCTCCATGGACATACGCGTAAGAGCTGAAACAGGCTCTCCCTGGCTTCCCGTCGTCAAAATCAAAATCTTGTTTTCGGGAAGTTTATGGACTTTTCTAATATCATGAATAAGGCCCGGGGGGACTTTTAAATAGCCAAGTTTTGACGCGATATTGACGTTATCAATCAGGCTTCTCCCGCTTAAAAAGATCGTGCGGTGATATTTTTTGGCGATATCTATAATTTGCTGCAGACGGCCGATTTGTGAGGAAAAGGAAGCAATCACAATGCGTCCTTCATGGTTCTTAATAATCGTTTCCATGGACTCGCCAATTTTTTTCTCGGAAATTGTATAACCATGTTTCAGGGCATTTGTAGAGTCAATGAAAAGAGCCGCAATATTTTGACTGGCCAAAGAAGCAATTTTAGCAAAGTCGGGCGGCTTCTGATCTCCGGAAGGGGTAAAATCAAACTTAAAATCACCGGTGTGGACAATGTTGCCGGCGGGAGTTTTTACAACAATACCCACTGAATCGGGAATGCTGTGATTCACACGAAAAAAACTCGTGTTAAAAGGCCCCAGTTGAAGCACATCGTCCGCAGTGACAACGTGCATTTTTGTCTGTTTTTCCTGACCAAATTCCTCCAGGCGCTTGTTGATAAGCCCCATGGTCAATTTTGTGGCATAAATAGGAGGAAATTGTAATTTTGGAAGCAGATATGGCAATGCTCCAATATGATCAAGATGACCATGTGTGATGACAATGCCTTTGATGCGGTCAAGCTTGTCTTCCAGATAAGTGATATCGGGAATAACATAGTCAATGCCGAGCATGTCCTCTTTGGGAAACTGAAAACCAGCGTCTATAATGATGATGTCGTGCATGTATTCCAGAACCATGCAGTTTTTTCCAACTTCATCCAGGCCGCCAAGCGGAATTATGCGCAGTTTTCCATGAAAATCAGCTGGAGCGACAGACGATTGTTTTGCCATTTTTGGACCGCCAAAAAAACGCATGAATTTTCCGGGGGTTCGGTGCGGCTGTTGCGCTTGCTGCTGCAATTTCTGCGGTGGATGTGTTTGTGGAGTTTGATGTTTGTGC
>CAYHVY010000109.1:0-2093 GCA_964360095.1 uncultured Candidatus Peribacteria bacterium | reverse complement strand
TTAACAAAGAATTTAGAAACAGTTCATAAAACAGTGATAATGTACCGGGCGTCGTACGAATAAAAGGTTTGGTAGTAGGTTTGAGATTGAAGGTCATTTCCTAAGGATATGTCATAAAAGGAGGAGATGAAAGGAAAGAGAAATAAATGGCCTATGGATAAGGAAAATCTGCTTTTCTTTTGAAATTACACATAGGCCTAAAGTTTGCGTTGCGCGTTTTTTGAGCTCAAGATAATTTGTCCTATGTTAAGAACTGACTTTTGCAAATAGGAAAAAGAGGGCGGTAAAGCCAAGACCCATAACAACAGGAGCTATATCGGAAATCCAATTTCGTTTGGCCGGATGGAAGCCTTTTAAAAGCAGAGAATTGGTTACGACTGAGACCGAACTAAAAGCCATGGCAAGCCCAGCAAGCTCTGGTCTTAGTACAAATCCAAAAGCGGCAAACGCCCTGGCCGCAATGGGAATTCCGATAACGTTATAAAAAAGCGCGAAAAACATATTCTGCTTGATTTTATTTACGGTGGCGCGACTGAGGCGAATCGCCGTTACCACATCCAGCAGGTCATTTTTTACAAGGACGATACCGCCTGTTTCCATAGCTATATCGGTGCCATTCCCCATTGCAATGCCAAGATCAGCCTGCGCCAGGGCGGGGCTATCATTGATGCCGTCTCCAACCATGGCCACTTTTTTACCCTCAGATTGAAGCTTTTTTACTTCATTTGCTTTGTCTTCCGGAAGCACTTCGGCAAGTACATTTTCTATACCTGTTTGTTGTGCGAGGGCACGGGCAGTTCGCTTGTTGTCGCCCGTAATCATGTATATTTCAAGACCAATTTCTTTGAGTTTATCTATCGCTTCTTTAGAGGTCTCTTTCAATGTATCCGCGACGGCAATAATTCCAAGAATATGTTTCTGATCGGCGAGGAGCATGGCGGTTTTACCTTCATCTTCAAGCGTTTGTAATATCTCTTCAGCTTTGATCTCTGACACAGCGATTTTCTCCATAAGTTTTCGATTCCCTAAGAAATACATCTTTCCATGAATTTCTCCTTCAACGCCATGACCGGCAATTGCTTTAAAATTCTTAACTGAAGAAAGAACTGTTTTTTGTTTTTTTGCGTAATTTACAATGCTTTCAGCAAGAGGATGTTCCGATCCCTGTTCAAGCGAGGCAGCAACAGTGAGAATATCCGTTTTTGTGCCTTTTAAGGCGACCACATCGGTAACTTCCGGTTTTCCTTTACTAAGCGTCCCCGTTTTATCAAAAATGATGGTATCAATTTTATTGGCAGCCTCAAGCGGTTCACCGCCACGGATCAATATGCCATTCTGCGCTCCTTTTCCTGTTGCAACCATGATACTTGTGGGTGTCGCGAGACCCAGAGCGCAAGGACAGGCAATTACAATGACCGAAACAAAGGCGAGCATGGCATATGTTATGCTCGCGCCAAGGAGGAGCCAAATAACCAGAGTGAGAACAGCTATTCCAATAACCGAGGGAACGAACCATGCAGAGATTCTGTCCGCAAATGCCTGAATTGGAGCTTTTGAGCCCTGCGCATCCTCAACAAAACGAACGATTTGCGCCAACGCGGTTTCACTGCCAACTTTTTCAGCGCGAAACTGAAGCGTTCCATATCCATTCATTGTTGCTCCAAAAATCTTATCATTTTCTTTTTTCTCAACAGGAATGCTTTCTCCGGTAAGCATGGATTCATCAACCGAGGAAAGGCCTTCAAGCACCACACCATCAACCGGTATTTTTTCGCCTGGCCGGACAATGACAATATCGCCTACGATTACCTCTTCAATGAGTACGTCAACCGTTTCACCATTTCTAAGAATGCGGGCAGTTTTCGCCTGCAGGCCCATGAGTTTCTGGATTGCTTCGCCTGTTTTTCCTTTTGCTTGAGTTTCCAGCCATTTTCCGAGGAGAACAAAGGTAATTAAAAGAGCAGCAACTTCAAAATAGAGATCCCCAATTTCACCCCTAACGGAGCGGTTTTGAATGGAGTATATGACAAAATTATATAAACTATAAAAATAGGCGGTGGAAGTCCCAATGGAGATATGACTGTCCTTGTAGA
>CAYHVY010000108.1:0-2179 GCA_964360095.1 uncultured Candidatus Peribacteria bacterium | reverse complement strand
TTTCCTTTTGCTCATGCGTATCCCGTGAGTCTAAAACATGTGTTTCCGTATGTTTACATTTTGGACAAATCATGTGTTTTACAATATGATTTTATTTTCTTCCAGCATTCTTCCGCATAACGGTCGGTCATTCCAGCTATGTAATCTTTTATCACAATTTCTTTGCGTTCGCCATTGCGCATGTTCTGAAGAAAAAACGGAGGAAGCTCTTGAGGATGCTTAAAATAATACGAAAAAAGATTTTTGAGAAGGGATTTTCCGTATTGCATTACAGACGCGACTTTTGGATTTTCATAAAAATTTTTCATCAAAAAAGCGCGGAGTTTTTTAAGTTCGCGCCTTGTTTTTGGCTTAAAAACAACTATTTTACCTTTATATTTCCTCACATCATCCACATTATTAATTTTTAATTTTTTAATATTTTGATGAGTCGCGGCGCATACGTCATGAATCAAAATAGCGACCATGCGACTGATAATGCGGCTTTTCAAACGATCAAGAGAAATATTTTTCCCATATTTTTTGATAATTTCCTTTTCAGCGCGGCGCCACAGTTCAAATTGTCGCATCTGTTTTATTGTTAACAGGCCCGAGCGCATGCCATCGTCAATATCATGGTTGGTATATGCAATTTCATCGGCGAGATCAGCGACCTGGCTTTCCAGATGTGCTGAGGTTACAAACGCGAGACTGGCTAGATTATGTGATTTTTCATGTTTTATAAGGCCGTCCAAAACTTCTTTCGTAAGGTTCAGACCGTCAAAACCTGGATATACCTGCTCAAGTTTTTCAATAATGCGGCGGCTCTGTTCGTTATGTTCAAAATGCAATCCGAATTCTTGCATGATTTCATTCAACGCCGCCTCCCCGCTGTGGCCAAAAGGAGGGTGTCCAAGATCATGGGCAAGCGCAATGGCTTCAGCAAGATCCTCGTTTAGACCGAGTGTTCTGGCAATATCGCGGCTTATTTGAGCCACCTCAATAGTATGAGTCAGACGGTCGCGATAATGATCTCCGTATGAGGAGATGAAAACCTGTGTTTTGGCTTGCAGACGGCGAAAAGCCTTGCAATGAATGATGCGGTCGCGGTCGCGCTGAAAAGGCAGGCGGGTTTTATCCTTTTTTTCCTGATAAATGCGCCCAGCGCTCCGGCTGTTTTTCATGGCATAGGGAGCCAACAATTTGTCCTCCATTTTTTGAAGTTCAACGGCAGTTTTGAGCATCTTAATAAACTTGATTATGCGATCCTACCCCAAGCATTATAACAACCATATATTTATTATCTTCTAGTTCAAAAACCAGCCTCAAGTCAAAACCGGCTGAAATACTTCTTTTACCTTTTAATTTTCCAGTTAATGCGTGATTTTTCAGATTCGGATCAAAAGGATTTTCTTCAAAGAGTTTCAAAGTATGATCAATTTTTGATTGATTGAATCTTTGCAATTTTTGATACTGCTTTATAAAAGTTTTCTTAAAAAGAATCTGCATTAAGCGCTTTTTTATGAAGAGCTTTTATCGCCTCTTTTGCCGAAGAAAATGGGCCAATTTGATCTTTTGATGAAGCCGCTTTCAACACTTCTTCTTCAAATTCTTCAGTAAAACCATTTTCAGTAATTGTGCTTTTAAGCTCAAATGGAATAGATTTTGAAGTTGCAACTTTTTTGAGAAAAAGACGAACGGCTGTAGGTAGATCCAGTCCCAGATCATCAAAAATGATATCAACTTTCATTTTGAGTTTAGGATCAAGACGGATTTGAATAGCTTTAGTCATATACAAAACATATTAATAACTAATGCAATTGTACATCAAAGCAATGCGGTTTGCAATAATTTGTACGGTTCTATAGTCGGGCAGACAAAATCGTCCACTTAAATGAATTTCTGAATCATTTTCATTTACTCTTTAAGTAAGTTAAATTTCATGCCTTCCTGGTAATTATACCCGCCAACCTTCATGTTTGCTTGGTAATTATACCCGCCAACCTTCATGCCTTCCTGGTAATTATACCCGCCAACCTCCATGTCTCCCTGTTCATTATCCCCACGAATAACGGCAAAACTGGAATTGTAATTACCCCCAACAATTGCTTTTTGCATATCAAGTGTTCCAAAAGTCATACCTGATATCACTAGTGGCCGGTTAAATCGGTAAATTTTTCATGAAAATGGCTTAGATAAG
>CAYHVY010000107.1:0-2220 GCA_964360095.1 uncultured Candidatus Peribacteria bacterium | reverse complement strand
TGTAATTTTGCGGCCTTTCTTGCCGGCCCAATGCCAAAAATCAGACCCAATACGCTTGTCACAATGAAACTGAACGCAAAACTGCCGGGTGAAATATTAAGATTGATTGAATAACCCGCGAAATTTGCGCCAAAAGAAACCATCACTATCAGTAAAAATCCAAACAGAACTCCTAAAATACCTCCGCTGGCAGTGATGATGAGGCCTTCAAATAAAAATTGGAATAAAATATCCAGATAGTGTGCTCCCAGGGCTTTACGAAGACCAATTTCAGAAGTACGTTCCGTAACATTCACATACATCATATTCATTACGCCGACGCCCCCCACAATTAAAGAAATTGAAGCAAGAGCACCAAACAACCATGCCACAGCGTTAAAAACGACATCAATCTGGGAAGCGGCCTGTTTTGATGTTACTGCTACAAAATCATCCTTGTTATGATCCTGTGATGGTGAAAGACTATGCTGCCGGCGCAAAAAACGGCGGATATCCTCAGCGGTCAGCTCCATTTTTTGACTATCTTTCACCTGGGCAACAAAATAGAGCAAATAATCGTAGCCCAAAATCAATTTCTGCATCGTTTTTATTGGCACATAAACATAATCATCATAATTTTGAACGAACGCAGCACCACGTTTTTCCATGACACCAATAATTTTAAAATGAAAACCTTTCATGGAAACAAATTTACCGATTGGATTTTGTCCTCCAAAAAGCTCTTTTTTGATATTAGAACCAAGTACGACCACGCGCGCCATACTATCACCCTCAGCGTCAGTAAAAAAACGGCCTTCTGCGACTTTTCCTTCATTGATAAAAGCATAGCCTGATGTCGTGCCTAAAAGAAAACTTCTTTTATTCTTCCCTGAAAAAATGAGTTTTTCCTGACCAACAACAGCTCCGTAGGTTTCCCGTACGTTGGGTAATTTTCGAACCCCATCAACGTCGGCAAGTTTTAGTGTTTTGATTTGAACTCCACTTACAAAAGCAGCGCCCGAGCTCGTATTATCTTTTGTATGTGGAACATGTATCTGCACAAAAATCGTATCAGCCCCAAAAGTAGCAAGTTGATTGGCAATAATCGCCTTTGCTCCCTCGGAAATATGTAATACAAAAGTAAGCGCTGTAATACCAATCACAATGCCAAACACTGAAAGCAGGCTGCGCGCGCGGTTTTTCTTAATAGCCTGCGCGGCCAGCGGAACAAGTGTGAAAAAATGAACGAATTTATTCATAACGTAGAGCTTCAATAGCGTTAAGACGAGCAGCCCGTTTTGCCGGATAAAAACCAAAAAGCAGACCAATAATCTGCGCGGCCAAAATGCTGATAGCCGCTGCCTCAAAAGAAAAAATAATATCCCACTCGCCGGCAATTGATTGAATAATAAGGGCAGCCAAAAATGTTATCAACATGCCAAAAATAATCCCAAAAACAGCTCCGAAAAAAGTTATCACAAGCGTTTCAAGTAAAAATTGATTTTGAATCACTCCCCTGCCGGCACCAAGCGCTTTACGAAGGCCAATTTCATTGGTGCGTTCCGCAACCGCAACAAGCATGATATTCATGACACCAATGCCGCCGACAATGAAGGCAACGGCCGCTACCGCCGCCAAAACAAATTTTATAATATTTGTAATATTTGTGATCGCGGAAAGCGCTTTTTCGGCGCTCAGAACAGTAAAATCATCATCTTCCTTATTTTTGATATGATGGCGCGCGCGCAGAGTTTTGCGTATATCCTCCATAACCTCGTCCGCATACATATCCTTATCAATTTTAGCTCTAATAAGCCCAAGATGACTTGTGCCTGTGATGATTTTCTGCATGGTTATGATGGGCAGATACACCTGATTGTCCAGATTTTGAAATGCCACCACTCCTTTTGGCTTAAAATAGCCAATAATTGTAAACTTTTCATTGCCAATTTTGATCGTTGCAGAAACAGGATTTTTTTCGCCAAATAAATCAGATTTGACCTGGCTGCCCAAAACGATGACTTTTGATAGATTTTTTTCCTCCTGATTATTAAAAAACCTGCCTTCATCAAGGACATGATCTATAACTTGCGGATAACTCGCCATAACACCATTCAATGGAACATTGACGCTTTTATTTTTGTAACTGACATCGCCCTGTCCGCGGGTATAACCCGTAGCGGCAATAAGATGTGGTGCCGCGCCGGGAGAGTTCATCAACGCCATCACATCTTCATACCG
>CAYHVY010000106.1:0-2270 GCA_964360095.1 uncultured Candidatus Peribacteria bacterium | reverse complement strand
AACACATATCAATATGGCCCGCACGCCTAATTTTTCTTGGAGAAGCGCCAAAAGGTTCGGAAAGCGCGCAAAAACCGCCGGAAGCAGGTAAAGATAAAGGCGAGCCAAAGCCAACGCTTGAACAAAAAGCGGCAACGTACACCATTGAAGATTTGAAAAAAACAAAAGATGACGCGTTGAATGTTTTAACTGATAAAATAAGGCACCCTGCTGTCTTAAAAGAGGCGAAAGGCGAACTTGAACAAAAACTTGCGCCAATTGAAACGCAACTGAATAAACTTAAAGATGAGCGGGATGAGCAAAAGCTTGCATTAAAAACATTTGTTGAACAGGCAATTCAGGAAGTCGTCATAGCGAAAAGAGAATTCAAAGATCTCACCATTGGCGAATACAAGTTTAAAATTGAGCCTCCGAGGCCAATAGATCAATATCAGCAGCTTGAACAGCTAGCGGCACAAACTGTTGATGTTTTGGCACATTTTTACTGGGGTGGAACTTTTGAAAATCCACCAGAACTCGTCAATGGCATTGTAAAGATGAAGATATTACTTGGGGAAGAAGATAAAAATAATCCTAAAAATCCATATAAAATCGTGACAATTGAGGGTAACAAAGTAACACAGCAATTGTCCAATGCTGAAACTGATCAAAAGATTGCGGACGCAGCTTCGTTGCAGGAAAATTTTGAAAAATGGGTAAAAAATCCAGAGAAAAGTTTTGAATATGGTAAACCGCCAAAAACCTTTCCACCACAAGAGTTTGATCTGGATACGTTCTTAAAAACATATTGCATAAAAAGAGAAACACTTACTCTTGAAAGACTTTTCCGCGAACAAGATAAAACAATCCAGAAAACGCTAAAACCAATTTATGATTTAGATGCAAAACAATCAACAATAGTTTTTACCGCAGAACAACAAAAAAATGGTACATATATGGGTAAAGATCAGACGGTGATGCAAGAAACCGTATTGACGAATACAAAATTTATAAGAGAAAGACAAGGAGATATTGTTAGAGACACGGTGACTTCTTATAAAATTGTGAATCAGGAAATGCGGAAATCTTCCACGGTAACAGAATATTGGCCATCAAAGGATCTTGAAAAGAAAATTCTTAAAAAACAGGAAGAATACAGTGATGGTGTCGTCACTAGTGAGAAACATTTTGACAAAGAGGGGAAATTAATAGATGCAATTTCTCATGTCAATGGCTGCGAGGGCATTGAAGCAATTGATAAGCCCATAGGTCCGCCTTATAAAGAAGCTCTGGCGCTGAATGATTATGGAACATCAACAGGGAAAATGGAAAGAGCGCTAACGCGAGTTATGAAAATAAAAGACAAAGATGGAAAAGAAAGGGAAATTCGTTCGTTTGTTGATGAAAATACACTACGTCTAAAACAAGGTTTAAAGCCACTCACTGATGATGAGTATATAAAACAGCTTGCTCAAAAATTACAAACACCACAGCAGATGCATGCTTTTTTAATGCTTATGATGAAATACCGCTATGATGGAGATGAAAATCACCCCCAGGCGGATTATTGGCAATCTGCATCAGAAACATTAAAAAGAGTTGAAAATGGAAGAATGCTTGCCGATTGTGAAGATCATGCATTCCTTATGAAGGCAATTTTAGAGGAAAAGAAAGAAAAACCCTATGTACTCTCGCTTCAAGGACATTCTGAATGTGTCACGATAAAACAGATGGAAGATGGGAAATTTTATGCGACGAGTTATGGCACTTTTGGTCTAGATATCAACGGAAACCGTATAGGTGAAAAAGAAGATTCTATAAAAAAAGAAGGCTATGCTACGCCGGAAGAAGCTTTAAAAAGTCTTGAAACTAAATGGCACGTCAAAAAGTCTGGTAATCCTGAAATGGGAACTGGGAGCCTCACTGCCGAAGATGTACACGGTAGACTTAGCGTCATGAGTATTGTGCATGACTATTCAAAAATAACCGCATTTAAAGGGCTTGACTATACTGCAAATCCCTCAGTCCTCATATTAGAGGGAACGCCTCCAAAAAGTAAGACATATTCTATTGATGCGAGAGGAAATATTATGGGCCCAGAAGATGCAAGATACATAAAACTGGATAATGGGCAGATTGGAAAATTTACACCGGCTACTCCAAAAGAAATGCTTCAGCCTTCGGTTCAAAAAACCTAGGGTATATGCGCCTGACTTCCGCACGGCCATAAAAAAGACCTGACTTCCGCAGACAACTAACTGCTGGCTTAAAAATGGCTTCGACAGGGGATC
>CAYHVY010000105.1:0-2370 GCA_964360095.1 uncultured Candidatus Peribacteria bacterium | reverse complement strand
CAACGCTAATGGCACGAGCCTTATTTTCTGTTTTTCCTAAATAACCACCTTCTTTGAGTTTTGAAATATGAAAATGAATAGTTGAAACAGAAGCTAGTTTAAGCCGTTTTCTGATCTCTTCAAAGGAAGGAGAGTATCCTTTCTTTGTCGTGTAACTTTCTACGAAATCGAGGACTTCTTTTTGGCGTTTTGTTAACATAATAGGCTTGACTTGTTTAATATGCTGTAAATTATAATAGAACAAAAGTAGAAAATCAATGCGGATAACTCCACAAATTATAAATTAACCAAAAATACTATGCCTAAATTTAGCCGAACCCAAAAGTTCACAAAAGCCAATATCGCTAATGTTCCGCAAGACAAAGCAATAATTTACAAGATAACCCGAATACTTGGAGGGCGGACACCAAATCTTTTTACGCTTCCAATTCCTCCGGTATATTCGCCAGAGCCTCTTCTTCGCTGATTAAATCGGCTTCAAGTAAATCAGTAACGGATTTTTTCATGGTCTGCATTCCTTCTTTGAAGCCGGTTTCAATCGCAGAGTTGATTTGATGTGTTTTTGCTTTGCGGATCATGTTGGCGATGGCGTTGTTGTTGAACATGATTTCAAGGGCGGCGATGCGGCCTTTGCCGTCTTTTGTTTTTAACAGATTTTGCCAGATCACTGCCCGCAGGCTTTCTGATAGTTGGGAGCGAATCTGATTTTGCTGTTCAAATGGAAATACGTCAATGATGCGGTCAACGGATTTGGCGGCGCCGCTAGTGTGCAATGTAGCGAACACCAATTGTCCCGTTTCCGCCGCGGTTATTGCCAAAGAAATCGTTTCAAGATCGCGCATTTCTCCAATATATACAACGTCTGGATCCTCACGCAAAACCGCTTTGAGGGCGCTGGTAAAGCCTTTGGTGTGGCTTTTTACCTCGCGCTGCTCAAAAATGGATTTTTTATTTTCATGGACAAATTCAATGGGGTCTTCAACGGTAATAATATGCTGTGCATCAGTGACATTGATTTCATTCAGAAGAGCCGCCATGGTTGTGGATTTTCCTGAACCGGTAGGGCCGGTGACAATGACAATTCCGTTACGAAACCCTGTAACTTTTTTCAATTGTTCAGGAAGTCCAAGTTCATCAAGGCTGAAAACCGTTTCCGGAATCAGGCGAAAAACCGCCGCCATGCCTTTTCTATGCACAAACAGATTTGCACGAAAGCGTGCGATATTCTCAATATCAATACCAAAATCAAGATCCAGGGATTGGGCAAAAGTCTTTTTTTGCTCTTCCGTCATGATTTCAAGCAAATAATCTTCAACTATTTTTTTAGTTAAAACCGGGTGCTCTTCAATAAAAACGAGATCTCCGTTGATACGCAAAACCGGCTTGCAGCCTGTGGAAATATAAATGTCGGAGGCTTTGTATTGAACAGCTGTTCTAAAAATTTTATCCAGTTGAATCATTTTTTGTTTTTAATTTTTATTTTTTGAACCCATCGGGGAGGCTGTAAATTTTTACATGAATCTTTGAACTCTGGTATTTAACTGGAAATTGAAAATTGTGAATTGAAAATTGAATTTATATGTCCAGATCATCAAAATCTCCATCTTCCTTCCCGTCGAGTTTTGGAAGGACGTTTTCAATCGCGCCCCATTCGCTTTCTTCAAGCTCGGGAATAATGAGCGTCACACGGTCACCGATCTCCGCGCGAAAATAGGTTACGGAAGCCAAAAGCACTTTGTATGCCTTTCCATTGCCAATGACTTTGTATTGACCGTCTTCGTATGTGAGGGTGCCAACGACTTTTTTGCGTTCCACTGGCCCGATTTGCTTATAGACAAACGCGCCGTCTTCCATGATGGTCAACTTAAGAATGTCGCCCGGAATCAGTTTTGATTTGCTCGCGTAATTGGCAGGCACAGAATATGTTTTTCTGTCCGGACCGATCATGTTTTGTCCATCAAAAACACCTTCAATAATGTGATGTTCCTTGTTGGTGGAAATTGAACCGAATTTTTCAGCTACAGCCGCGAACTGATTTTTCCCAGTTGCCAATCCCATTTCACCCAAAATCTGTTTCGCCGAACGAACATTGGCCTCGGCGGCATCCAGCATCTCTTTTAAAAGCGCGATTTTTGAAGCAGTTGCCATTTTATTTTTATTAAGATTTCGTATTTATTTCTTTTCCATGTAAGTATACCAAATGCGGGCTTTATTTGCAATTCGCCGTTAACGAAGGGCTGTACCACTTACCCCGGATCATACGCTTTTTCCTTTGAAAAATTTTAGGAAAAATTTAGAAAGATTTCATAAAATACATCACTAGTGGCCGGTTAAATCGGTAAATTTTTCATGAAAATGGCTTAGATAAGG
>CAYHVY010000104.1:0-2634 GCA_964360095.1 uncultured Candidatus Peribacteria bacterium | reverse complement strand
AAAATCGGAGAAGTGCATGAGGGCGCCGCCACCATGGACTGGATGGAACAGGAACGCGAGCGCGGCATCACAATCACTTCCGCGGCCACTACATGCAAATGGAAAGACTGCCGCTATAACATTATTGACACCCCAGGCCACGTGGACTTTACCGCTGAAGTGGAACGTTCTTTGCGCGTGCTGGACGGCGGAGTTGTTGTTTTTGACGGTTCACAGGGGGTAGAACCTCAATCGGAAACGGTCTGGCGGCAAGCTGATAAATACAATGTTCCGCGGCTGGCTTTTGTGAATAAGATGGATAAAATCGGCGCAGATTTTTTTATGAGTCTGGATTCAATTTTTGAACGTCTAAGTAAAGAGGCTGTAGCGGTGCAATTGCCAATTGGCTTTGAAAACAGTTTCAGCGGAGTTGTGGATTTGATTGAACAAAAAGCATACACTTTTGAAGGTAAACATGGCGAGATAATCAAAGAAATCCCCATTCCTGAAGATATGAAAGATCAGGTAAAAGAATATCGCCACCGCATCATGGAAAAAGTCGCTGAAAATAATGATGATCTGATTGATAAATATTTGAAAGGAGAGGAGCTGACCGTTGAAGAAATAAAACGCGGCATGCGCGCGGCTGTCGTGAAAGACAAACTTTATCCTGTATATTGCGGAAGTTCACTCGCGAACAAAGGAGTGCAACTGGTGTTGGATGGAGTCAATGATTTTTTACCGTCTCCATTGGATATTGGCGCGATAAAAGGCGTTAATCCGGATAATGACCAGCCCGTGGAACGAAAACCGAGCGACGATGAGCCATTTTCCGGACTTGTTTTCAAAATCGCCACTGATCCTTTTGTGGGAAAATTGGCTTTCTTTAGGGTATATTCTGGAAAACTAAATTCAGGCAGCTATGTTTTAAACACAAAGACGGGCAATAAGGAACGCATCTCCCGCCTCCTACAGATGCACGCGAATAATCGCGCGGAAATCAAGGAAGTACACGCAGGCGATATTGCCGCTACGGTAGGTCTTAAAGGCACTTTCACCGGCCACACTCTCTGTGATGAAAATCACCCTATTTTGCTGGAATCTATCGTGTTTCCGGAACCTGTCATTCAAATTGCCATTGAGCCAAAAACCAAGGCGGATCAGGAAAAGATGGGCATGGCCATGCAAAAACTGGCTGAAGAAGATCCCACGTTCCAGATTAAATCCAATGAAGAAACCGGCCAGACGCTCATTTCCGGCATGGGCGAGCTGCATCTGGAAATTATTATTGACCGTATGAAGCGCGAATTTAAAGTGGAAGCCAATGTGGGCAGACCGCAGGTGGCCTACCGTGAAACTGTAACTTCTTCAGCGGAGGCGGAAGAAAAATATGTCAAACAATCCGGCGGACGCGGACAGTACGGTCACGTATGGATTACACTTTCACCGAATGAACCCGGAAAGGGTTATGAATTTATCAATAAAATTGTTGGGGGTAAAATTCCGCGGGAATATATTCCCGCTGTGGATAAAGGCATAAAAGAAGCAACTACACGCGGTATTTTGGCCGGCTACCCTGTTGTTGACGTTAAAATTGAATTATTTGACGGCTCATATCACGATGTGGATTCCAGTGAATTGGCGTTTAAAATCGCAGGCTCGCTGGCCTTTCAAAAAGCCGCGAAGGCGGCAAAACCCGTTATTCTTGAGCCAATCATGAAAGTGGAAGTAACAACGCCTGAAAGCTTTTTTGGAGATGTCATGGGCAATTTAAGCTCCAAGCGCGGCCAGATTTATGAAACTTTTAACCGCGGCATGGCAAAAATCATTCACGCCAAAGTGCCGCTTGCCGAAATGTTTGGCTACGCCACGGATTTACGCTCCATGACCCAGGGCCGCGCCGCCTACAGTATGGAATTTGATCATTACGAAAAAACTCCAAATAATATTGCAGAGAAAATAATCGCGGAGAAGATGGCAAAATAAGAAGAGCCTCCTGTGATAGGAAGCCCTTCTCGCCTGTCTGGTGCGGATAAACTCGACAATATCAGGATATCAAAAATAAGATCTATTTTCAAGAATACAATATCATTTTATTATTTTTTCATGTTTGGTTTAAAAAAATTTAATGAGTTTTTGTTATAAAGAAATAACCCAATGTATGGGCCCTGTCATGGTGACGCGGATAAATTCGACATTTGTCCTGCAGGGGTTCGATTCCCCTAGGGTCCAGACATTGGGTATATGAAAATTGATCATTGAAAATTCCCAAAAAGGGCCTCCCCTGCAGAGGAAAGCCCTTTTTTTAACAAATCAAAATCGCAAGAAATTACTGTTGTCGATTCTGTTGACCCTGGCCTTGATTCTGATCAACATTCTGATTTGTATCCCTGATTCTTTCCAAAATAGTGGCAAATTCAGCGCGGTTGGTAGTGTTATTAGGTTTTAAACTACCATCCTCGTTACCTGTAACAATGTTTCTTTCAACAAGGGCGGCAACGCCTTTTTGTTCAGAAGAATCTAGGCTACCGGCATCGCTAAACTTCTTAGAAGCTCCAGTATCTTTAGCCTCCATGTGGAATGCCTGCGCCGTCATTTCTATCATATCTTTACGTGGAATAGCATCACCAGCCTTTGATTTACCAATAATTGCCT
>CAYHVY010000103.1:0-2674 GCA_964360095.1 uncultured Candidatus Peribacteria bacterium | reverse complement strand
GGATTTTCCTCCATCTGCTAACTGGGATGGCGTGTTTGAAATGCGGACGAAATAAAATTGACGGATCAAGTGTTCCCGTTGCAAAGAATGCGAATAAAAATATAGATGGCTCGCATAAGCTATTCTTCAAGGGTAAAAGTCTGCCCGGGCAGACTTTTTTTAGAAAAATTTAATAAAGAATTTATTCCATGATTTAAAATTTACGCCTGAACGCATTCAAAGACTCAACTGCCATATATGTAACAATCAAAAAGATAAAACCCAAAATAAATACCCAGTTCAAATTCAGTTTAAAAAAATGAACTTCGGCAAAGAAAGTTATTAGTGCAAAACCATTCAAAAGAAGGGTCGCAAACCAAAAACCAAGAGATTCACGGTGTTCCGGAAAACTGTGATGCGTCAGGCGTTTCAGCATAAAAATAAGAAAAAAGAGCATGAAAAATCCAGCAAAAAGTACAGTATTTGATAAAAGCGGATCGCGTGAATATGGAAAATCTTTCGCGATTGCATAAAGCATAAAAGGATGCATCGCCCAAACAGCAAAAGTCATGATGCTTGTCAAAATGAAGAGCAGTTGCCGCCGCCAAAAAATACGTTTTACCCCGAAAATCCCCTCAAGATGTTCAAGTTTTTCAAATAATTCTGAAAGTTCTTCATAGTTGTGCACCTTAAACGTAAATTTACAGATAAATACTTTTTTCAACCAGGATCTGTATGCATTTGTCCTGTCTATATTGATGCCAAAATCAGCAATAATTTTTGACAATCGTTCAAGTTGTCCAACGCGGTCTTCCGTATATACTTTTAGAACAACTCTTGTCTGCTTCTCTTTTTTTTGAGGTTTTAGCAGTGTTGAAAGCCGGAAGGAGCCAATTTGAATGATATCGGTCCGTGGATATAGAAAATGAATCAGATCAATAGGATTCAGCGTCCCATCACCAATCGCGATGAAAATATCTTCAAGTGTTTTGTAGCCTATTTGCGTATACTGTTGGCAAAATTGGCGAACACGTTTTTGTGAGATGTTTTTTACCAAACCCAAGCCTGCGCGATCAAATTCCTTTTGCAGTAGACTTCTTCCAATTTTTATCTTTTCCCCCATTGATTCCCGTTGAAAATATTCACGAATTTTATTTTTTGCCGAACTGGTTTTGGCGAAATAAAGCCATTCACGGTCAGGACCTTTTGGTTTATCCGAAGGAATGATTCGCACAGTATCGCCGGTTTTTAAAACAGTGGTCATTGGCACAATTTCATTGTTGACATCGGCTTTGAGCGATCTATGACCTATCTGGGTATGAATTGAATAGGCAAAATCAATACATGTCGCGCCTTTTGGCAGATCAATAGGGTCACCCTTGGGAGTGAAAATAAAAATGCGGTCCTGTAAAATATCTATTTTGAGGTCATCAATGAAAGACTCGTGAACGGTCGCCGCTTTATCAAGCTCAAGAATTTTTGCCACCCAATGAGACCTTTTATCCGCTTCCAGTTGAATGCGGCTTCCATTTTGACCGTCAAAATATCTTGCAGCTATGCCATACTCGGCCTCCAGATGCATTTGATGTGTGCGGATTTGAAACTCGGTAATCATGCCGTTCAGTCCAAAAACAGTCGTGTGCAGACTCTGATAGCCATTGATTTTGGGAACGGCTATATAGTCCATAAATTTACCGGGTTTTGGCTTAAACATGGTATGAATAATGCCAAGCACCTTGTAACAATCTGAACGCTCAGGGACTAGAATGCGCGCGGCAATAAAATCATCCAATTCATCCAGCCTTTTGCCCTGGGAAACAATTTTTTTATAAATACTGTAAAGGTTTTTTTGTCTGCCAATGACGATGGCTTTAATTTTGGCCTTATCAACTTCTTTTTGAACAGCCTCAATGGTGGTTTCCAAGATTTTTTCATTGTTTTTCCTGTTTCTGCGCATGCGGTCGGCAATATTTTCATAATCGTCAGGATAGAGATAATGAAAACATAAATCTTCAAGCTCGCTCTTCAGTTCTTCAATACCAAGCAGATTGGCAACGGGCGCGAAAATCTCCAGCGTTTCACGCGAGATGCGCTGGCGCTTCGCTTCACTGTCAATGTATTGAAGTGTCCGCATGTTGTGCAGACGGTCAGCCAGTTTAATAAGAATAATACGGGGATCTTCCGCAGTATAAACAAACAGTTTTTTAAGCGACTCAATCTGTCGTCTGGCCATTTCATTACGAAAATGCACCTTGGAAAGTTTTGTTATGCCGCTAACTAAAAAAGCCACTTTTTTCCCAAATTTGGCCTCTATTTCATTTAAGGTACGTTTGGTATCTTCCGGAACATCATGGAGAAAAGCGGCAATAAGAGTGTCCTCATCGGCATGCAGAGAAATCAAAATGCGAACAGTTTCCACTGGATGAATAATATAGGGCTTGTTTTCCCTGCGAAGCTGTCCTTCATGAGCTTTGGCTGCAAAATAAAAAGCTTCCCTGAATTTTTTTTCGTTAAGATTTGGGAAATACCGCCTGGTATCCTCCACCATAAGGTCAATATCAATGCCAAAATCCTGGCGAAGATCTGAAATAAAAGATTCTTTTTGCTCCATAAAAATGAAAAATCACAAAAAAGGATAGCCCTCCGGGCACTTGATGGCTAGGGCTTCCGCTACGCTCCAGCCTGGTAGAAAACA
>CAYHVY010000102.1:0-2769 GCA_964360095.1 uncultured Candidatus Peribacteria bacterium | reverse complement strand
TGCACAATTTGACAAATATTATACTTTATTGCCCCATCGTTTTGCGGGAGTTCCTTGAGTAAAAACACTGATGTAAAACCGTCTATTACGTACATATATTACAACTGCATATGGTTGATCGTTGAACACAAACTTTTTTACAATTTGGCCAGGAGGTTTGTCACAAACACGCACTTGGTGGCCATGCCCGCTCAATTCTAATTCAACTTTCAATCCACCGTTTTGTGAAAATGATCTTAACTTCGCAATTAGAGATTTTTCATCTGATATTTCTACTCCTGCCAAACATTGCTCCAAACCTGTACATAATTGAACAGAATGAAGTTGATCCTCATTTTGCTCTTTTTGACGAAGTCCGGACTCAAGTCCTGTCGCCATCCTTCTGGCTCTATCAATGCCATCGATAGCATCAGATAATACGTTCAAAAAATGAGGGTCTTCTTGTACACATCGTAATAATCCTTCCCGATAAAGCCCAATTGCCCCTGCGATTTCAGGAGTAATGCGGGATGAAACTGCATCCACATCTACTGGTTTTTGAAATTCTGACATTATATACAGGTTACAAGTGCCTATATTATATTATATAAATTATTTATTTGTCAATGCATTATTTAATTATACCTGTTCATCGCATCATCAGTGCCGTTTTTTAAATACATATAAATGGCATCAGCCGCATGCTTCAATGCTTTTTTCAATGCCGCCTGTTCTGTTTTCGCAAATGGCGCAATGACAAACGATTCGGCGTTTTGTCTTTTCTTCTGCGCAAATTGCCTATTTTCAACTCCAAAACGCAGGCGCGGGAAATTCTCGCCAATTGCTGAAACAACGGATTTCATGCCATTATGGGTGCCCGGACCGCCTTTTTTACGAATTCTGATTTGTCCAAAATCGATATCCAGATCATCATAAACAATCATGCAATCACTGACTGGTATTTTGTAATAGTGTAGTATTTTTTGAACGGCCGCGCCGGACAGATTCATGAAAGTGAGAGGCTTGGCTAAAATGACTTTTTCATCCTCAAATTCACCAATACTGAGTTCTGCTTTAAATTTTTTTTCTTCGTGAAACGGCTCAAAATCCAGTTGTTTACATAGCAAATCAAGGATCGTAAACCCGGCGTTGTGACGGGTTTTTTGATATTTTTCTCCCGGATTTCCCAAACCAACAATTAATTTCAAAGCCATACGATAAACGATTTGAAAGAATTCAGAAATAATTTAAAAAACGTTCATAACACAGTGATAATACATAGATGGTCGTACGATTTAAAGGATCAATAATAGGTTATAGGTACAACGGTTGTCTTCTAATAATGTAGTTGTAAAAGGCGAAGACAAAAAAAGTTCATCGATAAATGGCTTATGGATAAGGAGAAAGGGCTTTTCTTCCAAAATCACTTGTAGGCCTAAGGTGCATGTTGCCCATTTTCCGGAGGCTCTCTAAAACGACACAAAACATTTACCGCATTGTAATGGTTTTACCGGCAATTCGAACACGATCTCCCACGGAAGCTCCCTGTTTTTGCAATTCTTTCCGGATTCCCATTTTCTTCAAAAAATGATAAACCCGTTCAATTCCTTCAGGATTTTCGAAATCGGTCATTTTAACAAGCTGCTCAATTCTTTTCCCTGTGACATCAAAAATTTTTCGGTTTTTATGGCTAGCCGCTTCTATTTTAGTGCGTTTATAGACAACCTCAAATTTTTTCTCCTTTAAATGGGGTCTAAAAATTTTCTCCACGCCTTCTTCTTTCTGAATAAATTCAAGGTTTTCTTTTTCCATGTTTTGTTCCGCCTTTTTTAAATTCTGAATCTTTTTATAGAGTTCAAAAATAAAAGGCCGTAAACCCTCACCGGTAAGGGCTGAAATGCAATATATTTTATTTTTTAAAGACATATCAGTATGCGTCTTTACATTTCTTTTTTTTATTTCTTTTTCCAGGGCTTTTTTATATTTTTGGATGCTTACGTTTGGCACAGCATCAATTTTATTGATGACTACTATCTGGTCTTTTTCTTCTAATTTTTGGGTGTATGCTTTGAGTTCCTCTTGAATTGTTTTATAATCCTGAAGCGGGTTTTCGCTGGTCGGATCAATGAGATGCACCAAAAGTTTCGTTCTGGAAATGTGGCGCAAAAACTCGTGGCCAAGACCTTTTCCCTGGTGCGCTCCCTCAATAAGACCTGGAATATCCGCCACGACAAAACTGCCGCGTTCATTTTTATCAAACTGGCGCATGTCAACCACGCCCAGGTTTGGAATTAATGTTGTAAACGGATAAGCGGCAATTTTAGGCCTAGCATTGGAAACTCGCGAAATGAGGGTTGATTTTCCGGCTGAAGGAATTCCGATAATGCCAACATCAGCCACAAGCTGTAGCTCCAATAAAATTATTTTATGTTCCCCTTCTTCGCCATTTTCAGCAAATTGCGGAGCTTTATGGATACTGCTCTTAAAATGACTGTTTCCAAGGCCGCCGCGGCCGCCATGCGCGATAATAAGACTCTGATCGTGCTTTTTAAGATCAGCAAGCGTCGTATTGTCTTTCTGATTTTTCACCAGAGTTCCAACGGGTATTTTTAAAACGAGATCAGTTCCTTCGCGGCCGCTGCTATTGTTTTTTTGCCCATTTTGCCCTTCTTCCCCCCGAAAAATCTTTTTTGTACTGAAATCAACTAACGTGTTCAGGTTTTCATCGGCGATAAGGATGATATTGCCCCCGCTGCCGCCATCGCCGCCATCGGGGCCGCCGCGTGGAAT
>CAYHVY010000101.1:0-2775 GCA_964360095.1 uncultured Candidatus Peribacteria bacterium | reverse complement strand
ATGCAGGCGTTTTTAGCGGAAGCATTTAAGGCATGATGCGGCGTTGTATTTTCAAACATTCCATTGACCGAAAAAAGAACATTGATATATACTGTAACTGTATTAGTTATTAACTTCATTCTTATGGCTAAAAATGGCAAAGTTGGTGATAATCACCGTCAAGGTTCAATAAAAAACAGAGTTCAGGTCTTAAATCCAAAAACTAACCTCTTTGTAAAAATAAATACCGAAACTCATAGATTTATGGATAATAAAACGAGTCCAAGTGGTGCAAAATTCAAAGGCGTTCGTATTCAAAAATAACTTTTGTTCCCATGAAATCAAGCTTAGATGCAGCTCAAATAGGCAAAATCATATCTGTGCTTAGAAAACAGAAAAACATTTCGCAGGGTCAGCTTGCGCAGGCTCTTAATATCCCGCGTACAGCAATATCTCAAATTGAAAATGGAGGTCGAGAGCTTTCTTTTATTGAATTTCAAAAAGTCCTCGTCATTTTTGAAATATCTTTTGAAGAATTTACTACCTTTAAAAAACCTTCAAAGAATATCGCATCTGAAAAGGGAAAGGGAGTTAATGCAAGGATTGTGTTTGATGCTGAAAGATTTAAACAATTGCTTTTATATATTCTTGGGAAATGTGGTGGGCGTCCAAATGTTGGGGAAACAGTTCTCTACAAATTACTTTATTTTTGTGATTTTGATTTTTTTGAGCTAAATGAGAGATCTTTAACAGGAATGAAATATAAAAAAATGCAGTTTGGACCAATACCTGATCAAACTTTATTTAATCCAGTGATTCAAGAAATGCGAGATAGTGGAATGATAGAAAAAGTTTCACGGCCTTATATGAATGGCACTATCCAGACGCGCTATCTCAACTTTGCAGAAGCCGATCTTGCTGTTTTTTGTGCCGATCTTGATAAAATGAGAAATGTGGCGGATTCGGTTATTGAACGTCTTTCCGGAATGAGTGCACGACAAATTGAGGACCATTCACATCGTGATTACCCATGGCAGGCCCATGAGAATGGTGAGGAAATTGACTATAGTAGTGTGTTTTTTAGGAGTGGGGAATTTGCAAATAGAGATTATGATGCAATGTGGCAACAGTCAGCGGCCAATGATGTATTGGATCAACTTGGAGAAATGAGTGATGATGAACAGGAATATTATCTTAAGCTTTTTAAAAAATGACCGACTTTAAGACTGGTGATGTTTTTTTAGTGGATTTTGATCCTTCTGTTGGGCACGAATATAAGAAAATTCGTCCAGGGGTTGTTATTCAGTCGGAAAAAACTATCAAGGGTAGTGCCTTAATTACAATTATGCCTATTACATCACAGGTTTCAAATTGCCAAAAAGAAGATATTAAAATAAAGAAAAGTGCAGCAAATGGCTTATACGCCGATTCATTGGTGAAAGTTGGCTGTATCCACAGTTTTGATAGAAAAAGATTTCTTAAAAAAATTGGTGATATGCCGGAGGAGGTAATGGCTAAGATAGGTTCTTATTTGTGTGTTCATTTTAATATTAAATAATTTTATGTCAGACCAAACAATCACATGTCCGAAGTGCGGCGAACAGATTCCGCTCAACGATGCCCTTACCGGAAAAATAAGAGAACAGCTCAAGGGTGAAATTGAGAAAGGAGTTATTGAAAAAGAGAAGCAACTTGCAATTAAGGAAAAAGCTGTAGCGGAAAGCCAAAAAAACATCGATGAGCAAGTAAGTAAAAAACTCGATGCTGAAAAGGCTAAAATCATGCTTATTGCCAAAGAGGAAGCAAGTAAGAACAGTGAACTGGAAATGCAAAATTTGAAAAAAGCGGACAAGGAAAAGGAAACACAGCTTGAAGAGCTGAGAAAACAGGCAATCGCCTCTATGGATAAGACACGTGAGCTTGAAACAAAAGATAAAAACCGCGAATTGGAATTTGCTCAAAAAATGGATAAGGCTACCAAGAAAATTGCTGAGCAAGCCAAGCAGGAAGCGGATGACGCAAGTAAGATGAAGCTGGCGGAAAAAGAGAAGCAAATGGAACAGCTTAAGAAAGCCTTGGAGGAAGCTAATAAAAAGGCTGAACAGGGTTCAATGCAGATTCAAGGTGATGCACAGGAAACAGACCTGAAACTGGCTCTGCAGAGTGCTTTTACAACCGATACCATTGAGGATGTTCCTACAGGGATAAGGGGCGCTGACTTGATTCAAACGGTATTTTCATCTATGGCTCAAAAACAGGGCGTTATCCTATGGGAATCAAAAAATACCAAGGTCTGGAATGCTGAATGGGTGAAGAAACTGAAAGATGATCAGACGAACATCAAGGCCGACGTTGTGATTATTGCAACTCAGGTTTTGCCAGAAGGCATAGACACTTTTGGTTTTAGGGATGGCGTTTGGATTACAGCTTATAAGTACGCCTTGCCGTTGGTAGCAGCTTTAAGATACCAACTTTCTGAAATGAGCAGAATCAAGCAATCGTTTGTCGGTAAGGATGCCAAGATGGAGCTTTTGTACAACTACCTGGGTGGTGCAGAGTTTAAAAACCGCATTGAGACCATTGTGCTGGCCTTTGTGAGCTTAAAGAGTGGACTAGACGCTGAGAAGCGGGCAATGGAGAAGATATGGAATAAAAGAGAGAAAGAAATAGATAGAGTCATCAAAAATACGACAGGCTTTTATGGAGATTTGGAAGGCATTATGGGAGCTGCTGCTTTGCCAAGCATTAAAGCTCTTGAGCTACCGAGCGGAGATGATGAAGTTCAGGAGGAAGAAA
>CAYHVY010000100.1:0-2793 GCA_964360095.1 uncultured Candidatus Peribacteria bacterium | reverse complement strand
ATGGAACTCCAATTGATGTTATTTTGAATCCACTAGGGGTTTCCAGCCGCATGAATATAGGGCAAATTTTGGAAACACACGCCGGCTGGGCAGCTTTAAAACTAGGTATAAAAGTGGCTACACCCGCCCTAAACGGTATGACTTCGGAGCAGATTTCCGGTCTTCTTGCGGAAGCAAAATTGACCGCGGATGGCAAAGTACAGCTTTATGACGGCATCACAGGAGAAGCGTTTGATCATAGGTCAACAGTGGGCATCGCCTACATAATGAAATTGAGTCACTTGATTGAAGATAAAATTCACGCACGTTCTGTGGGGCCGTACTCGCTTGTCACACAGCAACCGCTGGGGGGCAAGGCTCAACATGGAGGGCAACGTTTTGGGGAAATGGAAGTTTGGGCTTTGGAGGCATATGGAGCTGCGCATACGCTTCAGGAAATGTTGACCATTAAATCCGATGACGTATATGGACGCGCCAAGGCGTATGAATCCATAGTAAAAGGAGAGCCCATTAGAAAACCCCATACGCCCGAATCTTTCAATGTACTCATGAAGGAGCTTCAGAGTCTTTGTCTTAATGTAAAACTGGAAACCACGCCAAAAGCGCAACTGATAATGGAAGAGGACGAGTTCACGATAGATGAAGTTGAAGGTCTTACCCCTTTAAACGAAAATGATCCAAATCGTCCGGAAGTCGGGGCCGAGGTTGCAAAAATGCTGGATGAAGAAAATATTCCGCAAGTTGAACCCGGGATGGGGGTGATTGATTTACAAGGAGATCGCGCTCAAAAAAATCTTGATGAAGCAAATAAACCCGTAGAACTGCTTACAGTGGAACCCACGGAAGAGGAGCTTAAAGCATTGGAAGAAAGCACGGAATAAAAAAAATTTGTAAGGAACGGTTTGAAATCGTTCCTTACAAATTTTTTTAATTTATAATTTTTAATTTATAATTACTATGCGCAGCGTCAACAAAGTTATTCTCATTGGGAATCTAACACGCGATCCGGAAATGAGACAAACACCCAATGGCCAACAGGTGGCCACATTCGGCCTCGCTACAAATCGTGAGTGGGTTACACGCGACGGAATCCGTCACACCTCAAGCGAATATCATGAAGTTGTAGCATGGTCACGTCTTGCGGACATTTGCGGTCAATATCTCAAAAAGGGGAAACTGGTTTATATTGACGGTTACCTGAAAACGCGAAGCTGGGACACTCCGGAGGGCATCAAAAAATTCAAAACGGAAATTGTCATCCAGGATATGATTATGCTTGAAAAAAGGCCGACAAACCTCACTGAAGAATATATTCCCGAAGAAATACCGGAAAACAATCACGTCGCGCCGGAAATGGAGGATGCGGAAGAAAGCATAAAATCGTCCTCGGAGCCGGAGTCAACAGGGTATAAAAAATCTTCATCGGCTCCTGTAAGAGCATCAAAAAGAATTAGAGAAAACCATCCTGAAAAGGAAAAAGACGCCTCTGCGGTAAGCCCTGTTAGCGACATTGATGCCGATCTGGGATTGTAAAAACAATTTTCAGTTCACGGTTTTCATTTTTCAATTCCTAATTAACCATTCATAATGATGCAAATCGCTTCTGACCTAAAAAACGCAAAGGACAATACGCTGGATACTTTTGACGCCATTGCCATTTCAGTTGCTTCGCCGGACGATATCATGTCATGGTCGCATGGCGAGGTGAAAAAACCCGAAACAATCAATTATCGCACTCAAAAACCCGAAAGAGACGGTCTTTTCTGCGAGCGCATTTTCGGACCGACAAAAAACTGGGAGTGTTATTGCGGAAAATACAAACGTATTAGATATCGCGGTGTCGTATGTGAAAAATGCGGAGTGGAAGTGACACGTTCTTCCGTACGCAGAAGCCGCATGGGGCACATCAAATTAGCCGTTCCGGTCACTCACATCTGGTTTTTACGATCAACGCCAAGTAGAATCGGTCTTTTGATTGATCTTCCTATCAAAGCCATTGAACAGGTAGTATATTTTGCTGCCTACATTGTGACTTCTCTTGATGAAAAAGCTAAAGAGGAAAGCAAAGAACAGCTAACTGGCGAGTATAAAAATCATCGTAAAAAACTGGCGGAAGATTTCAACAAAAAAGTTGACGACACAAAGGGAAAAACCAGGTCCGCCGTGGGCAAACCGGAAAATGAAGACGGAAAAGAGGTCGCCGTAGATAAAAAAGGAGCCAAGAATGTTGACCAGTTTGAAAAAAACTACGCACAAAAAATAGAGGAACTGGATGAACAGCACCGTATTGCCAAAGAAGAACTTGATGGTATTAAAATAGGAAAAATTTATTCTGAGTTGGAATATCGCGACATGTCCATGAAATTCGGGCATGTATTTAAAGCCGGCATCGGGGCGGAAGCAATTCGCACCATCATTCAAAATCTTGATCTGGAAAAAATGATTCAGCAGTTGGAAAAAGATCTGAAGAAAGCGTCAGGCCAAAAACAGAAAAAAATCATAAAGCGTATTAAGCTCGCGGGATCTTTGAAAAAAGCGGGCATCAGAGCTGAGTGGATGATCCTAACCACTCTTCCGGTCATTCCTCCGGATTTGCGTCCCATGGTTCAGCTTGACGGCGGCCGTTTCGCGGCATCCGATCTGAATGATCTTTACCGTCGTGTGATCAACCGCAACAACCGTCTAAAAAGACTCATGGCTATCGGGGCGCCGGAAGTGATCTGTAGAAATGAAAAACGCATGCTTCAGGAAGCGGTGGGCACCCTATTGAATAACAGCGCCCGTCAGGGGAAA
>CAYHVY010000099.1:0-2794 GCA_964360095.1 uncultured Candidatus Peribacteria bacterium | reverse complement strand
CGCTTTTTTTGCTAAGATAATATCATGACAAACATGATTCGCACACGCTTTGCTCCATCCCCAACGGGTTTTTTGCATGTTGGAGGACTTAGAACCGCCCTGTATAATTACCTTTTTGCACGTAAAAACGGGGGTAAATTTATTTTGCGTATTGAAGACACAGATCAAAGCCGTTTTGTTGAAGGCGCGGTGGAAAGCCTTGTTAAAACGCTGGAATGGATCGGACTGGAACATGATGAAGGACCTGATAAGGGGGATTTTGGCCCGTACGTTCAGTCAAAACGCACCAAATTGTATTTGGAACATGCAAAAATGCTGCTGGAAAAAGACGCCGCTTATTACTGTTTTTGCACGCCGGAAAGGCTTGATGAAATGCGTAAAAAACAGAGTCTGGCAAAACAGGCACCAATGTATGACCGTCATTGCCTGCAGTTAGACGATAAAGAAGTCGCGACCCAAATAAAAAAGAAAATACCGCATGTCGTGCGCCAGAAAATTCCAAAAGATCAAAAAATTAGTTTTAAAGACCTTATTCGCGGCCATGTCAGCTTTGACGGTGCCACCATTGATGACCAGGTTCTTCTCAAATCCGACGGCATGCCGACATATCATCTGGCTAACGTCGTGGATGATTTTTTCATGGAGATCACGCATGTGATTAGGGGTGAAGAATGGCTTCCCTCCACGCCAAAACACTTGTTACTGTACGAAGCGTTCGGCTGGGATCCGCCACAATTCGCGCATCTGCCGCTTCTTCTAAATAAGGACAAAAGCAAGCTCAGCAAGCGCCAAAACGATGTCAGCGTGGAAGAATATATTCAAAAAAATTACCGCAAAGATGCAATTATCAATTTTATTGCCTTTTTGGGCTGGCATCCGGGCAAGGGCGAAGAACAGGAAATTTTCAGTCTGGAAGAGCTTATACAGCGTTTTTCGCTTGAGCAAATCCATAAAAGCGGAGCCGTTTTTGATATTGAAAAGCTGAACTGGTTCAATTTTCAATGGAACCGTCGCACCCATTTTGAAAAACTTGAAACCATCGCGAAAGAGGTTGATGTAAACAGCAGTGTCACGCTGAACGAAAAACGTGAGAAAATATTTTCCTTCAAATCGAAGGAAAAACAAAAAATCTTTTATGAGATTCGCGGGGAAACGCTGTATGAAATGGTAAAAAGCTATCTTCCAACTTCCTGGCTTCCACATCACGGGGAGCTTATAGAAAAAGCCCTCATAACCATTGAAGAGAAAATTCTAAAAAACGCGTCGGAAAGCGCGTTGCACCTCAAATTTTATTTTGAACCGGAAAAACCGCTTAATCTTGAACTGCTCTGCAATCCAAAAATGAATGTCACGAATGAAATTGCAAAAAAAGCATTGTCTGAAGCCAAAAAAGCACTAGAAAATCTGGAAAATTATGAATCTCCGGAAAAAATAAAAGCATGTCTTTTGGAAGTGGTAGCGCGATTGGAATTAAAAAATGGCCAGGTATTATGGCCCACGCGCGTCGCCCTGACAAATGAGCAATTTACTCCTGGTGTTTTTGAAGTGATATGGGCGCTGGGGAAAAAGGAAACGCTTAAAAGGCTTACAGAAGCCATAAGTACGTTGAATTAACGCAAAAACAGAAATTGATGTAATATATAAAAAACAATTTGTTTATAAGCCATATATCAAAAGGATAGCCCTCCGGGCACTTAATTCTTAACCTCCGCTCCGCTACTGGTCTTATGAAAAAATCTGTTTTAAACTATTTTGCAGGATTCACTTTTGTAGTATTTGCGCTGACGGCAATAGGTTTTGCTTCGCCTACGCCGCCGGTTTTTTCTGATTTATCTTCCGGTCACCGCAATTACACGGCAATCATGGGGCTTTGGGTCAAAGGTATTATTTCAGGTTATCCTGATGGAAGTTTTCAGCCGGAGAGAACTGTTAATAGAGCTGAAGCGCTAAAAATGATTACCTTGACAGCGCAGTCTGCGCAAAAAATGCTTGATAATCCTGGGAAGCAGGTAACCATTACATTTCCAGATATTGAAGTAAGCGCCTGGTACATGCACTTTTTAAAGCTGGCCATGTCCTATGATGTGGTAGCGGGTTATCCAGATGGATTTTTCCGTCCTGAAAGAACGGTAAATTTGGTGGAAAGTTTAAAAATGGCTTTAAAAGGGTTTGAAGTGAATGTAAGTCAAATCAGCGTAAGAGAAAATCCTTATGCTGATGCTTTTATGAATCAGTGGTATGCAGCTTACGTTGAATATGCCAGAAGAAACAATCTCATTGATGCGGATTCCAAAAACATGGTTTATCCGGATCAAGGGATGAAGAGAGGAACTTTGGCGGAAGTGCTGCATAGGTTGTTGTTGAAATTTCAGATGGGAACAAGCACGGGGGGTGGCTCAACTACTGGCACTGGTGCGGGCTCGACAACTGGAACTACAACTACGGGAACAAGCACGGGGGCTGGCTCAACCACGGGTACTACAACCGGTGCAGGCACGACTATTGGAACTTCGACAACCACAGGTCCAATCGCAGGAGCGCTGGAAGCACGTGTTGATATTCTTGCAGCAACGACACCGATTTCTCCTTATGTTTATGGTATGGATAAAGAGAGAGTCCTGCCATTTCCTACATATCATCCGAAAACGAAGCCAACATTCATTCGCGCCGGCGGCAATGATTGGACGGCCTATAATTGGGAGAACAATGCGACAAACGATGGTATTGATGGCGGCCCTAACGAGAGTATCGGAGTAGACAAGTGGTGGGAAGCTCCCTACGAAAGCAGCAATAA
>CAYHVY010000098.1:0-2794 GCA_964360095.1 uncultured Candidatus Peribacteria bacterium | reverse complement strand
GAAAGACCTGAAGATATTGCAAGGCGGGAAAAGGTGGTGGCGCATTCGCGCGCGGCGGATCAGAAATTATCAGAAATTACTCGTGCAATACGATATGTGTTGTCAGAAGTAAAAGATTTATCTGCTGTAACACCAGAAGTGATTAAAGAATTTGCTCACTCCTTACCCGGTATAATTACACGTAAAAATTTACAGCAAAAGCATCCTCAAAAGAGCCCATAGGTGTCCTTGAAGGAAATTACAGCCGCTCCCCCCGCAATATTTCACACCGGCCACTCCACGGGAATAGGGTTTTTCCCAATTTCATTGGGACGCAGGGGCCGATGCAAAAGAAAAGCTTGTTCAAGCAATTCCAGCGGAATATCCATTAAAAACTGCGACGGAGCGCTGGATTTTGTTTCGCCGTAAAGCATGCGGTTTTTGGCATGGGTAAGATAAAGTTTATCTTTTGCCCGCGTTAAAGCCACATACATGAGCCGCCGTTCTTCTTCCAGCTCGCTATGATCAAGAAGACTGCGCGAATGAGGGAAAATGCCATCCTCAAGGCCTACAATAAAAACCACCGGAAATTCCAGTCCTTTCGCGGAATGAACGGTCATCAGGGTAATGGCATTGTCCTGCTCATCCAAATGGTCAATATCAGCGACGAGCGCCACTTCTTCAAGAAAAACAGTCAGCGACAGAGCCGGCTCAAGTTTATCGTATTTCGCGGCCACATTCATGAGTTCATAAATATTTTCCAGACGCGCGTTTCCTTCAACTGTATTGTCATCAATCATTTTTTTGTATTCCGTAGCGTCCAAAACATGTTTTATAAGTCCTGACACCGGAAATTTTTTGTTGATTCCCTGAAGATCTCTTATAAGTTCAACAAATTTTTTAAGAGCTTCAACTTTGGCATCTGGAAGATTTCCAGAGATGTCCATCCGTTCCATTACCTGGAACAATGAAATTTTATGCTGGATGCTGTATTGCTGAAGAATTTCTATGGTTTTTGTGCCGATTTTCCGAGCCGGCGTATTGATAACGCGTAAAAGACTAACATTATCATTCGGATTTTGAATAAGGCGTAAATAAGCCATAATATCCTTAATTTCCTTGCGTTCATAAAAGCGGATGCCTCCAACGATTTTATACGGCAGACCATAGCGCAAAAAAACTTCTTCAAACAGACGCGACTGCACGTTTGTGCGGTATAAAATCACAAAATCACGGTAATTGGGTGATTCATACGCGCGAAGTTTTTCCACAATTTCTTTAGCGACAAATTCGGCTTCCTCCCGTTCATTTTCCAGGGTCTTGAGTGTGATTTTCTCACCGCCGATACGCTCCGTCCATAATTTTTTTTCTTCCCGTTTGGAATTTTTCACAATAACATGGTGCGCCGCGTCCAAAATATGCTGGGTAGAACGGTAATTTTCCTCAAGCAAGATGACTTTCGCCTCCGGATAATCTTTTTCAAAACTGAGAATATTGCCAATATTGGCTCCGCGAAAGCCATAAATGCTTTGATCCACATCACCGATCACGCAAAGATTGCGGTATTTTTGAGCAAGAAGATTCGTCAAAACATACTGGGCGTGGTTGGTATCCTGATATTCATCAACCGAAATAAACTGGAATTTTTCGTGATACTCATTCAAAATATCCTTTTCTTTCTGAAAAAGTTCAACAGTTTTCATGATGAGATCGTCAAAATCCAACGCGTTATTTTTCTTCAGCGCCGCCTGGTATTTTTCGTATACTTCCGCTACCCGCTGGGTAAAAGTCGTGTTGGCATAGGCATAATATTGTTTTGGAGTGATTAGCTGATCCTTGGCTCCGGAAATATAGTGTAAAACGGCTTTTGGATTAACCTGCTTTTCATTGAGATGGAGGGCGGCAAGAATCTGTCTTACAAGGATCTGTTGATCCGCCATATCATAAATTACAAAGCTGTTTTCATAGCCCAAAAGCTCAATATGTCTCCGTAAAATACGCACACATGCGGCATGAAACGTGCTTACCATTGGCAGATATGTGTCATTTGCTTCTTGTTTGAGGAGTTTTATGACGCGGGTTTTCATTTCTCCGGCGGCCTTATTTGTAAAAGTTACCGCCAGAATATTCCAGGGTTTGATGTTTTTTTCTTTGATGAGGTAGGCGATGCGATGCGTGAGGGCGCGTGTTTTACCCGACCCCGCCCCTGCTATGACCAATACGGGCCCGTGAGTGGCTTTCACGGCTTCCTGCTGTTTTGGGTTAAGAGAAAGGAGAATATCAGACATTCTATTGACAAAAGATTATTAAATGGTTAGGATTTCCCGCTATAATTTACATTTTAAAATTTCATTTATTATGATTTAATCTATGAATAATCTAGATACAAGTGGAGATACAAGTGGAGATGTGTCACAAGACCTGTCTATTGAGCTAAAAAAAGCATATTTACATTTTGGAAAAAATATTGCGCCATATACACCTTTTCAGTACACTTCTAAACAGGCTGCCGCAGAACTTATACGATTAAAACGAGAGGGTATTATTAGTCCTGAAAATGATCCGTCAAGTATGAATTTTGAAAGGGTCGCAATGGTTTTATTTGTTTGTGGCGACTCTTTAATTTCAAAACTAACTAATGATCGAATAACATTGATTATAGATACCTTGTTTGATGGTAATGTATCGAATCATCTTGCACAAATAATTTATAATTTCATGATATCACCACCAGCTTCGTTCCAACATCACTGAAGTTCCAGACAAATTCGGCATCCTTTGGAAGCAGACGGATACAGCCATGGCTCACCGGACG
>CAYHVY010000097.1:0-2842 GCA_964360095.1 uncultured Candidatus Peribacteria bacterium | reverse complement strand
CTTCTTTTTGCTTCAATGATTGTTTTGCAAATGGCTTTAAATAAACCTCTTTATTTGTCCAGATAGCACTTTGAAGATCTTTCCGACCTTTTTCATAGACACTGATTATGTTCTCCGAAAATGTAAATTTGAGTGGATCTGTCGCTGGCATTTGAAGATAAAAACTGATCATTTTTCCATCATCAGGAGTTGTTTTTTCTTTGTTAATAAGCGTTTTTCCTTTGTAACTCAATCCGAAAACGATTCGCGGCTTCGGTTCGTCGCGTTTTGTTGCCAACACTAGAAGTTCTGATGGCTTTTTGAAAACAGATCCCAATTCATATTTTTGAAGCCCCCATATTTGGCCTTCTATGTTGAGTTCAAACGCCAGCCCTAGAAAATGGGCGGGTGCGTTTTTTACATAAACGTCTGTCCTCACTATGTTATTTGGAAGCTGGATTGTCTCCAGACTGATTGTTGTTGGATTGTCCATATTGGTGAGGAAATAAAATGTACCAGCGCCCCGCCACGGCGGGGCGCTGGACTGTATTAACTATGGTTTAAAAACTTTTGCAAAATTTAGTCCAAGATCAATGAGGTCATTGCCATCAATTCTTCCGTCGTAGGTTGTATCAATGAGCGGATCAAAGTCTTTTTCAGTATCAAGTTGGCCAAAAGCGCGCGCCAGTTTTTCTAAATCCCGACCATCAACCCTGTCGGAGCGGTTATTATCCCCTTTCAGGCCACGTGTGTCCTTTCCGATAATTTCCGAGACAGGACTCTCTTTTGTGCCTTTTACCGCCACGACCCTATAAACATAATCTAAATGCGGTATTAAAGCGCTGCTGCCGGACCCGCTTCCATTGTCAGTCAGGCTGGTTGTGGAAACCTCCTTAAGCAATTTCCATTCTCCATGCTGATTTTTACGATACACTTTATAGTCGGTTGCTCCCGCTTGAGCATCCCATGTTAAAGACAAACCGTAGCGTTCAGTCCCGTGCGCGGATTTGAGATTTTTTACGCTGTCAAGTTTGAGAGACAGGGTCATTCCATCAAATTCTGTTTTTAAATCAGCTGTTGATGTTGCCGCGAAGCTGTTTTTCCCGAATTGCACCTTTGTATTAGCTTTATCTTTGCTGCCGGCATTGAGTTCAAAATCCATTGTAAAAAGCTCTCCTGTTCCGCTGACACCTGTTTTTGCCCCAGCGCCGGTTCGTGCTTCAGCAACAATTAATTTTCCAGCAACGCCGTTTTCCAGCGCGGCCTGAAACGAAGTCGTTGTTTTGCCTTCCTGGCTTAGAAAATGTCCAGCCGCCGCCTTTTTATATGTGAGAACGACCGGGTCGTAAGTAATTTCAAGTCCGTATACAAAAAGATCTTTTACGTCCACTGCTTTTGCGCTAAAAATTACCGCGGTGTCTGTTGGTGATTTTGCTGGCAGTTCCACAAGTTCAATTTTTGAAGCGGAAGTTTTTTCTGAAGTGGAACCTGACGTGGCCGCTTGAACAACAGTATTGTACGATAGACTGCCAAGCGCTGAAACAAGAGAAAAAACAAAAATCACCAAAAGCGCCATTTTATGTTTTACCCCTGCGAAAAAGCCATTAAGGCTTCCGCCGGGGCCTATGTTTTTTTGTTTCATGGTGGTTTGTTTAAGATATAAAAATAAGACACACTCTCGGCCGAAAGTATTTTTATTGTAACCATCGGTAATGAAATTTTTTTAACCGCGAAATGAAAAAAATCTAAAATGGGAGAAATTGATTTTTGAAGGTTTTATGCTAGTATTTGCAGGCATTTGTCCCCTTAAAATAGCCGCGATAGCTCAGCAGGTAGAGCGTTTCCATGGTAAGGAAAAGGTCCCGGGTTCGATTCCCGGTCGTGGCTCCAGAATAGTTTTTTAATGTTCGCGATGCTCTATTGTAAGCGTTTCTTTAATGTGCCTAATGGCCCCTCCAGGTATCCCTCGTCCAAAAATTGACTTTTTTCTATATTTTTTATATACTATTGGTGAAAATAATCACTTTAACCATAATGTTTTATGACTGCTCTAATTTTCAAAGTCAGTGATAAAATTCCGAAGGAACTAGATATTATTCAGGAAGAAGAGGGGTTGGGCAATAGAACTTCAACCGTTACCTTTTTGATTAAGTATTATTTTTTGACCAAAAAAAGTTCTCTAGATCAATCCATTTATATGATGGATAAACTCCTTGACCGTATTGATACTTTTAAACTTCCTTCTGCCAAAAAACAGTTGAAAGATGTGTAACAATATTTGAAAAATTTCATGCAGATTCTTTTTTCTGAACACTTTAAAAAACAATTGAGAAAATTGAAGAAAAAATATCCTCATGTGAAAGACGACTTTTTGAAGATCGTTGATGCATTCAATCCCAACAATGAAATTTCCATCAGGCTGGAGCGTAGCGGAAGCCCTAGCCATCAAGTGCCCGGAGGGCTATCCTTCGGTCGGTCAATTTATAAAATCCGCGTTCCAAGCTTGGATATGCAAAAAGGCAAATCAGGCGGTTTTAGATCGTATTTGTATCTTTACATCAGGAAAAATCTACTTTTGCCTCTCTGCATTTACTCAAAATCTGAAACAGAAAATATTTCCAAAAATGAACTGAAATATCATTTTGACCAGATCATGTGGGAGATTGTTGAAAGCCTATAACCTCCAAATGCCTTGTATTGATGTTGTAACGATCCACAACATATGGGATTATCACTGTTGTGGAATTGTATTCATTTTATGATGACTATAAAACGTTTTTTCGGATTTCCGCTTGCCGTTCTGCTCTTTTTTCCTGACTTCCGCAATGCGGCACCCTAAGGATAGACAGCTTGATAAAGAATC
>CAYHVY010000096.1:0-2954 GCA_964360095.1 uncultured Candidatus Peribacteria bacterium | reverse complement strand
CTCATGAGCCAAAGGATGAGGAGTGGACAAAGGGCATTGAACAGACCATGCGCCAGTTTTGGCAGATTCTTGAGAAAAGAAATTTAAAGATCATTGAGACAAAAGATCAAAAATTTGACCCAAAAATTCATGAGGCGTTGATGACGGGACCTGGTGAAAAAGACATGATACTGGAGGAGTTTGAAAAAGGATATATGTTGGGGGAAAAAGTATTAAAACCGGCCAGGGTAAAAGTGGGGAATGGCGTCAAAGAATAATTTTTTAATTAAACAACATTATGAAAAAAATCGTAACATTAGGTATCTTATCTTTGGGGGTCTTGTTTCTGGCTGGATGTGGACAACAACCAGTGAGTCAGACACAACCGACAACACCAGCGCAACTAATAACAACGCCATCAGATTCTCAAACATACAAAAACGACAAGTACGGTTTTGAATTTCAAAAACCAAAAAAATGGGGAATTGATGCTGAAAGAACTAGTGCAAATGCTATCGTTTTTGTGGACAAGCAAATTGAAGCTGGCGAGAGTCGTGAAGCTGTAAACTTTGAACCAAATAGTAAAGATCTTTCCCTTGATCAAGCTGTCAGCGCGTTTGCTAAAGAAAGAGATTATACAGAGCAACAAATTAAGCGTGATTATCAAGTCAAAGTTGGCGGAGAAAAAACTGCGCAAATAGAAACTAATGAGTTCGGACTTACATTATATATGTTTGTTCACAGAGGAACGATTTTTACTATTGAAACTCAAAGTCTCTTCACTGATGATGTGCTAAGAACGTTCAAATTCGCAAATAAACTTCCCTTGACTGTAAATTATTAGCACTCTATAATCACGAGTGCTAAATTTATTAACAATAAAATCTATGTCAAAAATCATTGGAATTGATCTTGGAACAACAAATTCATGCGTGGCAGTCATGCAGGGCGCGGATACCGTTGTTATTCCCAACGTAGAAGGACACCGCACTACGCCCTCTGTAGTTGCCATTAAAAACAATGAGCGTCTTGTCGGCGTAACGGCGAAAACCCAGGCTGTTACCAATCCTGAAAACACCATCTATTCATCAAAGCGTTTCATTGGCCGCATGTACGATGAGGTAACCGAGGAAATCAAGCAGATTCCATATAAAGTTGTGCGTGGCCGCAACGGAGAAGCGGAAATTGTCCTTAATTCCAAGGAGCATCGGCCGTCTGAAATTGCCGCTATGATTCTGGCAAAACTCAAAGCTGATGCGGAGGCGTTTCTCGGGGAACCGGTAACGGAAGCTGTAATTACTGTTCCAGCGTACTTCAACGATTCCCAGCGCCAGGCCACCAAAGATGCGGGGAAAATTGCCGGCCTGGATGTGAAAAGAATTATCAACGAGCCAACAGCGGCAGCACTGGCTTACGGACTTGATAAAAATAAGGCGAAAGATAAAAAAATTGCTGTCTTTGACTTTGGCGGAGGTACATTTGATGTCTCCATACTTGAATTGGGTGAGGGCGTGTTTGAAGTGCTTTCCACGAATGGAGACACTCATCTTGGCGGCGATGACATGGATCAGCACATTGTGAAATGGCTTCTCGGCGAGTACAAAAAAGAACATGGGCAGGACATTTCCAATGATCGCGTTGCTTTGCAGCGTCTGCGTGATGCCGCGGAAAAGGCAAAAATTGAGCTTTCAACTCTTAACGAAACAGAAATCAATCTTCCGTTCATCAGTATGGATCGGGCGGGATCGCCAAAACATTTTTCCATTAAATTGACACGGGCGCGACTTGAAGACCTGGTTTCTGAACTGATTGAACGTACCGTCTCACCATGCAAAAAAGCCATTGAAGATGCCAAAATTTACGTGAGCGACCTTGATGAGGTGGTTTTGGTGGGCGGAGTGACGCGCATGCCTATAATACAGACAAAAGTGAGAGAAATTTTCGGGAAAGAACCGCATCGCGGCATAAACCCCGATGAAGTAGTCGCCATTGGCGCCGCCATTCAGGGTGGCGTTCTGCAGGGCAATGTCAAAGACATCATTTTGCTGGATGTGACTCCTCTTTCTCTGGGCATTGAAACACTTGGCAATATCGCTACAAAACTGATCGAGCGCAACACAACGATTCCAACTTCAAAATCGCAGGTCTTTTCAACGGCGGCAGACAATCAAACTTCGGTTGAAATTCACGTTGTGCAGGGGGAGCGCCCCATGGTTGCGGACAACAAATCGCTTGGAAGATTTATTCTGGACGGCATTCCACCGGCTCCGCGCGGCGTTCCACAGGTTGAAGTTGCTTTTGACATTGATGCCAACGGAATCATCAATGTTAAAGCAACCGACAAAGCTACAGGAAAAGTCCAGCACATAACCATAACCGGCTCCAGCAACATGTCAGAAGCAGAAATTGAAAAACTGCGCAAAGAAGCAGAACAACACGCAGAAGCAGACCGTCAAAAAAAAGAATCTATTGAAACGCGCAATCACGCGGAAGCCCTTGTGTTTACATCTGAAAGAACTTTGAAGGATGCCGGAAATAAAGTGTCCGAAGATACCAAAAAACCCGTAACGGAAAAAATTGACGCTCTCAAGAAAATTCTTGAAAATAAAGAAGCAAAACTTGAAGATATTAAAAAAGGCCAGGATGAGCTTTCTGAAGCCATTCAAAAAGTTGGCGCCGCTATGTATCAAAATCCCGGTACGGCAACGAGTGCAGGAGCCACTGAGGATGACAGCGCTAAAACGGCCGCAAATACTGAAACGACATCAGAAAATACAACAAATAAAGAGGCGGAGAAGGGGAAAAAAATCCCAGTTGAGGACGTAGCGGAAGGTGAAATTATTGATGGGGAAAATAAAAAATGAAGAACATTTTCTAAATTTTTCCTGAAATTAAAAACCGTAGGCAACTGTAAGCCTACAGGCAAAATAAAAATGTTCTTCTATTTTTGACGCCGTTTGATAAACCCCACGACA
>CAYHVY010000095.1:0-2975 GCA_964360095.1 uncultured Candidatus Peribacteria bacterium | reverse complement strand
GACAGCGATTACAGTGTCAAGCTGCAATGGACAATTGGCGCAAATCGTCCATTTGAAACAACGGTGCGTGACAATTGCCAGCCGGTAGCGCCGAATACTGATGTTAGAGTTTTTGCAACGCCAAATTGCTATGCCAGCCTGACAACCCCACCACCACCACCTGCTCCGCCACCAACGCCAACGCCTTCTCCGCAACCAACACCAACGCCTCTACCACCTCCGCTGCCTCCTGAACTACAAAAAGCGGTACGTCGCGCGGGAACATCCGATCAGTTTATCCAAAAATTGACTTTGCCGCAGGGAACAGGACAAAAAGTTGAGTATCAGCTCACGCTGGTTCCAAAAAGCGCTAACACCAGCGCGATCATCAGGGATACCATCGGCGAAAAAGGCTTTCTGCAGGGACAAACAAATAACGGACCCGGCGGAAGAATCAACCGTAGCAGCGGTATGTCGGTGACAAGAAATGGCATTCCACTCGCAGTCTGTGGACGCAAAATAAGATCCGACTGTTATGAAGGAAATATTGTGGATGATACGGGTATAACCTTTAAAAATTTGCAGACTACCGAACCAGTTGTAATAAAATACGAGGCTTCTGTAGACAGCATTCTTACGCCAAATACGTGTGGTGCCGGCAGGCTTTGCCAGGAAAAATTTGAAAACCAGGCATATGCTGATTACTTCGTTGTTAACAGCGAAAGAAGCACGATTTCAGGACAAATACTGTCTGAAAACATCATGATTCAAATTTTCTGCCAATATATTCTGACTCGCGCTGCCGGTGACATTTTCCTGGAATCCGAATTGAATGCTGGAGTAAACGTACAGTATTGTTCAGAATTCAAAAGCACAAGTGGCATCATCATTAAGCCAAGAAAACCGCAACCGCGAGAAATTGTCCGTACTGGAACATCAAAATCATTCATCCTTACCCATGAAGTTTGTAAATCAGATGGAGCTTTAAAGCAATATTATGATCCTGAAACGGTATCTCCCGGACTTTCCAGTCAAGTCTGTTCCGTCAGCCTTCAGCCAGGTCAACGCTGGAAAAAAGAAACCATCGTGAATAGCATACATGAAAATAAAACACGGCTGAGTCGCTGGGCGCCAAATCTCAACGCTTTGGCCGGCGCTGATAATAAGGTTGTTCTTTTCTCTTTTGATCAACTATCAATGCCAACCATCGCAAATGCAAAAGGCGTTTATCACCTGAGAGAGAAAAATCTTGTCCTTGGCGGCGGCTCTGATCTTATTTTGAATGATGGCAAAGGCGCGAAAACATTTATTGTTGAAAATGGAGATTTGATAATCAGAAACAATATCAAATATGGAGGCTGTAACAAGTCCGGAAACAAGGCATGCACGGCGCGCGACACGGCTTCTTTGGCTTTCATTGTCCTGAACGGCAACGTATATGTGGACCCTTCAGTACGGGAATTAGCGGGAGTATTTTTTGTTCAAAAAGGAGAGAATAAAGACAATGGAAAGTTGATTTCCGGCAGTTCCGCGCGGCCCGACATTGATTCCAGTTCACGTTTGACAATTTACGGCTCCATATACGGCAATATTGAACCCCTTCTGCAAAAACGCCGTTTTGCCGGTGAACCCGGTAAAGACGAAGGCTCCATTGTAATCCGGTTTGACGAGCGCATTATTTTGAATACGCCGCCGGGGCTGGAGGATGTGTTGAAATTGGACAAAGCGGAGGTGGCGAGGTAAGCTGACAACGCAAACCTTAGGCCTGCATGTGATTTTAAAATAAAGAATCGTGTGATTTCAAACCCAATTTACCTCTTCTACGGCCCGGACACCTATTCTGCATACCAGAAAAGCATGCTGTGGAGACGTGAATTTGAGAAAAAGTACGGTGATTTTAATATTCATGTTTTTGAGGGTGAAAAATTTACCAATGCGGATTTCTGCGCGGCGAGCCAATCTATGCCCTTTTTGAGTGAAAAAAAACTGATCATTATTCGTGATTTTTTGCGTGACGGCAATATAGATGAGCAGAAAAAAGTCGCGGAGGAGTTGGACGAAGCTGCGGATTTTTGTGTGATTGTTTTTCTTGAAACTGACATGCCGGATGCCAGAACAACGCTTTTTAAAAAACTCAAAACGGCTGGTATACTACAAAAATTTGAGGAACTGACAGGGCAAAAGTACATTTCCTGGATTCAAAAAAGTATCCAACAGCAACATGGACATATTGGTCAACGCGAAAGCATTTTTTTAAGTGAAACTGTTGGCCCCAATCTTTGGCAAATGAGCCAGGAAATTGAAAAACTGGCCATTTATGCGAATGGGAAACCAATTCAGACTGCGGATATTGAAGCGCTGGTCACTCCCAACCTGAGTGCGTCAATTTTTAAACTGACAGATGCCATTGCGCAAAAAAACGCCGCCATCTGCTTGAAAATTCTTAAAATTCTCCTGGAAAGCGGCGAAGCTCCTCTGGGAATTCTATTTATGATAGTGCGGCAATTCCGCATTTTAATTGAAGTGCGAGCGTGCCTGGATCAAAAGCTGAGTCAGGTTGAAATTATCCAAAAAATCAAACTACATCCATACGTTGTTTCTACAAGCATCCAGCAAAGTAGAAATTTCCCTTTGAGCATGCTCACACAGATATATCAAAAACTGCTCCACATTGATTCTGATCTGAAATCAGGAAAAATCAAGATCACAACAAATGATACAAATGAAATGCAGATGGCAATAGAAAAATTTATCACCGGCTTATGTTTTATGTGATTTGACCACCAAAAAACTCCATGCAAGATCTGAAATCCAAAATCGCTTGCACAAGCCGCTTATTGCTGATAAAAGTCTGCCCGGGCAGACTTTTTTAGAAAAACTTAACAAAGAATTTATAAATCGTTCATAAAACAGTGATAATGTGCGTAATGTCGTACGATTAAAAGGTTCGGTAGTAGGTTTGAGATTGAAGGTTGTCTTCTAATGATATGTCGTAA
>CAYHVY010000094.1:0-3056 GCA_964360095.1 uncultured Candidatus Peribacteria bacterium | reverse complement strand
TGTACGCCATTTGGATCGCCGATCCATGTTATTCCCGCTTTATCCAAAAGTTTTCTTGTTGTCGCAAGGCCTTTTTCGCCCTGATTAGAAGTATGATTGTTTGCAAGACTCACGCCGTTGATATGTAAAAATCGCAATACGCGGATTGTTTGCGGAGGAAAATTGAACACAAGATTATCCGGTTTTGCTTCGCCAAAAACAGGTTGGTCGCTTATCGGCCCTTCCAGATTTGCAATTGTCGCATCCGTTCCCCAAAAAACCCTCTCGCCAAACTGTGAAAAAATCTTTTCCAGACCGTCTTTTAAATATTTATATGCTACAAAACGGCCAAACATCATGTCTCCTCCAAGCAAAAAAGTGACACTGTCTTCCGGTGTGACAGCAGAGCCTTCTTCATACAGGCCAAAAATGTGAGTGGTTGTTTCCATGTCAAAATTTTTCGCAAGAATGCCGCTGTTGGTGTGATCAAATAAAGAAAAATGCTCCGTTTTACGGCTTTGCGCGAAACTGGCAAGTAAGGCAAGAGACTGGGGAGAATCAACTTCGGCTTTTGTCATTAGCGCCGTAATATCCCGATTTTGAAGGGCACGCAACGTGAGAGTATCGTGAAAATCGGCAAGCGCCGCAGGCTGATAGTGCGAAAAATCAACTGAAGCAATCATAAGGCATTTCGCGCATGCACGAAGAAGCTCATCATGCAGAAGCTTGACGTCTTTATCTGTCGCGCTCATTTTAATAATTATCGGAACTATACGTGAATGAGGAAATGTACGTTTAATATCCCCGAGAATTATTTTAATTCCGTGTTCATTATTAAAACTTTTTGGTTCGTTATTTGCGGCTTTTGATGCAATGAGCGCATCAATTACATCCGTTTGCGGCAATATTTCCCCATCAAATGTATCCCATATCTGACTGTTTGTCTGAACATTCGCTCTGCCGGCATTAAAATGGTTTGGAGAAATAAGAATGACTGTTTTCGGTTTTCCCATGATAGAAAAACGCTCCGCCATCTCGACAAAAAGCGCCTGTCGTTGTTTTTTTACCAGGTCGTGATGCGGAACAACTATTCCTGAAATACGCGTTACTTTTGTATGAACAGGAAATTTTTCCGGATTGTGAAAATATGTGTATGCGGTTCCACCAATAACAATAAAACAAAATCCAATTATGAACAGGTTTCTCATGTTTTATTTTAGAAAAATTTCATTTTGTGTTTAAAAAACCTTAATCTTTTTAATGTAAAGTGAGTTCAGTGATCACGAAATGAAGGAGAAGATAAAGGTATAGAGACAGGGCAGGTTCTGATGATGGCTGAGATGGGCGGAATCAAAAAAAAATGGCAAAAAGGTCTTAAGAAAGCGAAAAACCACGTTTTTAATTGCACAAAGGCCTTATGTTAGCGCGTGCCCGGAATTACTTTAACGACCCCATTACTTTTTGAAGATCCAATTTGATACCGGGCCCCATCGCTGTTGCCACGCTTATGTTGCGAATATAGTTACCTTTGAGGGAAGTGGGCTTGGTTTCAACAATGGCCCTCATAAAAGCCACCAGATTTTCTTTCAACGCGGGTGCCTCAAACGAAGCTAGCCCGAAAATCTGATGAATCTGACCCTGTTTATCCGTTCTGAACTCAACTTTGCCTTTTTTGATTTCACCTATTGTTTTGGCTACTTCAGTCGTTACAGTCCCCGCTTTTGGATTTGGCATAAGGCCCTTTGTTCCAAGAATTTTGGCAATTTTTCCGAGATTCTTCATTACATCGGGAGTGGCTATCGCAACATCAAAACCAAGAAACCCTTTTTGGATTTCATCAATTAAATCTTCCATTCCGGCCTTTATAGCGCCGGCATCAAGAGCCTCTTTGACCTTATTTTCCGACACAAAAGCAATTACGCGAACAGTTTTACCCGTACCATGCGGTAAAGCGACCGTGGAACGCACCATCTGGTCCGCATGAGTCGGATCAACCCCAAGGCGAAGATGAATTTCACAACTTGAATCAAATTTGGTAACGGCTGTTTTTTTCAGAAGTTCAACAGCCTCATCAAGATCGCAGGCCGTCTTTTGTATAAGCAGCTCCGCGGCCGCGCGATATTTTTTTCCATGTTTTGCCATACCTTAGAAATTATAAATTATAAATTATTCCTGCACATTTACCCCCATATTGCGGGCTGTTCCGGCAATAATTTTCATGGCGGCATTCACGTCATGGGCGTTTAAATCGGGCATTTTTTTCTCCGCGATTTCTTTGAGCTGTGCTTTTGTAAGCGTGCCAACCTTCACCTTATTCGGCTCGGCGGAGCCTTTTTCCAGGTTCAGAGCTTTTAAAATAAGGACAGATGCAGGCGGAGTTTTTGTGATGAATGTAAAACTTTTGTCCTCAAAAATGGAGATTTCCACAGGAATAATCGTGTCCCCCATTGTTTTTGTGATGGCGTTGAATTTGCCGCAGAAGTCCTGAATATTCACACCATGTTGACCAAGCGCCGGTCCGATAGGAGGCGCCGGATTGGCCTTCCCCGCGGGAATCTGGAGCTTCACCATTGTAAGTAGTTTTTTCGCCATATGATAAGATTATTTATTACGTTTACGTTACGGCAGAATTGTTATTAATTTTTTTATAAGATCATGCTGCATTTTTCCGTAAGTCAGAGCATACACATTTCTGTTTTTTTTGACAACTAGAAATACAAGGTCAGGAAAACGAAATTCGTTCAAATAAAAAGAAGCCTCTCCAAAATCATGCGTTTCATTCAGGCCGAGCCGCAGCGAGGCTAATACAGAGCCGTCCCGCCATGGCGGGACATCCTTAAAAATGCCAATATTTTGAGTTGCAAATTTTTTCTTTAAAATATCATATACTTCTTTTGCCAGCCCTTTACTTTTGACTTCAAAAACATAAATAGATGCCATTTTTTCACCTTTTTTATCCAAAATATCCTGATTAATGACAGGCAACGCGATTGAATCTTTTATGTCAACCTGGTTGAAAAGCAATCCATCAAAATTAACCGTTTTTAGGCTTACATCTTTAAAACCGGCTTTTTGCA
>CAYHVY010000093.1:0-3178 GCA_964360095.1 uncultured Candidatus Peribacteria bacterium | reverse complement strand
CAGATGGCGCAGACGGGCGCCTCCAGCAAAAAACATTGTAACTGCAATGGCAGAAACCACCAGCGTTCCACCCAAATCCGGCTGAAGAAGGATGGGTAAAATAAAGACACCTGTTACAATACAGAATGGTAAAAATCCGTATTCAAAGCTTTCTACATGTTTGCTTTTCCGCTCCATCCAGTTTGCCAGATAAAAAACCAAAGCCAGCTTTGCGAACTCAATTGGCTGGAATGACGTATTAAAGAAAATAAACCAGCTTTTCGCGAACGTCGTATATTTCGCGCCAATGATGAGTACGGTAAAAAGCGCGATAACTGAAAGAACAAAGAAAAATACCGACATTTTTTTCCAGAAACGGTATGGTATTCTCATCGTGATAAACAATAAAATGCTTCCGACGACCAGCCGCAAAAGATGATTTTTGAAAATCAGATAGCAGTCAACCTTAGGATCATTGCAGTTCGGATACAAAATATTTGGCGCTGAAAGCTGAATTGATTTTGGCACGCCAATGCTGGTAATCATTACCAGGCCGAAGAGCGCCAAAAGCACAACCATCAAAAAGAGCACCCTGTCACCATGAGATTTTTTCATATAAAACAATGTAATTTATACTAGTGGTAATATCAAGAATACATGAAAAAAATCTTCGCAAAAATCGGACTATTTACACTTGCAATCGTGCTGATTGATCAGGTTATTAAGCTGATTGCAAAAAACCATCTTTTGAATCCTGTCACCGTTAACTCTTTTATTGGACTCAGATATGAGGAAAATAACGGCATGGCATGGGGAATTGGTCTTCCACAGCCGTGGCTATCACTTTTGAATATTATTATAATTGTTTTTGTTATTTTTTGGGGATTGCGCGCTCTTAATCTCACCAGGCCGTCAGCCTTTTTATCTCTTAGTTTTGTGCTTGGTGGAGGGCTTTCTAATCTTATTGATCGTCTTACAAGGGGTTATGTAATTGATTATTTTGCCGTTGGCTGGTGGCCAGTTTTTAACCTCGCTGACGCTTTTTTAAGCATAGGAATCTTCCTAATTGTCGTTTTTTATGATAAAATAAAGAGGAGTAGTGCATAGCCAATACCATTTAACCGTTTACGGAAACTACCATATATGGTTGAACAGAAAAATCAATCTTTGCGGGAAGAAGATCAACAATCCGGTGCAGGCGAAACGGGAACAGCGTACGGACCGCGGAAAATGTCCTTCTTTACCCTTGTCCTAAAAACTTTTGCCGGACTGGCCGGTGGTGTCGCGGGAACACTGGTGCTCTTAATGATCTTTCTTTTGACTTCTTCCATTTTGCAGCCGGTATTGTCTCCGGCGGAAGCTGCGGCGCAGGAAATAAGTTCACTTTTTATATTTATACTTATGGCAATGATTTTTGCCACGTCGCTTGTTTCAAGCCTCATTGGGCCATTACTGTTGTCCTATACCGAGCGGGAACGTTACACGCGGATTACCACGGCTCTGTCGCAGATTTTTATCATCAATGTGGTGATTTTCGCCTTTATGGCGCCGCTGTACTTAACAACTTCCACTACGCGACTGGATTTAACAGCTTATGTGGCCGGCCTTCAGATTATTCTCAGCGCCACGGCAAGCACGCTGATCCTGGAACTTATTCATGATTACCGCTATGCTTTGCTGACAGTGTATACCACTATGCTTGGAATATTGGTGGCAACTGCCGGAAGTTTTTTCATGTACACCGCTTTTGGCCGAGCCGGAGCCACAATACTACTTTTTATTTCTCTGCCATTGATCTGGTCGGTCATTGGTTTTTTCCAGGGCGCTTTTACCATGTTCTACTATTGGCTTTACTCAAACTATGGAGTTGATTTTCTGGCTACGAGCACCAGCTACGGCGTAGATTATGGAATCCCTGAACAGAACGAAGAAGAAGAAAGTGAGGAAGTAGAACGGGAGGACACGGAAGGAAGCGATTTTCTTAAAAAATAAAGATCGTTTTACTGTAGGGAACAAAAAATTTTGTTCCCTACAGTAAAACGATAAAAATAAACAACAAAACAACACACAATGACAAAAATATCACTATTTTTATTAGGGATACAAACTGTTTTTGCCAAGACCGATCCGTCTGAAAAAGAAGCCGTTTCAGGAACGGGTATTTTTGACTTTGTTTTGGGACAATTGCCGCTATGGATAACCGCGATTATTATTTTTGTCGTTTCGCTGATAATTGGGGTAATCGTAAAAGGCATTGTTGAAAACCGCCTGGCGAGCAAAATAAGCGATGAACATCAGGAAATATTGATTATTTCCGGACGAATAGCGTTTCTTATCGTGGCCATAATCGGTACTTCCATTTCCCTTGCTGTCGCCGGAATCAATATCACCACGCTGCTTGCGGCCATCGGTTTTGGTATTTCGTTTGGACTACAGGATACGATTGCCAATTTTGTCGCGGGTATAGCTCTTTTAGCTTCCAGGCCTTTTACAATAGGGGACTGGATAAAAATAAATGGAAAAACAGGAAAAGTTGTGGAAATACGCACCCGCGCCACTTATCTTAAAACTTACGACGGGATGCGTTTGATTGTTCCAAATTCCCAACTTTATAAGACTTCGGTCCTCAGTTTAACTTCAAACCCGATGCGACGGTTAAAGATACCCGTATATTGCCGCTATGAAGCCAATATCAAAGATGTTATGGCTATCTGCATGCATGTGGTGAAAAAAAATTCCAAAATTTATCTTGAACCAAAACCAAACATTGTCATTCAAGACCTGGCGGATAGTTATATTACCCTTCAAGTTCGTTTTTGGGTTGATTCCAAAGGCCCCTGGAGACGTGTTCAATCAAGAATTTTTATCGGGATTCAAAATGAACTGGTAAAAGCAGGTCTTGATTCACCATATGCGGTAACTTCTTTGAGTCTTGAACCTGAATTTGAATCTACAATCATCAAGACAAAACAGGTTGACAGTGAAGAGATGGAAAAAATCATGAATGGACGTGCCAAGGAAGAGGAAAAAAATCTTCAGAAGAAAAAAAATCTGGCTGCAGAGACAGTTTCCATCGCTCTTACGCAAACGGAACCGGATAAAAACGGCAATCAATTCCTCATAACAACGCCACCCCCTTCAACATAAAAAAACCCCCGCTTTCGCGGGGGTAGAAAATTCCGGATATTCTATCAACCGT
>CAYHVY010000092.1:0-3222 GCA_964360095.1 uncultured Candidatus Peribacteria bacterium | reverse complement strand
TTTGCATTTGCGACCTTTATTTCTTTTTAACCTGCGTAAAATCCAGTTCCACAGGTGTTTCTCTTCCAAAAAGAGTGATTGAAACTTTGATTTTCCCTTTTTCTTCATCCACCTTGTTTACCACGCCGTCATAGTTGACAAAAGGCCCGTCCAAAATAATCACATGATCTCCGAGCGTAAAATCAATCTTAAATCTGGGCTCGGATTCTCCCATGTGCTTTTTAACGATTTGAAATTCCTCGGGTGAAACTGGAACGGGTGTCGTTCCGGAACCAACAAAACCGGTTACATTTGGCGTATTTCGAACGACATACCATGAGTCATCAGTCACGGTCATGTCAACAAGCACATAACCCGGGAAAATACGTTTTTTCTCTGTTTTTGGCTCACCTTTTTTAATGACAATCTGGGTTTCTTTTGGTACGACCACGTCAAAAATCATATCCTGCATGCTAAGCGATTCCACGCGCTGCAGTAACGCTTCGCGAACGGCATCTTCATATCCTGAATATGTGTGAACGACGTACCAGTGACGACCGGTGCCAGGCGCTTGTTTTGGCATAAAAACGAATAATTAACGGTTAATTAGAAATAGCGTCCTTGGTTATTTCTTTGTCGCAGACGACTTTTTTATGGGCTCAGGCGGAGTCGTTTTCTCAGATTGTTGAGTATTTGCGGTCGCCTGAACATTATCTACTTTCAATGGTGACTCTACCTTTGGAGGGGCTATTTTCCCGCTATAAAGGACAAGAGAACGATAGCCAAGGTTAAAGCCGGCATCCAGCATGCCAATGATCAAAGCGGTGGCAAAACAAAACGAGAGCACGATTCCCGTCAGACGGATAGCTTTATTGCGTGTCGGCCATGTCACTTTTTTTAATTCTTCATAACTTTCCTGAAAATAATTCAGGAGCGGATTTTTTCTTGATTCTGGCATACAGACCGCAGCGAAGCGGAGATTAATAAAAGCATGTTCATTGAAAAAGCCCCCAAGACTTCGGAGAGAATTATAATGGAATGATTTGCCGATAGTCAAATTTTTTATTTTTTGCTATAATAAAAGGATAACTTTTAGTTTCATCATGAAAACACTAAGGCAATTCTTGGGCGTGCTGGGGCTGATGTCGTTTTTGCTTCTGATGGCGGCTATGCCAACATATGCGGATGAAAAAGCACAATCCGCGCTGCCGCTACCTTCAGCGAGCCAGTATAACCTGCCAAATGTCACGCCTGCGGCAGAGGGCCTATCTGCAGAACAGCAATTCTATAATCTGGTCGCACGCGCAATTCAAAATGTAAGGTATATTGTTGGGGCAGTAGCGATTGCCATGATGGTTTATGCTGGTTTGCGAATGGTGATTGCCCAGGGAAAAGAGGATGAATATACCAAGCAGCGCCACACAATTTTATGGGCGGTAGCCGGCCTAGCTCTGGTTGGAATGTCAGGGGAGCTGGTCAGGATTTTTTCCGTGAGCTGCGGCGCTAAAATTCCAGGGCAGCCTTGTACGGAGGGAGGCTTTTTGAAAGATCCCAATGCCATTCTTCGTTCTGCGGTTCTCTTTAATCAACGCACGCAATTCTTCGTGACATTTTTGAAGTATTTTATAGGAAGTGTTGCTGTGTTATTTATTGTGCGCAGCGGCATTCGCATGATTGCTATGGGCAGCCAGGAAGAAGCAATGAATACTGATAAGAAGAATTTGATGTACGGCATTCTCGGCCTTTTGCTTATTATTTTGGCTGATACGGCAGTTAATAACGTGTTTTATCAAGTTGATGTAAGCCGGTATCCCAGCGTCGGGGGATTAACACCCGGCATCAATCCCGGGCAGGGAGTTAAAGAAATTATCGGCGTTACCAATTTCGTTGTCAGCATTATCAGTCCAATTGCCATTTTGATGCTTTTAGCCGGAGCCGTCATGTATATGACGGCGGCCGGTAATGAAGAAAAGCAGGGGAAGGCCAAGCGCCTGATTTTATCCACAATCATCGGTATTCTCATTATTTATGGCGCGTTCGCCATTGTAAGCACTTTTGTCGGTGGAAAATTTGAAGGCGGCGGGCCGCAAGTAACACAACCAACGACGAGATAATTTTCAATGATCAATAATCAATTTTCAATAAATTTTCAATGATCAATAATCAATTTTCAAATTTTTTTAAGGAAATTATCGCGCCACTCGGGCTGTTTTTGTTTATAACAAGCCTTATTTTGACTGTTCCATTGGCGATTGCCGCGGACGACGCTTCTTCCTTTATTAGATCTGTTGGAGAACCGACAAAACTTCCCAGTTATGAAACAACGGGACACGCCAGAGCATCCTACCAACAGGGAGCTTCCAACATTACCAGTGCCATTTTATATGCCGTTGATTTTTTGAAATATATCATGGGGTCAATAGCTATAATGTTTATTCTCTATTCGGGAGTCAGACTCATTACAGGTGCCCGTCAGATTGAAGAGGTTGCCAAGAAACAAAAAGAACATCTCAAATATGCCATTATTGGTCTTATCGTGATTATCATCGCCGATCAATTTGTAAAAAAAGTATTTTTTGGCGAACAGGGAGAAGTTTACGCAAGCAAAACATCGCTTCAGGAAGCCGCAAAAGCCGGCACGGAACAAATCCGGGGCATTTATAATGTAATAGAATATTTTGCCGCCGCGCTGGCGGTTTTAATGATAGTCATTTCGGGTTTTCGCTATGTTGTCAGCGGAGGCAAGGAAGAAAATCAGACAAAAGCAAAAAAGAACATCATGTATGCCATTATCGGGTTAATTCTAATCGGTATTGCCGAATTTGCCGTCAAGGATGTTGTTTTTCCAAAACAGGGAGCTGCTCTTTCTAATGTTGATAACGCCAGAAAACTGATTGTGAACCTGACGAATTTTATTTCGGGCTTTGTGGCTACATTATCGGCAATTATGTACATTTACGGCGGTTATCTTTATGTGACGGCATTTGGAAAAGAGGATAATACGGGGAAGGCAAAAAAAGTATTTATTGGAGCCACGATTGGGCTTTTATTGGCTCTGGGAGCGTTTGCGCTGGTGAGCACGACAATAACTCTACAGTCGGTGACACCGCCAAAATAAGGCGCGCGGCTTTTAATAAGGCTTGTTTTATGTTAAAATTGAAAGATTAATAATGACCAATAACCAAAATGACCAATAACCAATGATCAATTCTCAAACAAATTCAAAATTCAAAATTCAAAATT
>CAYHVY010000091.1:0-3269 GCA_964360095.1 uncultured Candidatus Peribacteria bacterium | reverse complement strand
TATTTTCCGCTTTTACGGGTCAGGCCATAGCTTATTTTGCGGGCGTTCAGCCGGAGATATTTCCAGGACCGGTGGTCAGCGCATTTTTGAATTTTCTGGCGCATTTTTGATAATAATCAACAATCAGGCCGAGCCGCAGCGAGGCTAATACAGCGCCGCGCCCTTTGGGCGCGTCCTTCATAGTATTCATTTAATCAGACGAATCGCAGTTCAAGACGCATGATTCCCAGTCTGCTCACCCCAATGCAGTTTTTCCCGCAGCATGCGATAGTACTTGCCGCTGGCACCCTTAAGCCGAATAAGGTAAAAATAACGGCTTGACCTGCGTATTTTCACTTCGTCTTCGTATTGCAGGGATACCGTTTCCTGACCATCAACGGTAAGACCAATATCGGCCTGGCCGTAACGCTGGGTTTTAACCGTAATGCTGACCTGGCGGTCATTTGGAATGACAATTGGCCTTACGGAAAGGGTGGCTGGACAAATTGGAGTTAAAACAATGCCTGGAATTGAAGGGTGGACAATCGGCCCTCCGGCGGAAAGTGAATGTCCCGTTGACCCCGTGGGCGAACTAACAATAAGTCCATCCGCGGTAAATGTGATGATTTTTTGCTGGTTGATGGTGACATCCATCTCAATCAGGCGGGCAAAGGCGCCTTGGTTAATGACGGCATCATTTAAAGCCAAAAATGTTTTGATTTTTTTACCTTTGCGATAAATAGTCACACGCAGTATGGAGCGCTTATCAACCATGTAATGGTGGTGAAGCACTTTTAAAAGGTCTTTTTCAATATTTTCGGGCTGCGATTCCGTTAAAACTCCAAGTGTGCCAAAATTCAATCCCATCACAAGGGTTTTTCTTTTTCCCATGCTGCGCGCGGTTTTTAAAAGCGTTCCATCTCCGCCCAGAACAACGGCAAGATCACATTGCTGCAGAAGATCGGTTTTTTTTAATCCTTTTTGTGAAATGAAATTTGGCGCAGTATTGGTATCAAAGAGAATTTTTTTTTGATGTTTTTTGAGGATACGAACAATGTCACGGACATAGGGCAGATGCTGCTTGTTATGACGTTTGGTAATAATGCCTACTGTAGTTAGTTTCTGTTTAAACGGTACGATGAGAGTCATGGGATTGGCATATAGCTTTAAAAGTTTTGAGAACCGTGTGAGCGGACTCTTCCCAGTTGAATTTTTTAATGCGTTCTCTGCCCCGCTCAATAAACATGTTACGAACTTGATCGTTTTCAATCAAGTCAATTAAGGCATTCGCAAGTTTAAAAGCATTTTTGGGATCAATTAAAATTCCCGCGTCCCCTATCACCTCAGGCATTGAAGAGGTATTTGAGCTTACCACTGGACAACCGCAAGCCATTGCCTCAAGAGGGGGAATGCCAAAACCCTCATATAGGGAAGGGAAAACAAAAACGGTAGCCAATTTATAAACTTTTTGAAGATCAGATTCTTCAAGATACCCTAAAAAAAGAATGTCATCCTTTAATTTCAAATGCTGGATATTTTTTTCAATACTCTTGTAATTCCAGCCCTGTTTGCCAATAATAACCAGTTTAAAACCGGGGAGTTTTCTTTTTACAATCACAAAACTTTTGATGAGGGTATTCAAATTTTTACGCGGTTCAAGGGTTCCAACAGCCAAAATAAAATTTTTTGGGAGAAGAAATTTTTCACCAACTTTTTCAAGTTCAAGTGGGCTGACAGGATTTGTGTAAAATGGAGAGAGGCCGCACGGCACTACCTGAATTTTATTTTTACGGCAATGAAAACGTTTTATGATATCCTTTTGCGTATTTTCTGATACTGTAAAAATGTGACGGGCTTTTTTTATGGCCAGCGGAAGCGCCAATCTCTCAACAATAACAGCTTTGGTGCTGTGTGTAAGCGGATAGAAAAAAGCCACCAGATCATGAACGGTGATAATGACCGATAAGGACTTTGGCGCAAGGGCCGGGATAATATAACTTGTCGGTGAAAAAAATAGATCCGGTTTTTCTTTTTTGATATCTTGAAGAGTTCTATAATGCCATTTCCAACCGGGTTCCGGAGTCATTCTTATCTCCACATTTTTAAAAAAGCTATATGGATTGCCTGGCGAGTTGGTATAAAGAATATACTGATTGGTTTTGTCAATTTTTAATATTTCGCGGACAATATTGTATGTATAATATCCTTTGCCTGTTTTTTGGCTTAGAGCCTCACGAATGTCAATTGCGATTTTCATGGAATTTTTTAAAAACAATGGCATTGTACTGAATTCGCGGCTGTTTTGACATTTTTTTGATAATTTTATTTACAAAAACTTATTTTCTGCTCTATATTGGAGACAGTATTTTTACTAACTTTATTTATGCCAAAGCCACATTTTCAGGATATTATTGCCGGTCTCTCATTTGAGAAAAAATTGATAGCGATAGGTACGATTCTCATGGTAATCAGCTTGTTTTTACCATGGTATCAAGATCTGGATTCTTTTCGCACAGGGGACACTTTTACGGGACTGACAGGACCATTGTATATTGCCGGTTTTACTTTTTTGATCATTGCGTCATTTTCAATATTTTTACTTGTAACCGATTATTTTGATAAAAAAGTGCCTCTTTTCCGCGTAAAAGCTTCCAAATTTTTTCTTCCGGCGGGGATTTTTTCGTTCTATTTGCTAATTCTGGTTAATAGTGTGTATTTTGACAAAAGTTTTGGAATTAACATTACATTGAAGCAATCGCAATTCGGCATGTTCATCGCATTTGTTGGCGCGGCGCTTTTGACCATCGGAGGTTATCTGTTATCGCGTGAACGCTCAATAATCATGAAAGATTTTCAGGATGAGGCAAACGCGACCATTACTCAAATGCCAACAATGGAACAGGTTAAACCAAGAGAAAGCCTTAGAACCATGCAGCCGCCCGCTTCAGGCGGACATTCTCAAAAGCTCCCGTCCCAGGAAAAATCAACCGTTCAGCCATTTAGAATGGATTTATAAAATATGCCGCTACTACATAAAATTGACAATACATTGCCGCAGGAACTTGTATTTTATTGCAAGGACTGCAAAAAAATCGTGGAAACCAATGCCCTTGGGCGGAAGTTTGCGTATCGTTGTCAAGTATGCCAGACAAAGAATGTGGCTTTTGGAAGCCTAAAAAGTATTAAGAATTTTTACAGGATAAAAGAAGGGGAAATGCCGCCGATCCTGAGTGAAGAGCAGAAGAAAGCGTTAAAAGCCGATAAATTGTAAACGGCAATTTGTAGGGACA
>CAYHVY010000090.1:0-3395 GCA_964360095.1 uncultured Candidatus Peribacteria bacterium | reverse complement strand
GAAATCTTTCTAAATTTTTCCTAAAATTTTTCAAAGGAAAAAGCGTATGATCCCCGTTCCCTACGGCTGATTTTTTGACGTGCCTAAAAAAGATTTGACAGATGTTAAAAAATAACTAAAATGAACCACGCTATCAGAAAAACCATATTAAATGTTATATGGACCCGATTGTGTTGTGAAAGATAGCAAATTGCGCAGCAATCTGTAGAGAACAAAAATTTTTGTTCTCTACAGATTGCTTATCCTTCACATCTCTTTCAATATGGCTAAGAAAAAGTCAAAAACGGTCAAGAAAGCACCAAGAAAACCGGTGAAATCTCTTAAAAGTAAGGAGCGCAAACCTTCGTTCATTCAAAAAAAGAAGAGTGGAGCAGGACGGCAATCAACAAAAAAAATCAAATCAAAAAATGTCCCTGAAAAGGGTAAGCAACCAAAGGCCAAATTGCAACCAAAAATCGTAGGTATAGGTTTGAAACCCGTCCCTTTGAAACCGGTATCTACTTTCAACAAACAGCCGTTAAAAAAATTTGACGCAAAAAGGCAGAAAGGCAAAGGCGCTCCACTCAGTGAAGCAAGCTTAAAAGCCGTTAAATTTTCGCAGGCAAAAGTGGCCAAAGCTCAAGTTAAAGCGCGCGCGGCAAATATGGTGGCGGAAGAAATCTCAAGACTTCTTCCAAAAGAGAATATCATAATGAAAGAAACTAGCGGACGAAAATATTTTCGTCCGCGCCTTGATCAGGATGTGGTTTTACCGAATTTGATTGAAGTGCAAATTGATTCCTATCGCTGGTTTTTGGAAGAAGGTATTCGCGAGTTATTGGATGAAATCAATCCCATTGCCGATTTCTCTGGAAGAAAACTGGAGCTTCATTTTCTTGAACACTCAATTGGAGAACCCAAACACGATGCTGAAATATGCAAAACAAAAAACCTCACATATGAGGCGCCTCTAAAAGTCCATGTACAGCTCATCAATAAGGAAACAGGGGAAATAAAAGAACAGGATGTGTTTTTAGGTGGCATCCCTCTCATGACAAACAAGGGTACTTTTATTGTCAACGGGATTGAGCGTGTCGTTGTAAGTCAGCTTGTGCGTTCGCCGGGTGTTTTCTTTTCAAAAAATCCCCTGGCCCCTGGTTATCACAACGCAAAAATTATCCCCAAGCGTGGAGCCTGGCTTGAGATTGAAACGGATAAAAAGGGAATTGTAACTGTTAAAATTGACCGCAAACGCAAAATACCGATCACTTCCCTGCTCCGCATTTTTGCATATGAGAACGATGCGGCAATTCTTGAACCGTTTAAAGATTTGATCCACGACACACAGCATGACTTCATTTTTAATACGCTGGAGAAAGACAGCGCAAAGAGCATTGACGAGGCCTATCAAAGCATTTATCGCAAGATTCGGCCAGGCGATCTGGCAACACCTGAAAACGCCAAATCATTGATCCATTCAATGTTTTTTGACTATCGCAAATATGACATGGGGCCAGTCGCGCGCTATAAATTGAATAAAAGGTTTAAACTGAATACGCCGAATACAAGAGAATTCCATACGTTCCAGGTAAAGGATCTTATTGAGATTCTCCGGTATCTGATTCGTTTAAACAATGGCGAAATGGAAGCCGATGATATTGATCATCTCTCCAACCGCCGCGTGCGGGCTGTCGGAGAGCTGGTGCAAAACAAATTCAGAGTGGGTTTGTTGCGAACAGACCGCATTGCCAAAGACCGCATGACGGTAATGGATCTGGAGACCGCGACACCTACTCAACTGATCAATTCGCGGCCCATTACCGCCGCTTTGCGTGAATTCTATGCAAGCTCACAACTGTCACAATTCATGGATCAGACAAATCCTCTCGCCGAACTGGCGCATAAAAGGCGTCTGTCCGCCATGGGTCCCGGGGGACTTTCACGTGAGCGCGCATCCTTTGATGTTCGGGACGTGCACCCTTCGCACTATGGACGCATTTGTCCAATCGCGACACCTGAAGGTCCAAACATTGGACTTGTGGTTCATTTGGCAACCTACGCCCGCGTAAACAAGTATGGTTTTACCGAATCGCCATTCCGTGAAATAGCACATTTTTGTATCAATAAAGCCAAGGAATTGACGGGGCATAATATTACCGAAACTATTGTTCATCCCAAAACAAAAAAAATCATTGCGAAAAGCGGCACAAAAATTGATGAAAAATTGGCAAAAATCATTGAAAAATTATCCAATGAAAAAATCCAGGTTAAGCCTTATATTACAAAAAATATTCGTTATTTTGATGCCGACGAGGAGCGCGGACTGGTCATAGCGCAGGCTAACACTCCCTACGATGAAAAAGGACAGATTACCTCTGATCACGTTTCGGTGCGAAAAAACAGTGAACCAGCAATGGCGGAGCTCTCTGAAATTACCCATATTGACGTTTCGCCAAAACAGATTATTTCTGAGACCACCGCGCTTATTCCGTTTCTGGAACATGATGATAACACCCGCGCTTCAATGGGTTCAAATATGCAGCGCCAGGCGGTTTCCCTGATTAATCCGAGCGCGCCGATTGTAGGAACGGGCATGGAAGAAATTGTCGCCAAAAGTTCCGGACAAGTGGTTTTAGCGGAGGGAAACGGTACTGTTTCACGCGTTGACGCCGAACAAATCAGCGTTATTTACGATAACGGGAAAAAGGCTATTTATAATCTCCAGACCTATACACGCAGCAATCAGGGGACGTGTGTTCATCAAAGAACAAGGGTGAACAAAGGCCAACGTATAGAGCGGGGCGATGTGCTGGCGGACGGCGCCGCCATTGAAAATGGTGAATTGGCGCTTGGTAAAAATGTGCTTGTGTCCTACATGTCATGGCATGGCTACAACTTTGAGGATGCCGTTATTATTTCCGACCGCGTGGTGAAAGAAGGATTTTTTGATTCCGTGCATATTGAAACTTTTACACTTGATGTACGCGACACTAAACTTGGACCGGAAATTGTTACACGCGATATACCGAATGTAGGCGAGGCGCGCTTAAAAGATTTGGATGAAAATGGAATCGTTCGTGTTGGAGCCAATGTTCGCGAGGGCGACATTCTATGCGGAAAAATAACTCCCAAGGGTGAAACTGAATTGACTGCGGAAGAAAGATTACTTAGGGCTATTTTTGGAGAAAAAGCCCGCGATGTCAAAGACACCTCTCTGCGTCTTCCGGGCGGCGAGGGAGGCAAAGTTGTCAGTCTCCAGATATTTTCACGCAAAAACGGTGATGAGCTCGCGACAGGTGTTAATCAGCAAATTAAAATCAGTGTGGCCCAGACGCGTAAAATTTCAATCGGTGACAAAATTGCCGGCAGACATGGCAACAAGGGTGTTATTTCAGTCATCGTGCCGATGGAAAACA
>CAYHVY010000089.1:0-3453 GCA_964360095.1 uncultured Candidatus Peribacteria bacterium | reverse complement strand
TTATCAGCATCAACATATAGCTATCCTTTATTCAAAGTAATTTGCGTATGATCCGGGAACGGTTTGAAACCGTTCCCTACTGCTGATTTTCTTCAACTTCCGGCGGCGTTGACATAATCTGCACGTTCGTAAAATACGTATCGTAAAATGTTTTTATATCCGCAAGATGCTGTACAACCTTTTCGTCCTCGCCCGCGCTTAAAAAATGCGGATTTACTTTGATTGAAACGCAGCCGTTAAAACTGTCCTGTTTCAGTTTGGTTAAAAGGCTTTCAATGGGCAGAATGCCCTCCTGTGGCAGATAATACTGTTTTCCAATTTTAACATTGGAAAGATGAATATGCACAAGATAATTTTTCAATGCTTTGTATACGCGAATCAGATCATCTTTTTTTTGCGCGACCCGCGTGGTGTCCAGACAGGCGTGTTTAAACTTTTTCATTTCGCCGATATTCCCCATGGCGTGTTCGGGAATGATGCCCAAAAATGTTTCCGACGCGGCATTTTCAAGGGCAATGGATATATTTTCTTTTTGACGGATTTTCGGAATTTCATTCTTGAGCCATTGAATGTACTTGAAATCAAAAATTTTTGGCGGCTGAATAACGATAACGCGGCAATTCAACGCTTTCGCCATTCTTACCACTTCCACCATCTTGCGCTGGTTGCAGTTTGGCGGTGTCTGTATTGCAACAAGCGGCAGTCCGTATTGATCCAGTAAAAGCCTGATATAGTCCGTATTTTGCGTGTCAAAATTTTTCGGATCAATAGCTAGATCAACGCCATCGTATTTGGCCAGTTTTGCAAAATCAAAAATGCGATTTAAACCGTAGCCTTTCAATGAATCTGTAGATAGTGCGATCATTTTTTGTTTTTATAATGACTTACTTATGTAATTTCCCCTGATTCTAGCATAAAAAGCCTTTATAAGGCAAATTGGGGGATTTAAATTACAATTTTTCCCCCCATATATCCTCTTAAAACCTCCGGTATGCTGATAGTTCCGTCTTTTTGCTGATAATTTTCCAGAATGGCCACCAGGGTGCGGGCCATGGCTATAGCGGTGCCGTTAAGCGTATTGATAAGCCTATTTTCCTTGCCTTCTCTGTAACGAATATTTGCGCGGCGCGCCTGATAATCGGTGCAATTGGAACAACTTGTGAGTTCGCGGAATTTTCCCTGTGTCGGAATCCAAACTTCAATATCGTATTTTTTGGCTGCTGGATTGCCTAAATCCCCGCCGCAAATATTAACGACCTGATAACAAAAACCAAGCTCCCGCATGATTTCTTCTTCAATGGAAAGAATAAATTCGTGTTCTTCCTCCGCCTTTTCCGGCTTGCAGAAGCTGAACATCTCAATTTTGTCAAATTGATGAACCCGGATAATGCCATGGGTGTCTTTTCCCCAGGTGCCGGCCTCCCTTCTAAAACACGTTGAAAAACCGGCATAGCGTAGTGGCAATTTTTCAGCATCTAAAATATTCCCCGCGTGCAGCATACAGAGCGGCACTTCAGACGTGCCGGCCAAAAATAAATTATCGTCTTCCGGATTGACGTGATAAATCTCGTTGCGGTCCGCAGGAAAGAATCCTGTCGCGGTCATGGCATTTTCTTTTACCAGAACAGGCGGAATGACAGGCTTGAAGCCTTTGCCGACCAGTTTTTGCATGACAAACTGCAGCAGCGCCAGCTCCAAAAGAACGGCGGCATTTTTCAGGTAGTAAAAGCGGCTCCCGCTCATTTTAGCGGCGGTTTCAACATCAATGAGATCATGTTTTTTTCCAAGCGCGATGTGGTCAAGCGGTTCAAAATCAAAACGCGGCTTTTCTCCAACGGTTTTTACGACAACATTGTCATTTTCATCTTTTCCTTCAGGTACGGAATCAAGCGCCGGGTTGGGAATCAGCAAAAGTTCATGCGCCAATGCGGTTTTTAATTGTGCCAGCTCCGGTTCCAATTTTTTTAGGTGTTTTTTTATTGATGCGGATTCAGCGACAGTAGGGAAGGGTCGCGACCCTTCCCTACGTGACATATCCTTTGCAATTTCTTTTGAAATTTTATTTTGTTCCGCTTTCAAAGTTTCAATTTCACGCATCAGAATGCGGCATTGCCCATCCATTTGCATTACCTTGTCCAAATCTCCACTGAAATGCTTTTTTTTAATGGCATTTTTAATTTTTTGAGGATCCGCTATGAGCAGTTTAAGATCAATCATATTTTATTTTGAAATTCTTGCGGCGTAATTAAAACTGTAAAAATATTTTTCCAGATTGGAGTCGGTGGAGCTGTAAATATTGTCTCCAAAAAAATAATCCACTACAACTTCTCTTGCTCTTGTGATTTCACGCAGACGCAAGCGGTTTTTTGGATCCATAATAGTTAAATCAAAAAGTTCAAGGGCTCTCTCAAAAGCAAGCCGTGAATATTCCTTATTCCCTTGATTTTTCCACTTGATTGCGCGAAAAATCTCGCTGCCGACATTTGCCATCTGTTCAATGAGTGAAAATTTAAACCATCTTCCACCTGCGGCATTTTTGTGCTGAAAATTCATGGTTCAATAAGTTTATTTACGATGGTTACAATTCTCACGCGCGTAGAATGGTCATCAACTCCGCGTGAACGGTTTTCCTGTGAAGGGCGCAAATTGATCATTGAGTCAAATTCAATCATCGCGTCAATTGTCGCATCTGGATAAATATTTATTCCCCAGAGATTTTGCTGCAATGAACCATTCTCAAGTAAATATGCTTCCTGATCAGCATGTAAATCTGCGTCAACGGCCATTATCTCCTGCTCTATATCTACAACAGCTTTTACAAGAGTGCCGAACATTTTTTTTGACATCTCTCGCAGTTCCTCAATTTTGATTTTTTGATCCTTAACAATTTTCATAAAGCCCACAAAGCATAACTGTTTATTTTTCAATTTTCAATTTTCAATCCTTCATTTAAAAAAGAGCCTTCTCTTGATGAGGGAAAGCTCCTTTTTCCTGTCTGGTGCAAACGACCTTGACAATATTAAGGTATCAAAAACAGTATTTATTTACAAGAAATCTATTATTAATTTAGAATTTTTTCATATTCAGTTTAAAAAAATTTCACAAGTTTTTGTTATTAAAGAAATTACCCAATGTGTGGGCCCTGTCCTGGCGACGCAAACGACCTTGACAGTTGTTTGCGGGGGTTCGATTCCCCCAGGGTCCAGGCATTGGGTACAGTAGGGACGATTCATGAATCGTCCATTATGAATTTTTTCAATTTTCAAATTTTCTGGCTGTTTTTTAAAAATGTGGCACAAATTGAATTTTTAATTTGCAATTTGTACACAGAATTTTTTTTAAATGTGTCAAGATCAGTTTATAAATATTTTCTACGTGCATCCTTTATAATACCCGATAGAATTTATTTTTTAACAATAAAAAACTATGGAAAATGACTCAAAAAAGTTTATT
>CAYHVY010000088.1:0-3723 GCA_964360095.1 uncultured Candidatus Peribacteria bacterium | reverse complement strand
AGGATAGCCCTCCGGGCACTTGATGGCTAGGGCTTCCGCTACGCTCCAGCCTATAGGAACATGCTTAAACATAAAAATAAAATAATATCAAAATATGCTAAAACTCATTCCACTAGAGCCTTTCTCCGATAAAAAGAAGAACGGCCAACAGAACAAAAAATCTGTAAATATTACGAAACTCCAGTTGAGGGACAATCGTGAACTTGACACTGATAGTCGTTTTATACGCCATGTTTGTGTTGATTTTATACATTACATTGAAAAAGGAGCGGCGTATGATGTTTTTAAAATAGGAAAACTGATTCATAATTTGCGCCTTTCCGTACTGGGCCTTGAGCGAAAACGTTTTAAATTATTGCGAAAAAAGAAAAAAAACCGTATAAAATAATAGTGCTTGTTTTAGCTATCAACACGGCTACGCCCCACAATGAAATCGCTTTATTGGATGGTGGTAAAGTGCTTTTTGAGAAAACCTGGCTTTCCAAAAAAGATGAGGGTGAAAAACTTTTGCCGATGATAAAAAAAGCTTTTGAAAAAAATAAAAAACAAATCAACGAACTGCGGAAAATTTTTGTTGTTGCAGGCCCCGGTTCTTTTACCGGTCTGCGCATTGGTGTAAGCATTGCCAATGCTCTTGCTTTCAGTCTTAAAATACCTGTATTCAGTTGTAATAATTTTGAGTATTTGAAAAAGGGAAAATTTTTTGGTAAGGGTGTAAAACAGGTGCATCCCGTTTATTTAAAAAAACCGTACATCACCAAAAGTAAAAAACCGGTTTTTATCGCTCATTCTTCTTAATTTATGCTTTACGTTGTCGCCACGCCAATTGGCAATCTGGAGGATATTACGTTGCGGGCCATCAGGATTTTAAAAGAAGTTGACTATATAGCAGCTGAAGATACACGCCATGTGCAAATTCTTCTGAAAAAGTATGATATTAAAAAACCGGCGATCAGTTTTCACGCTTGGAGTGATGGGCGAAAACTTCAACAATTGTTGAATCTTTTAAATGAAGGGAAAAATATCGCTCTCGTTTCTGACGCGGGAACGCCGGGTATTTCCGATCCGGGATACGTGCTTGTTAAAGCCGCGATTGAAAAAGGAATTCGTGTTGTTCCCATTCCTGGTTCTTCCGCTTTTTTGACAGCTTTGTGCGCCTCCGGCTTACCAACGCATCATTTTGTTTACTATGGTTTTTTACCGCTTAAAAAAGGCCGCCAGACGCTGATGGAATCATTCAGAGATGAAGAAAAAACGATTGTTTTTTACGAGTCGCCGCATCGCATACAAAAAACGCTGATGGAGCTAAATCAAAAAATGCCTCATAAACAGATTGTGATTGGTAGAGAGCTGACCAAAATTTATGAAGAGTTTTTTCGAGGGACTGTTGAGGAGGCATACCAATACTACAAAGATAAAAAGCCGCGTGGCGAATTTGTAATAATGCTTGCTTAATAAGCTTCACAAAGGCTCTCGGTTTTCAGATTAAAACTGCGGACTTCGTGATCCACGCGGCTGACAATCGTGCTTTGCAGGGTAATTTCCGGAGGAGTCCCGCCATACCCTTGTAAAACTGTCTTTGAAGGCACAACAGTCATAATAACAGTAACGTGGGGTTGCTGCTGTATTAGATCTTCTTCTGCAAAAGCTTTTCTGGGATCTTCAAATGGAGCAATATAAAAAGAAATGGATTTTATGTTTGTGCGGGTTGGGCTGATGGAAATAAAACCTTTGTCCAGTAGTGTTGTATCGCTTAAAGTACTTTCCAGGGACGATGATGGAAGGTTGCAGTCAAATCCCTGCGAACAACAAAGGGGCCTCTTTGTTACTCCGCAGGTCTGCCAATCTTCTACGACGCCATCATTATCTGTGTCTTCTCCCGTAAGGCGCAGGAGAGCCAGTGAATATTCATCGCCATTGATTTTTTTCCGGGCAAACAGTGTTTTTTCTTTTCCTTGAGGATTGATTAAATAGAGTTCGTTTTGAGGCATTAACTTGGAAGTACATGGAGTGGCGGACGAAAAAATTTTATCACAAAAGGCATTGGCATCGGTTGGGGAAGAGGATTTTTTAACGTAGGGATTTTGACCGGTAGTAATATCTAAAGTATCTTTTTTAATAACACAATCTGGAGTTGCCGCTGTTGAACTATCGTTACACCAAGCCCCAAATCCGCCTCTTTTTGGACCTCCTTCGCTCCCTGGATTGTAAAAACGGGATGCGTAACAGCCATAACGATTACCGTACAGGTTGTTATTTTTGAGAGCTTTATTGTAATATTCCTCATAATCAACGGTATTTTGTCTTATTTCACGGGAAATGCGCTGCATCATAAAACGCGTATCTTCATAAATGGCGTTTTCCAGCGCCACTCTGCGCTGCGTGCGAATCACATTGACAAAAACGGTTATTCCAATAATACCAACTATCGTAAAAATTGAGGTTGCGAGCAGGACTTCCGTTATGGTAAAACCAGCGCGTTTTTTTTGGCCGTTTTTAAAATAATAGTTCATGATCATATATCTTTTCCTTTTTGATAATTGGTAAGAGTTTCATTGAGGCGAATTTCATGCTTTTTGCCCTGGAAAAGCCATTGAATGGTTGATGTAGTGTCCATTTTGTCAATACCAGGATAAGAATAAGAAACAGTTACCATGCGATAAAAATTTGTTGGCGTTACTTTTAGTCCTGAAGAAGACACCTGCACATAAACATTTTGCTTATCGCGCTCTTCAAGTTGAAGTTTAAAATCATCATTACCCGACATTGTATCCAGATTTAAGGTTTTTCCATCCCCAATTTTTTTTAGAATCCAGGCATAACCTTCATCTAAACTGACCGTATAATTGCCCGATGAAATTATTTTTCCCGTAGAACAGTCTGTTGTTTCTGGAGATATATTCCAGCATTTTCCTTTATCAAAACTGAAACGCAGCCAGTTGTTGTCACGAATGTTGCGCATGGCCTCAAGCCCTTCCGTGGCTAAATTTAACGCTATAAGATTATCCCTGCTGAAACTGTTGGATTGAATTGACGTTACAACAAGCGAAGTGGCGACGCTTGAGCCAAGACTAACGACAAAAACAGCAATAATGACTTCTATTAGTGATTCTGCGGCTTTTTTAGGAAATATTTGAAACATGTTTTTTGTTAAGATGTTTTTAAGGAGAACAATTTATTGGTTCCGGATTGCCCGAAAGCGGATGGATGGAAAAGCAGCGCGCTCTTGTAATTAGAGGTGTGGACTGCTTTACGCTGATTTTTGCGGAAGATGATGTCACTAGTGGAGGATCAAATGTGACATCGGCAAAAATGGGAGAATAAAAAATTGAGACGGAAGCGCCAGAAGTTTCAGGGGGATATGAAAAAGACAATTTTATATCTACGGGAAGATCGTATTTCTCAATGACTATATCCCTCCCACTCTTGTAATCTGTTTCATTTGTACCTTCTTCAAAAATCCCCTCTTTTCCTCCGGTACCTTTATGGTTGTCGGCAAAAAGAATAATACTGTCTTTGCTTGCCAGATCAGACTTGTGCTGAAAATTAACTCCATAATTTGCCGGAGTTACAAAATCCTCTTCTGATTTATCCTGGTTAAAATTCGTATAATCCTTAAATGCCTTGCCGCTTATGGCCATACTGCGGGCAAAACGCACCATATCCAGAACTTTTTCAGAAGCGTTGTTAAAGGCAAAATGCGTGGAGGTTTAAATAAATTAC
>CAYHVY010000087.1:0-3801 GCA_964360095.1 uncultured Candidatus Peribacteria bacterium | reverse complement strand
TTGGTTTTGGCTTAACGCGCCTGGTAATGATGCGTTACGGCATTAATGATATTCGTCTATTACAATCAGGTGATTTACGATTTGTTAAACAATTTTAAACATATTTTTCATGAAAATTTCTCTCAATTGGCTGCGCGACTTTGTTGATATTCCAGAAAAATATACGCCGGAATATTTGGCGGAACTGTTAACGCTGCGCACGTGTGAAGTGGAAGGATTTGAAAATCAGGGTCGCGGGCTTGAAGGCGTTGTTATTGGTGAGATGCTGGAATTTCACAAACATCCGGATGCGGATAAATTGAACATCGCAAAACTGGATATTGGCAAAAAAGAGCCGCTCAACCTGATCTTTGGACAGATGGTGCAAATGAAAGTCGGGGACCGGATACCTGTGGCTGTCGCGCCGACTGTACTGCCGACGGGAATAAAAATAGAAGCAAAAGAACTTCGCGGCGTGCGCTCGGAAGGCATGCTCTGTCTTGAACAGGAGCTTGGTTTTAAAGAAGAAGGTGTTTCCCTTTTATATTTTCCAAAAATCAAACCTGGCACGCCGCTCGCGGTCGCGCTTGGGATGAACGACACTATTTTCACCATTGACAACAAATCTCTCACGCACCGCCCCGACCTGTGGGGCCACTACGGCATTGCGCGTGAAATCGCAAGCATCACAGGTGGGAAATTAAAGCCATATCAAACAAATATCAAATATCCGCTAAAAGGAGAAAAATTGAGTATTGAAGTAAAAGACAAAAAATTATGTCCGCGCTACATCGGTCTTATTTTTAAGGACATCAAAATTGAACAAAGCCCGCCGTGGCTTGCGGACAGGTTAAACAGTATCGGCTATCGCAGCATTAACAATATTGTTGACGCGACAAATTATGTAATGGCGGAACTGGGCCAGCCCATGCATGCATTTGACGCGGATAAAATTGAAAAAGGAATCATTGTGCGCACGGCAAAAAAAGATGAAACAGTTAAAACTTTGGACGGCGTTGAACGGAAAATGACTGAAGAAATGCTGGTAATAGCGGACCACAAAAAGCCTGTTGCCATTGCCGGAGTCATGGGCGCCGCAAACAGCGAAATAAGTGAAAGTACAACAAAAATTATTATTGAGTCGGCCAATTTTCACCCCTCTTCTGTGCGTAAAACGGCGCTTAAACTGGGTCTGCGCACGGAAGCGGTGCAGCGTTTTGAAAAAAGCCTGGATCCACATTTGACAGAACAGGCTATGGATAGAATTTGCGAAATTATTCTAAAAATTTGCCCTTCCGCTCGAATCGCGGGCCCGAAGATTGATGTTAAAAACTTTGATAACAAGAAAACGACCGTACAAGTCAATCTAAAAAAAATCTTTTCAAAAATTGGCGCTAAAATACCAACGGCAAAAGTGGTCAAAATTCTTGAAAGTCTTGAATTTAAAACGGTAATGCTTCCGGAAAATTGGCTTAAAATAGAGATTCCCACCTTTCGCGCCGCAAAAGACATTTCCATGGAAGACGACATTGTGGAAGAAGTCGCGCGCATGCACGGTTATGAAAACATAGAAGCGCTTCTGCCGGACATGCCCATCAAACTCCCCATTGAAAACAGGGAGCGCGCGCTTAAACATTATGCCAGGCAAATATTGGCTCTGGGGCTTGGTTTTAATGAAGTTTATAACTATTCATTTTATAGCCTCACGGATATTAACAAATGCCTTTTACCTGAAGAACTTCACATCAAAGTCCAAAATTATCTATCGGAAGACCAGACGCATTTACGCGTCAGTATGGTTCCAAATATGCTGAAAAATATTGTTCTTAATGTGAAAAATTACGACCATTTTAAATTATTTGAAATTGGAAGAACTTATGAAGATTTACAGGAATATTTTCCGATTGAGGAGAAAAAAATCTGCGCGGTCATTGTTCAAAAACAGAGTCCAGCTTCTTCGGCGGGTAATCAGCAGGCATCAGAACTTTTCTACCAGGCGAAAGGCGCTTTGGAAAGCTTTTTTGATTTATTATCGTTTGCGGGCCTGGAAATACGCAAAGGCGAATCTTTATGTCCGTATGCCCATCCCAACCGCTACGCGGCCTATCACAGTAAACAAAATGATATTGAAATCGCGCGGGTTTTTGAACTGCATCCTCTTGTTGCCAGAAATTATGAACTTCAGGATTATAAAATTGCCGTTTTTGAAATAAATTTCAGCAGACTCGCCGCACTAAAACAGAAGGAAACGCGCTATAAAGAACTGCCAAAGTTCCCCGGCATTGTTTTTGACATTTCTTTTCTTATTGATAAAAACCGGCCCGTTGGCGATCTGCAAAAAATACTGGAAAATTGCGATAAAAACCTGATCCGTGAAGTGAAACTTTTTGATATCTACGAAGGTCCAAATATTCCGGATGATAAAAAATCGCTGGCCTTCCAGATCCATTTACAGGCCCCGGATCGCACTTTAACCGATGAAGAAATGAAAAAAGTTCAGCACTGCATTTTTAAAGAAGTGGAGAAAGCTGGGGGGCAGATTCGTAACTCGTAATTTGTAATTGCTATTCAGATTTTGAATTTTTACCAGTACTACAGCCAAAAAGCCGCATCTGCCCTTGACAAATAATTTTTAAAGCCTATAATGCATTCTTACTTTTTAACATAAATCTTATGTCAGACACGCTAAACCAAGTAGGTACCCAAGCCTCTGCATCCCCAGCTGATGCACCGGCAGCTGATGCACCGAGAGTTGTGGCACCGACTGATGAGATAAGTCAAGCAACTGGGGAAAAAGTAACTTCTGCAATAGCTGAAGGGCCGCCTGAAGATTTAAATCAACAAGGTTTGAGGCTATTAATGAATGGTGAGGTTGGTACTTTTAATGAATTAAGGGAAAAAAATCCCGCATGGTTGCCAGACCTGTATGGAGCCGACCTGCCTGGAGCCGACCTGCCTGGAGTCAACCTGTATGGAGCCAACCTGTCTGGAGCCGTCCTGTATGGAGCCAACCTGTCTGGAGCCGTCCTGTATGGAGCCAACCTGTCTGGGGCCATCCTGTCTGAAGCCAACCTGACTGATGTAAAAGGACTAACAGCGGGACAATTAGTCTATCTTTTTCCCCTTGGGATCAAGATAGACACAAAGAATGCCTCAACCTTCAAAGCTGTGCTAGAATTAGTTAGAAAAAGTTTTGTGGTGAGTAAAACATCCTCAAAATAGACGTTTTTTTGCTCTGCTGGAACGTATAAACCCTCCGCAACCCAAAATCTCAACCTTCTGCTTTTCAAGCTCGTCCATAAGCAGATTCACGCCAAGACTATCGCGCTGGCCATGTGACCGGTAATAACGACGTTTAAATGATGTTTTTCAGCCAGTTTGCGGTGCTCTTCCGGTATGTGCATTGCCAAAAAATCGCATCTGCCCTTGACAAATAATTTTTGAGGCCTATAATGCAACCTTACATTTTAATATAAATCTTATGGCAGAAAAGCCAAAAGGTGGTTCGGGGGAAGTAGGTAGTTCAATTGATAAACCGGCAGTGCCTGATGTAAGAGCAGGAACTGGCAAAAAAGTAGCTGATGTAATTGCAGAGCAGACCGAATTAAATAAACAAGAATATCAGCTGTTAAATGCTGGCGATGTTGCCGAATTTAATGGATTGAGGAAAAGTCACCCTGAATGGGTTCCAGACCTGTATGGAGCCGACCTACCTAGAGCCAACCTGTATGGAGCCAACCTGAGTGGAGCCGATCTGAGTGGAGCCTACCTGAGTGGAGCCAACCTGAGTGGAGCCGATCTGAGTGGAGCCAATCTGAGTGG
>CAYHVY010000086.1:0-3931 GCA_964360095.1 uncultured Candidatus Peribacteria bacterium | reverse complement strand
CACATCAATTCCTATTATAGAAATATGATCCACTGCCGGGAAGAAGATTTTCCAAATGCTAATGAAATTTACAGTACATTATTGAGGCTGCCGATGTATCCGCAGCTGGTCCGGCAAGATTTAGATGATGTCATCGCGGCGACAAAAAAGGTAATGCATCGGATTTAACAGCTATGCAACCGAAGCGCTGATTTTACGCGAAGGGGTAATATAGCCATGCCCAATGGTGGAAACAATAAAGCGATCCTCTTTTTACAGATTATTTCGTTGATCTCGTTAGTTTCTTTGATTGCAATGATATATGTTTTATGGGTGATCCAGCCTTTGCCAGCCGATGATTGGGGTTTTCTCCCGATCACTTTTCATTTCCCGGAGAGAGGTCAAGAGCTGCGTTACATATTTGGGAGGAGTTTTTTTTATGCCTCTCCGATTTCATTTTATAAACCGGCAACCCTTCTGACGGCAATTTTTGTTATTGGTCTGCTTTGGACGGCCTGTCTGAGACAGCGAGCAGTACTACGCGTTGGATTGGTTTTATTGATCGCATTAGGGTTCCCTTATCTGGGGCTTGTGGGGCCCTGGAATCTGGCCGCGGCTGATTATACTGTGGCGGCAATTTGGATGTCGCTTTGGTATTTTATTTATCGTTCATTTAACAAGAGCGCTAAACAATGGTATTGGACGCTGGTGCTGGCCATTGCAACTTTCTTTACAGCCCTTTGGCACGAGGTATGGTTAGTGACTTTCTCGGTGATTGCGGCATTTTTAATTTTAAGGGACTATTTGTCCTATAAAAAAGTCGGCAGAATAACAAAAGAGCAGTGTGCGGGAATTTCTGTGGCTTTAGCATATATTTTGGCGATTTTATACTACACTCAAGGAGGTCCCGAGAAATTTGTCAATGAAAGAACTTCATTGCCCGGATTATTTGAAAGCAAATTGACCTGGTCACATTTTTTTGATTCACTTTTTTGGGGAACTAAAGAGAACCTGGTATTGATTAAAGACTGTTTGCCGGTTTTTATCATTTTTGGATTTATGAAGTTTAAAGAGAAGCAGCCCAATTGCTTAGAGCTCGATTTTAAATTTTTTCTTGTCGCATCCCTTGGGGTGATTCTTTTTATGTATGTAATTTATTTTCTTGTTGGGGCAATTCATTGGCGTGCTCGATGGTTATGCGCTTTTATCTTGACAGCGACTTTTTACGCGACCCCCAGACCATTTTTAGCATGGGCACTTGAAAAATTGAAACTACAGAAATACCTTCCTTTTTTTGTGTCATTGTCTGTTTTTTGGCTTTTATGGAATGTTTACTTTACATATTATTATACTAATGTCGATGTCGCTGGCTGGTTAAAATATCGTCAGATGATTATAAACCGTGACCCGATTGCTTTAGAGAGATTATGTTGCCGCACTCTTCCCCCTGGCCGTCCTAAGGGGGAGCTGCATCATATGGATCATGAATGGGGAGTGCAAGACAACCGATATCGTTATTTTTACCCGCCCAAATTCGCTACAGTAGCTTTAAGAGTTAAGGCTTATTGGAAGACAACAGCAGCGAATTCATCCAGAGGGATTAGTGAAAAAAATGTCATTCCAAGATAATAAAAACCAGAAAGACCCGGGTCCAGGAAAAGCAAATTTTTTATCGATTGTTTTTTCTTTCCGTAACGAAGAAGATGTGCTGGAGGAGTTAATCGGGCGGGTCCGCAAAGTCGTTCAAGACCTGCAGCAGGCGGGAAAACTGTCAGGATACGAGCTTATTTTCGTTAACGACGCATCCGTGGATAATTCTTTAAAGATTTTGCTGGAGCAAGCCAAAAGCTATAATGATATCCGTATTATTAACATGTCTAGATGTTTTGGAGTTTCTCCGTGCGTGATGGCGGGGTTCGCTCACGCGCGAGGAGATTGGGTTGTCTATATGGATGCTGACCTTCAAGATCCGCCCGAGTTAATTCCAGAGCTTTTGGATGTTCACTGTCAGAGCAAGGCTGATATTGTTCACACCGTTCGCCTTTCACGCAAGGGAGAGTCTGTCGGAAAGTTGTTTTTTACCAGGATAGGATATTTTATTTTAAATAAAACATCGACCATTAATTTGCCAATCGAAGCGGGTGATTTTAAATTTCTTTCCAGGCGGGTTGTGATGAATTTGTTAAATTTAAAGGAATATAACCCTTTTACGCGAGGTCTGGTATGTTGGGTTGGATTTAAGCAGGAATTCGTGACGTATCATCGTCAAGAGCGCAAAAAAGGCAAAACAAAATTTAGAGTGCTGAGCCCGTCTGTTATAAACAATTTTTTGAATTCCGCTTTGATTTCTTTCTCCGCGGTCCCACTGAGAATTGCGTTGCTGCTGGGAGTTGTGGTTATTTTATTTGATTTGGCGCTTTTTGTTCACGTCATATTCGAGAAACTCCAAGGAAAAGCTATCCCGGGATGGACCGCGATCATGGTCGCGGTATTATTCATGGGGGGTGTTCAATTCTTATGTATGGGTTTTTTGGGCCTTTATTTATATCATATTCATGAACAGGTCAGAAACCGGCCCAACTATATTATTGAATCTACCTATGGGTTTCCATCAAATGTTAATGGCCGGCAAGAGAGGCTCAACGCTTCGGTGTATTCTTAAAAGGCGGTTTATGAAAAATTCTTATTCTTCTCTTAAATGTAGATTATTTTATCGGTGTCTGATAAACAGAAAAATAACGTTTAAAAAATTGCTCAACGTTGCGCAATGTTTGTGGGGATACTTCAGGCAGTCTAAGCAAGCATCGCCTTATCCTTTCATTTTGAGCCTGGAACTGGGCAATGAATGCAATATTCGTTGTAAATTTTGTCGCGATGAAAAAGGTGTTATTCATGATTACAACCCACAGAAACCGGCCACCGGTATTCCTCAAGGCAAAATGTCCGTGGAGATGGCCTGCAGCATTATTGAGCAAGTCAAAGATCATATCCTCATAGCCGTATTGTATACTAACGGAGAGCCTCTTTTATATCATGATTTGCCCAAAGTCATAAAGTACGCTACCGAGCGAAAAGTAGCTACTATGATCGCAACTAATGGACTTTTATTAAATGACAGGATCATGACGGAAATCCTGGAAGCCGGGATTGATTTAATCAAAATTCAACTAAGCGGCTTCACGCAGGATATCTATAATATTGAAACGAGAGTGGGAGACGTAGAAAAATTAAAGACAAATATTCGCAGAATGGCAAAAATGAACAAGGCGGGAAAACACAACGCTGTTATTTTGATCGATTATATTTCATACAAATATAATCGACATCAATTGGATATGGTCCGTGAATTTTGTGATGAGCTGGATCTAATGTTAAGCGTGCGACAAGGGAACCCAAAAGGCGGATTAGAGAAAACAGAAGACCCTCTTTATACGGGAGATCTTCCTTTAAAGTGCTCATGCCCCTGGTTATGGCAAGGAATGCAGGTAAACTGGAATGGCGATATCCTTCCTTGCTGCGAAGCGGTCGTTTGGGGAGAATCACAGTCCTATGAAAAATTTCGCCCCGGGGACACGCGGTTACTCAATGTTTGGAATTCTAAACCATCCCAGGCCATGAGAGAAGTCATGGCCAAGCAAGGCCGCGGCGCGATTCCCATGTGTTCAAAATGTTTACGAACGGATGTCCATTTTAAATGGTAGACCGTCAAATAAGACCTTCAAGATAAAGGTTCCCATGTCCTTTTTAAGGCCGCTTATTAGAAAGATCGGTTATTCCGGTTTTCTTCCCAGAGGGTTCTTACGATTCTGCAATGACCTATTTCTTATTCCTGCCATGTGGCTGCCGGGGAGTTTTTTGAGAGAGATTTTTAATCGGTTGCGTGGCGTCAGTATCGGGAAAAATGTCTGGATCGGTGAGGGTGCCGTTTTGGGACAGCACCCTTTTTTGCTCA
>CAYHVY010000085.1:0-3990 GCA_964360095.1 uncultured Candidatus Peribacteria bacterium | reverse complement strand
AGGCTGGAGCGTAGCGGAAGCCCTAGCCATCAAGTGCCCGGAGGGCTATCCTTATAGTAAATGTCATCCGCCTCAGGCGAACAAATTCCAAATTTCAAAGATCAAATAATTGTAGAGGCGATTCATAAATTGCTTCTACTGTATAAAAACATTGTGCAACAATATCTTTTCATCGCAATCAAATATAAAAGATATGATTTTTGTTTTAAGAGAGCCATAAAGCTTATTTCAGGCTCTAATTATGACTACAATTTTTATACTTACCACATATAAATTATTGACATTAAATGGGGTTTACCTTACTTTTAAGGTCAATAATGCGTATAAAAAAGTTATACACATATTGTACACAAGTTTTGAACACTTTTTACACATGACACTTAAAAAGACTGCAGAAGGTCAACAAATTTACCATGAGCCGGTTTTGGCAAATGAAGTTTGTGAAGGATTGAACTTGAAAAATAAGAAAAATATTGTAGATTGCACGCTTGGTTTAGGAGGACACACTCGTCTGATTCTCCAAAATTTAGGAAAGAAAGGGAGAGTGTTTTGTTTTGAACTTGATACTGACAACCTGAAATTGGCTAAAAAAGCCCTTCGTTCATTTGGAGATAAAGTTGTTTATATCCACAGCAATTTTGAGCATCTTGCCGAAGAGCTCAAAAAACTAAGAATAAAAAGTGTGGACGGCATATTGATTGACCTTGGCTTGTCTTCGCCCCAAATTGATGTTGGCGAGAGGGGCTTTTCTTTCTTGCGCGAAGGGCCGCTTGATATGCGCTTTGACAGAAAACAACTGTTAACAGCCGCTGAAGTTATTAATCGCTATTCAGCCAATGAATTGACCCGTATTTTTCAGGAATATGGAGAAGAGAGATTTGCCCGCAAAATAGCGCTGAATATTGTGAAACGCAGGAAAGGCCGTTCCTTTAAAACAACAACGGAATTGGCGCGTTTCATTGAAAAACTTTTGAAGAGAAAAAGCCATATTCATCCGGCGACGCGTATTTTTCAGGCATTGCGCATTGAAGTGAATCATGAACTGGAAGCGCTTAAAAATGTTTTGCCGCAGGCGGTTGCCCTTTTAAAATCCAAGGGGCGTTTGGCGGTTATTTCTTACCATTCGCTTGAAGATCGCATAGTAAAGCAGTTTTTTAAACAAAATGCTCGTTCTTTTATCAATGAAACCAATAAACTCACCACGACTCATTTACAACCGGTTCTCAAAATTATCAATAAAAAACCCGCAGGTCCTTCCGTTGAAGAGATTGTCAAAAATCCGCGAAGTCGCAGCGCGAAGCTTCGCGTCGCTGAAAAAATATAAACTTTTCCCATGTCCAAATTGCTTTTTACAAGTAGTCCTTATCGCCAGATGCATGCTTTTCAAGGCTTAGAGCGGAAGTCGCACACGTCCTTTATGAGCAGGAAATTTGTTTTTGGGCCATTTACTGTAATTGTAGGACTGATCTTTGCGGCGATTTTTATGAGTTTTCTTCATCTTCTGCACTTTAATCAGGTTGCGACAAAAGGGTACGATCTGCGGCGGCTTGAAATGGATCGCCAACAGTTTTCTGTCCTGCTTCAGACTAAAAACACGCATGTGACTAATATAAAATCATTGGACGTCATTAGTAAAAGCAGTAAGGTTAAAAGCATGGTGCGGCAGAATGATGTCAGCTTTGTGCGCGGCGACACGGCGCTGGCGTTTCATGGCAATCCGTAGGAAACGGCGAGAATGTGGACAGAACAATGGTCTGTCCTTACATTTGTTCACGAGAATCGTTTATGCTACCTTACCTACAGATTTTTATCTTATTTTTTTGCTATGTCTGATATTCCTTCAATTGCCCCTTTTTCTAAGGAAAACAATCCAAATATGCGCGTTCTTGAGGCGGGATATACGCTTTATAACCTGCATCAGGTTTTGCCTGTTGCCCGTGAAAATCATTTTGGCGTTATTGCCGTGAACCAGCGTTCAAAATACATTATTCAGGCCAGTTGCGAGGCGGCGTGGCAGGAACGTTCACCAATCATTCTGGAGTGCGCTGAAAGCGAGATTTCTTACTGTAATTTGCCTCCTTCGCTTCTATCCGACTTGGTGCATGATGAAATTTCCAAAATGATCAAAAAATATGGTTATGCTGTGCCGGTGGTTCTTCATCTTGACCATATTCAAAAGGATTTGACTCTGATTGACCGCGGGGCAGCGGCCGGTTTTTCTTCCTGCGAGGTTGATTTATCACGGCTCCCCATGGAAGAAAATATTAAAGGTTCGCAGGAGATTGTAAGAAAAATGCATCCACTTGGGATATCTGTTGAAGTGGAGGAGGGTGAAGTCGGTTTTGCCGCCGCGCTCAAAGATATGCAGAATGTTGAAAATTATTATACGAAAGTTGAAGATGCCTATAAGCTGGTGGAGGCCACAAGGCCTGATGCGCTGGCCATTTTTGTCGGCAATGGGCATGGCAATTATCTGGAAACGCCTAGGATTGGGCATGGGCGCATCAAAGAAATTGACGAAGCCATACGCGAATTTAACGTACAGGTTGTTCTTCATGGCGGCAGCGGTTTGCCTCCTGCTGAATTTCAAAAGGCGGTTCAGGCGGGCGCGGCTAAATTTAACTACGGCACAATGATGACAAATATTCTGTTCAAACATTTTCCGGAAGCTTTTATGAACGAGATGAAAGAAGCTGCCACTGCGAAAAAAACTGATTTACGAAAAGTTTTGGGCGATTTTGAGGGGCGTATTGACGGGCTCTCCCCGGAAATTATTGAAGGGGCGAAAAAGGAAATGACGGAACATATCTGTTTTATGATGAAAGAGGCGTTTGGTAGCAGTGGAAAGGCTGTTTTATGGCCTAATGGATAGCCCTTCGGGCACTTGATGGCTAGGGCTTCCGCTACGCTCCAGCCTGTTAGAGTTTAATATTATGCTTTCAGATTATCTCAAAAAACATAATGCTTCAGAAGGGCTTAGTAACATTTTATTGTTGCTGGCTTCACTCTTTCCGAAAGTCGCGGAAACGCTTCGGACAGGGTCGGAAGGCTATGCCGGCGGTCAGAATGTTTTTGGCGAAAAACAATTAAAACTGGATGTCTATACCAATGATATTTTTGCGAATGCGCTGAAAGCGAATAAATATGTTAGTGTAATTGCTTCAGAGGAATTGTCAGGAGAAGAGAAGGGGCTGGATGTGGAAAATGGCTATGCTGTAGCTTTTGATCCGCTTGACGGGTCTTCTTTAGTGGATGTCAATTTGGCGGTCGGGAGCATTTTCGGCTTTTATAGGGGAAATTCTTTTATTGGACAGAAGGGCAAAGACCAGGTTGCCGCTATGGTTGTAATTTATGGGCCGCGTTTAACCATGATGCTTTCTATTGGACAGGGAGTTGCTGAATTCCGTTATGATCCTAAAAAAAAAGATTTTTCATCTGTAGGGACAGAACATTGTTCTGTCCCTACAGATGAAACGAAAAAAATGTTCGCTCCAGGGAATTTAAAGGCTTGCAACAGCGAAAAATGGTATCTGGGTCTTTTGGAGTACTGGGTGAAAAATGGTTATACTTTGCGCTATTCGGGCGGAATGGCTCCCGATGTAAACCAGATTTTAAAACAAGGCGGCGGTATTTTTACATATCCCGGTTCCAAAGAAATGCCCGATGGCAAATTGAGACTTTTATTTGAATGCGCTCCAGTGGCGTTTTTGATGGAACAGGCTGGCGGAACAGCCAGTACGGGTCATGAACGTATTTTGGATATCATAGTGAAGAAAACGGACCAAAGGACACCTATTTTTGCTGGATCCAAAAAAGAGGTTGAAATTGCTCTTAAATATTTTAAATAAAAAAAAAGGGGGGGGGTTGTCGTTTTGGTCTCAGCGCTGCGGCCCGACTTCAAGTAAACATTTCAGCGATACCTTGAACTGTAAGCTGTTCACTGCCGGCAAGTTTTGTTGATTCTTCGGAATCAAGTTTTTCTTTAAGCCA
>CAYHVY010000084.1:0-4279 GCA_964360095.1 uncultured Candidatus Peribacteria bacterium | reverse complement strand
ACTTCTCCGATTTTGTAGTTGCGGCCTGTATAAAAAAGAATGCGTTCAGTTGTGGTAGTTTTTCCAGCGTCAATATGTGCTATGATGCCAAAATTCCGCAGTTTACTTAGGTCTTCCATTGAAATAGTTTTAATTAGGGATTGTACGTTTTTCTTTTAGAAATATTTAAGAAAGAATTTAGAAAGCGTTCATAAAACAGTGATAATATGCTGGGCGTCGTACGAATAAAAGGTTTGGTAGTAGGTTTGAGATTGAAGGTCATTTCCTAAGTATATGTCGTAAAAGGAGGAGATGAAAGGAAAGAGGAATAAATGGCTTATAGATAAGGAAAAATCGTTTTTCCTTAAAAATTTCACATAGGCCTAATTTTTGTCTTGCGCGTTAATACTTTGAATAATGAGCGAACGCCTTATTCGCCTGCGCCATTTTTAGCGTGTCTTCTTTCTTCTTGATGGCATTACCTTCATTATTAGCCGCCATAATCAGCTCTTCAGCCAGCCTTTTTGCCATTGGGGCACCTTTTCTTTTACGGGCCGATTCTAAAATCCAGCGAAAAGCCAACATTAACTGGCGACCAGCTTTAACTTCCACCGGAATCTGATAAACTGCTCCGCCAATACGTTTAGGGCGGATTTCCATTGGAGGTTTGACGGTTTCAACTGCTTTTTCAAATGTTTTTTGCGGTTCCTTTTGACCTTTTTCCACAATAATATTGAAAGTGTCGTAAAAAATTTTACGGGCAATGTTTTTTTTACCGCCTTTCATAATATAATTTATGAATTTTTCCTGAAGCGGATTTGAACCCTCTGGGACGAAATTTGGTCGTTTTTGCGCCATATTCTTATAATTAAAAATTATGGATTGTAGGTAATTTTTAATTGTATCATTTCGGTCTTTTTGTACCGTACCTGGACCTTCCTTGTTTTCTATCGCCAACGCCCTGGGTGTCCAATTTTCCGCGGATGATGTGATAACGCACTCCGGGCAAGTCTTTAACGCGTCCGCCACGGATCATAATAACAGAGTGTTCCTGTAAATTATGGCCCTCACCAGGAATATAGGCATTAACTTCTACGCCGTTTGTTAAACGTACTTTTGCAAACTTTCGCAAAGCGGAATTTGGCTTTTTTGGCGTCATAGTACCAACTTTTATACATACCCCGCGTTTTTGCGGGCAGGACAAGTTCAGAGATCTGTTTTTTAAACTGTTAAAAATTGACTGCAGCGCTGGCGCTTTCGTCTTTTTGCCTTTTTTCCTGCGCGGTCTGCGGATGAGTTGATTGATGGTCGCCATATTATAACTTATTGGATTTTAAACAGTGAGAATTTATAGAAATCTTGGCATAATTGCAAGGCTTTTATTGTAAGGTTCAGTCATGCCTGAACCTTACAATAAAAGCCTTTTTACACAACTAATTCGCTCAGATGTTTTACTGGAATATCATCCGCGAGTGAAGGTTGCGGCTTTGAAGGTTCATTTCCTTCCGCCTTGCGTTGCTTTTCAAGTTGACGCAAAATCGCAGGATGGCGCTTGCGGAACGTTCCCCCCGCCGGAATGAGTTTTCCAATGATTACATTTTCTTTTAACCCTTCAAGCTGATCAATTTTTTTAGTTGTAGAAGCTTCCACCAGCACGCGGATGGTTTCCTGAAATGATGCGGCGGAAAGCCAACTTTCCGTATGCAGGGCGATACGTGTTAGCCCGAGCAGCAACCGTTCAGAATTTATTTTTCTAAGCCCTTTGCTTTCCAGCTGTTTATTGGCTATTTCATGCTTAATGATGTCGGAAATTTCACCTGGCAAAAACTGACTGTCTCCGGGATCCAAAATTCTAATTTTTGAGAGCATTTGTCTTGCGATAATCTCAATATGTTTGTCATTGATCGTCTGACCCTGAGAAGCATAAATGCTTTGAACTTCCGTTGTGATATATTTTTGAACAGTGTAAATATCTGTTAACCGCATAAGTTCCCTCAGATTGTAGTGGCCGGCCGTGAGCGCGTCACCTCTTTTTACTACTGCGCCACTGCGTATTTTTAATGTTTTCCCAAACGGCACTTTGTATGTTTTTTCAACATTACCTTCACTCTCAATAACAATTTTTTCCTTGTCTACACTGATCACCTTTCCATTCTCTTCAGTTTTTATGGTGTTCTTGTTTGCCGTAGATCTTGCGATAACCATTTTCTCTTTCACTTTGTCTTTTACTTTTACAGCAGGCTCAAAATCAGGTACCAGCGAATATTCCTTTTCAATTGGTTTGTCGGAAACAATTATAACTTCTGTCACATTACCTTTTTGTGATACTTTTACTTTTCCGCTTATTTCGGACAAAATTGCCTGTGACTTTGGCGTGCGCGCTTCAAAAAGCTCTTCCACCCGTGTTAAACCCTGCGTAATATCGCCTTCTTCCGCTACCCCGCCCATGTGGAAAGTGCGCATTGTTAACTGCGTTCCAGGCTCACCGATACTTTGAGCCGCAATAATCCCAACAGGCGTTCCGATTGCAACGGTTTGATTATTGCCAAGGTCTTTGCCATAGCATTTTACGCAAATCCCTCCCTCCGTATTACAGGTCATAACTGAGCGAACTTCAACAGCATCAACTTTTGCCTCATTCAGTTTTTTCATTATGTCCGTGTCAATTTCCGTATTCTTTTCCACCAATACTTTTCCGGTTTTTGGATGATTCACGGCCTTTGCCAAAACACGGCCGTAGATACGGCTTTCAAATTTTTCGCCTATAATATCGCTTTCAGTCCGTGTGACAAGATGGTAATTAGTTGAGCCGCAATCATATTCACGAATTATAATGTCCTGAACGGCATCAACAAGACGGCGCGTCAGATACCCGGCTTCAGCGGTTTTCAGGGCCGTGTCGGATTTTCCTTTGCGGCCTCCGTGCGTGGCGATAAAATATTCAAGAATCGTAAATCCCTCTTTCAGATTTGATTTAATCGGCAGTTCAATTGTCTGTCCGGCGGGGTTGGCTACAAGCCCTTTCATACCGCAAAGCTGTGTAATTTGTCCCCAGTTTCCGCGCGCTCCAGAATTGATCATATAATGAAGATCATTTTCTTCCGGAATGCTTTTAACCATGTGAACTGTAATGTCATCTTTTGCTTTTTTCCATATTTTAATGGTGTGGATATAACGTTCACCATCTGTTATAAGACCCTGTTCGTATAATTTGGTAATTTTATTGACAGCCTCAGATCCATCATCAACGATTTTTGCCTTTTCTTTTGGAATAATCATGTCGGATGATGAAATGGAAATTCCAGACTTGGTTGCAAACATAAAGCCGATTCTCTTCAAGTCGTCGGCAAGGATGGCGGTTCGTTTGATGCCGCACAGATTAAAGGCGTTCGCAATGATTTCACCAAGCTGTTTTTTGTCTATTGTTCTATTAATGTAACCAAGTTCTTTTGGTAAAATGCTGTTCAGGATCATTCTGCCAAGCGTCGTCTCCATCAAAGTAGCTCCGACGCGGCACTTGATGGATGCCTGCAAATGAAGATAATCAAGCTGGTAAGCTGTCATGGCTTCATGAATATCGCTAAAAACCATATTTTCTCCTTTTTTACCCGCGGTAAGCTTGGTGAGATAATAACAGCCCAGCACCATGTCCTGCGCTGGCGCGATTATCGGCTCGCCGGCAGAAGGCTTGAGCAGATTTTGCGTTGAAACAATCAATTCCCTTGCCTCCTGCTGTGCCTGATTTGAGAGCGGGACGTGGACAGCCATCTGATCGCCATCAAAGTCGGCGTTAAAAGCGGCGCACACCAATGGGTGAATTTGAATGGCTTTTCCTTCAACTAAAACCGGCTGAAAAGCCTGGATGCCAAGACGGTGGAGAGTTGGAGCGCGATTCAATAAAACATAATGGTTTGAAGTGACCTCTTCCAGAATATCCCATACCTCTTTGCGTAGCCCTTGCATGAGTTTTTCGGCGCTTTTGATATTGTGAGCATGACCATCGCGAATCAACCTACCGATCACAAAAGGCTTAAAGAGCTCAAGCGCCATGGACTTTGGCAATCCGCATTGATTTAATTTTAGTCTTGGTCCCACAACAATCACGGAGCGTCCCGAATAATCCACACGTTTACCAAGAAGATTTTGACGGAAACGTCCCTGTTTTCCCTTGAGCATGTCGGAAAGGGAACGCAGCTTTCGTTTGTCTCCGGAATTAAAAACGGTTTTCCCCTGACGGGCGCTGTTATTCAATAGGGTGTCCACCGCTTCCTGAAGCATGCGTTTTTCATTTCTACAGATC
>CAYHVY010000083.1:0-4399 GCA_964360095.1 uncultured Candidatus Peribacteria bacterium | reverse complement strand
CAAATCGTGACTCAGGAAAAGGAAAAAACAAATATCCGCGTCATGAGCCCCGATCTTTCAAAACCTTTAAAAAGTCCAATGAAAATTGCAGGACAGGCTTCAGGACTTTTCTTTTATGAAGGGGTATTTTCCATTATATTAAAAGATGCAAATGGGCAGGAAATTGGACGTGTTTCAGCCCGCGCCCAGGGAGATTGGATGACCGCTGACGCGGTACCCTTTGAGGCGGAATTGGTCTTTCAAAAGACAAATACAGCGACAGGAAAACTTATTTTTGAACCTGGAACAGGTGACGGGAATGCTCCCAAAAGCCAGGAATTTCCTGTGATTTTTGAAGAAACAGTTTTAGAAAAAAAAGCAGAAACGTCTTCTTCTCAACAGGTGGAAGATCCGATTGATAAAAAAAATCTTACGCGTTTGCGATCAGGATGTCTTGCTGGCAAAGATTGTATTCCATCCATTGACCATCCGAAATTTTTGCCCGCAAAAAAAGCTGTTTTTATGAAGGATGAAGACATGATCATGGGATTTGCTTCCGGTCGGGAAGCCCGCGCTTATCCCATAAAAATCTTGAACTGGCACGAAATTGTCAATGATTCTTTTCAAAAAAAGCCGATCGTAGCGACATTTTGTCCCCTCTGTATGACAGGGCGTGTGTTTGAACGCCTTGTTAACGATGAAACGTTGGAATTCGGTGTTTCAGGCATGCTTCTCAACAGCAATCTGGTCATGTATGATCGGAAAACGGACAGCCTTTGGAGCCAATTTGCAGGGGAGGCTTTGGTTGGACCAAAACGTGGCACAAAATTAAAACAGATCCAGAGCGACATTATTTTATGGAAAGATTGGGTAAAAAAACATCCCAACACTCTGGTCCTGTCCAATGAGACAGGTTTTGAACGCGATTATGAAAAATATCCCTATACTAATTACCGCGAAAGCGATGAAGTTTATTTTCCTCTGGAACATGAGGATAAAAGCCGTTTCGCGAAAGAAATTGTTTATGGCATTGTCCTTGGAGATAGACAAAAAGCTTATCCTGAAACTGAATTAAAAAAAGCGCTTCCAAATGGTGGTAGCTTTGAGGATTCCTTTGCCGGGGAAAAGCTGAAAGTGGCTTACGATAAAGGTATTCTGCGAATAAAAAATGTCAAAAATGGTGAAGAAATACTCAACACCGTCTCTTATTATTTCAGCTGGTTTGCGTTTTATCCGAAAACAGAGATCTTTAAGGCAAAATAAGCATTTGATCTCGCGCGATGCCAACCCCTACAAAATCCACCGGACATTCCAAAATTTCCGCTATTTTTTGAACATATAACTGCGCGTTTTCCGGCAGATCATTAAACTTTTTTGCTTTTGCCGTAGAGAATTTCCAGCCCGGCAGTTCCAAATACTCAACTTCAACTTCCTGAAGAATATCCGTAGAAGCGGGAAAACTTTCCAGCTTTTTTCCTTTATGGAAGTAATCGGTCGCGATTTTTACCGTGTCAAACTCATCCAGAACATCCAATTTTGTGACATTTAGAGCGTTAAAGCCATTAATCATGACGGCGTATTTTGCCGCTACTGCATCAAACCAGCCGCAACGGCGTGGGCGGCCGGTAGTTGCGCCAAATTCTCCGCCTGTTGTCCTCAGTTTTTGGCCTATATCATTGTCCTGTTCGGTGGGAAATGGGCCTGCCCCAACGCGTGTACAGTAAGCCTTCATCACACCGATTACAGATGTTATTTTTTTAGGTCCGATGCCGGATCCCGCCATTATTCCTCCTATTGAAGCGTTGGACGAAGTCACGTAGGGGTAAGTTCCGTGATCAATATCCAGAAGCGTCGCGTTTGCCCCCTCCAGAAGAATTTTTTTACCTTCTGAAGTGGCGTTGTTTAAAAGCAACGCCGTGTCTCTGATAAAAGGTTTTATTTCAGCAATGGCATTTTGATAATAGGCCAGTTCATCTTCAAGATTAAACTGAAAATCATAATGTTGTTGCAAAATCGCCAGGTTTTCACGCATATGCTCCTCAAATTTGTGAAAATCCAGCATTTCATGCACGCGGATGCCAATTCTTGCAACTTTATCCGTATACGCGGGACCGATGCCGCGCCCCGTCGTGCCGACTTTGTTTTTCCCCTTTCCCGTTTCTTGAATGCCATCAATGATTTTGTGATATTCAAACACCAGGTGGGCGCGATCAGAAATAAAAAGACGTCCGTTTGCATCAATCCCGTGTTCTTTCAGCAATTTCATCTCTTCAAAAAATGTTGGCAAATGCACTACGCAACCGTTGCCAATAAGGTTTATTGTATGCGGAAAAAGTACGCCGGACGGGATCAGATGAAAAACATATTTTTGGTATTCTTCTTCATGAATCGGATCCCGCAGATACACAGTGTGGCCTGCATTAGCGCCGCCCGTCGCGCGCACAATATAGTCATAGTGTTCGGCCAGAATATCAACCAGTTTCCCCTTGCCCTCATCGCCCCACTGTCCGCCGACAAGAGCGCAGACATTCCCGTATTTTTTAGTCATATTGATCATATTTTAATCATAACATACCCCTGAAAAACATCAATTTTCTTGCCTGTTACGCATTGTTTCCAGTATATTGAAGCCGTATTTTATACGATTCCAAGTAGATGATTTCACCCCAAAATCTTCTCGCTCAAATTCCATATTGTCTGGATAAGACCAATTTCCCGACCTTGGGCGAAAAATATGAAGGCAAAGTTCGTGATAATTATATCAAAGGGGATCGCCGCGTTTTGATTGCGCGTGATCGTCTTTCGGCTTTTGACTTCGTTATTTGCCTGATTCCATTTAAGGGGCAGGTGTTGACGCAGATGGCCAAATTCTGGTTTGAGCAGACAAAGTATATTATTCAAAATCATGTCATCGGCTATCCTGATCCAAATGTTGTTGTGGCAAAACAATGCATTCCTTTGCCGGTTGAAATGGTTGTGCGCGGCTATATCACCGGTGTGACTTCCACAAGCGTCTGGTATCATTATGAAAAGGGAGTCCGCAATTTTTGCGGCAACGCGCTTCCGGAAGGTCTCAAAAAAAATCAAAAGTTTGAAAAACCAATTCTTACTCCTTCAACAAAAGCGGAACATGGCGATCACGATGAGTCGGTTTCCCGTGAAGAAATTCTAAAGCGCACAAATATAACCCCTGAAGAATATGATACTCTCGCGGAGGCCGCGCTCAAATTATATGAAAGGGGAGTTGCGATTGCCGCCAAACAGGGGATTATTCTAGTGGATACAAAATACGAGTTTGGCAAAACCCCAGACGGTGAAATTGTTCTTATTGATGAAATTCATACGCCGGACTCTTCACGGTTCTGGTTTGCTGATGAATATGAAAAACGGCTTTCCGCAGGAGTTGAACAAAAGAAAATTGACAAGGAATATTTGCGTGAATGGCTTGTGGAAAATGGTTTCCGTGGTGAAGGCCCAATTCCCGTTGTTCCAGATCCAATAAAAGCGGAAACGGCCCGCCGCTATATTGAAGCTTTTGAACTGATTACCGGTCAACAATTTGAAGCCGAAGTTGGCTCTGTCCTCCCGCGAATAACAAAAAATCTTAATTCCCTATTATGAATAAAATTCAAAATTCAAAATTCAAAATTCAAAATTCACACACAGTGGTAGCTCAAAAATTCCGCATGCTTGTGCCGATTTTACTGGGTTCTGACAAAGATCAGCCATGGGCGGCAAAAATCACAAGCGAATTGGAAAAATGGGGTATTCCCACTAAAGTTGAGGTTGTTTCGGCCCACAAAGTACCCGAACTTTTACTTGAGACGCTCCGAAAATATGATCAGTTTAAAGGTTTACTTTGTTATATTACAATAGCCGGCCGTTCCAATGGCCTGTCTGGTGTTACAGCTGGTTCGACCGTATATCCTGTGATTGCCTGTCCGCCCTTTGCAGACAAAGACGACATGATGATAAATATTCATTCCACTCTGCAAATGCCTTCGGACGTACCCGTTCTTACAGTATTGGATCCCGTAAATGCCGCGCTTTGCGTCGTAAGAATGTTTTCTTTGTCTAATAATTATTTGAGAAAAAAATATCATGCACATCTCAAAAATGTAAAATCTTCCTTCAGGCCGGAGCGTAGCGCAGGCCCTAGCCATCAAGTGCCCGGAGGGCTATCTATCAAAGTTTTATGAATGATCCACTTCAGAATATTTCACCTCTTGACGGTCGTTATAGCGCTAAAATCGCTACTCTCGGCGAATATTTTTCAGAGATGGCTTTGATGCGCTATCGTCTTCTTGTTGAGGTGGAATGGTTTTTATTTCTTTGCAATGATCTTGAATTGTCAGGAACAAGAGTATGGAATGCGTCTCAAATAAAACAATTTAGAAAGATATATGAAACTTTTGATCTT
>CAYHVY010000082.1:0-4432 GCA_964360095.1 uncultured Candidatus Peribacteria bacterium | reverse complement strand
TTATATTGCGGTTTTCGGCATTGCTGTAATGAATAATATTAAAACACATTCTCGTCAGGAAATTTGTCACTTCTGCCGCAATATTCGGTTTTTTTGTTCCGTTTAGAATCTGGATGGAGTTTTTTTCAGCAGTAATGTTCGGATAATCAAAGATTGTGCTGGTGAAAATATTAATATCTCTATACGAGTTACCGGCTGGCAGCAGCACATAAGCGCCGTTGAAGAATTCCCTGGCCGGGGTGTACAGGAGACCGCCGCATTCATTCGGATTGTCTCCAAGCACAAAAGAATGAACATTTTCTCTTTTTAAATCTTTTGTAATTTTAGCAAGCGTTATAATTTCGTTTAAAGATAAATCAGTTTCAATTCCTTCGTTGACAGCGCTGTGTATCTCTTGAATTTTTGATGAATTTGTCAGGATGTTGAGATTAAAAGCTTTTTCCTTTATTGCTGTCAAAAGTTGTTGTTGACGCCGCGCGCGATCAAAATCACTTGTTGTCTTGCGGCTGCGGGCATATTTTAATGCTGTTTCTCCATCAATATGCTGAAAGCCGGCTTTTATGGAAAATGCTTGATATTGCACCGTTTCACCCAGTGGATAATAAGGATCATAAATATCTTTTTCCACCATGACATTCAGTCCGCCAATACTGTCAACCACTTTTTTAAAACTTTTAAAATCAATCCTGATAAAATAATCTATTTGGGTTCCCGTCAGCGCCGCCGTGACATTTTTAAGTTCTTCCATGCCCAAACTGGACGATTTAAACCTGTTTTTAGCGATGAAATAAATTTCATTGATGCGCTCTCCGCTTTTGATTTTTCCACCCTTTACATAAAGATCCCTTGGAATGGAAAGCATCGTAATGGTTTTATTTTCATGATCAATACTGGCCACCAATAACGTGTCGGTTAAATCCGCGCCATCATGGCTCTCGCCGCCTATCCCGGCCATGAGGATATTGGTATGTCCAAGGCTGTCCGTCTTGAGGCCTTTCCCAAATGAGAAAACAATATCCGCCAGATTGAAGTTTCTTACAATGGCAATGAGGCCGAAAATGATCATCGCTATAACAAAAATACTTATTCCTGTTGTTATGAGGCCTGCTTTTTTTTTATGTGAGAAAATTTTCATGGTATTTTTTATGATTTCCTCTATTCAACATACAAAACCGTCAATCTCAAAATCCCGGTTTCGTCCAGCGCAAGTCCTATACCCGCAAGCACCCAGTTTGGCTTTAAAATATCACTGCCGGCGGTTATTTCCGTAATAAGTTTATCTTGGCTATTTGATTTTAAAATAAAAGCCTGGACAGCTTTTGGCGTGATGGTGTTTTGAATTGTATTGGATAGTGTTGTTGCGTCAGGGGCTGTAAAACTAAAGAAATTTTCTTTTACCATCCGTGTACTCCATCCATCGGCAATAGAGTCAAGCATTTTATCCCTGGCAATCGCTTTAAGACTGGCGCCGCTTCTTTTTTCGTTTATTTTCGTCAACAGAATTGTTTTGATGTTGCTGATATCGTCAGCTGTTAATGGCAGCGTTGAAAATTCTTGGACAGTGATAAGATCACCGGCACCACTTTTCACCATTCCGATCCCAACCCGTTGCCACCTTGAATTTAAAACATTTTTCCGGTGAACGGCGCTGCGCATAAGCCCATAGTGGGCGTATAGCAAAGACGGCGTTCTGGCCAAGTTTTCTCCGACATCGGTAGGTATTTTTAACGCCAGACGGCGCATATCCGGCGTTTGATTGTCAGGATCAACATGGCCGAAAAAGTTTCGTGTCGCCATATTATTAGCGTGATTTTGCGATAAAGTATTTAATTGATCGTCCAGTACAACGGTTTTTAGTCCAGCGGAGGTACGTTCCTGATTTACAAGGTCCAAAAGTTGTTTGCGATAATCGTCAATGGCAGGAGTGACCGTAGATTGAATTTCATTTTCCTGAAGATCAAAAAAATCCGGCGCAATAGGAATTGTATCTTTTGGATAAATGGCCATATTGATTGCCGCGGAGCCGTTTTTTTCATTAATTTCAATTATATGCGTGCCGGCCTGTGTAGGGGCGTATTGAAAAGTTAAACTGCTTCCGGCAGGAATAACCGTTGAATTAAAATAAGTTGTCGTTACAGCGGTGGTGATCAATTTTACGGTTTCAACTTTTCCATCAGGCTTGATAACCGCCGCGTCAGTAAGTAAATCTGCTTTTGCCGTTGCCGAAAAGGTGATTGTTTCCATGGAATTTACCAGCTCCGGAATATTATCGTAGGTTATATAATCAGGTTCATTTTTTGTAGCATTATGATTGACGGCAGTAAATTCCAGCACAGGAGTTTTTACCCACGCGCTGTCAATTCCCAGCGGCAAAGTTTGGGCAGCCACGGCGCTTTGAATTTGAAAGTACGTTCTTCCTGGCCTAAAATCTTTAAAATCACTGTATGTCAGGTCAAAAGAATTTTTCTTTTGTCTGGAAAAGAAGATCCTGCTTTGCGCATCCTGAAAAATGAAAACCCTGCTAATTTGATTTGCGCCATTCTCCCAACCTACGGTGGTTTTCTGATTTTTGAACTGAATTTTTAGATTTTGCGGGGCGGTGGCGTTTTGGCCAATATTTTCCTTTGGAAGGCTGGGCAATACGGAAATATTCGCGATTTTGCTGACTCCCGAATTGCCAAGAATCAGGCCAAGTTTGAAATTCCCCGTTTTGCGAAAAACAACCGGTATACTGAAGCGATTATCCGTAACTGCACCAATGCTGTTTTTTGAATTGGGGTCGGCATCATCCTTGATGAAAACAAAAGCGCTTTTGTATACGCTCCCGGTAACGTTTCCCTCAAAATAATATACTTCATTTATGTAAAAAATATTGGGGAAATTTTCTGCCAGACCGACACTGTCAAAAAAATCCTTTGAGTAGGTTCTATACGCTATTGGTGTGAAATTTAATTCAGAAGATGGAGCAATGATTGGTTCCGGAGGAATAGCAGGTTTTTCCTGAACTAATGGAGCGGCTGGTACCGGAAGTACGGAAGATAGTGGAACAGTGGCAACAGGCAGCGACATTGCTGGGTTTTCTGCCACAGCAGGCGTTATTTTTTTGATCAGGTCTTCACTGTAGAGATTACTTTTTGTTTCGGAAGTTATAAGGGCGCGAAAAAGAATTTCGCTTACGCCAGCCCGGGATAGATTTGCCGATGGTAAAAATACTTGACCGGCTTCTTCAATAAAATTTTTCGTTTTCGCATACATGACATAACGCGTATACCATGCCGACGCTGGAACATCCTGATACGGCGCTTCGCTGACTTCGGGCGTTTGCCATTTTTGTATAACCGCGATCATTTTTAAACCCTCAACTTTATTGACAGGTTGGGACGGTTTAAATGTTCCATCCGAATAACCCTGAATCCAGCCCTCTTTTTTTGCCTTCTTAACATATTTGCCGTACCAGGCGTTTTCGTCAACATCAGAAAAATTGCCTGATTCTTCTACATCCAAAGAAACTTTTGAGCTTTCCAGGACGATTTTTAAAAATTCCGCTCTTCCAACCAGTCTTTGTGGCTGAAAAGAGCCATCAGGATAGCCTTTAAGAATATTTTTTTCACTCAGATATTGGATGGCGGTATAGTTTCTATGAGCCTCCCTCAGATCTGAAAACGTTGATGCCGAAGCGATTGTTGCTGTTGACAGTAACAATGTACACGAACTCAATATTGTAAATATTTTCCACTTATTCATATAATTTCATAGTTTAATAATAATTTGTTTGTATGGTCAATTGTTCACAATAGACTTCTTAATAAAGTATATATACCATATGCCTTAAAGTATTACAGATATTTTATCAAATTATACTATGAAAAAGAATACCGTTTTTGCTACCTTTTGTTTCCTGCTTTTCGCGGGCCTGATTTTTGCCGGGTGTTCAAAGGCCGAGCAGCCTCCTAAAGCGCCTGAAGCAATGCTTAAGGATGCGGTTGCTAAATTTACCGGTCTTGACTCACATTCTTTTGATTTGCAGGTAAAAGGGAATCTGGATGGTCCTAAAGATCAAAAGCCAGTGCGTCTGGCGTTTGATTTCACACTGGGTGGGGCACTGGATCTGAAAAATGTTCAGGATCCGCATGTTAACTTGAAATTTGACGGGTCTTTTAGCAGTGATGACAAAGATAACGCTCTTGCTTTTGAAGCGCGTCTGAATAAAGAAGCGGTTTACGGCAGGCTTGATAAAATTATGTTGGCGGACGGTGTTCCTTTTCTTATTCTTAAAGGGCTTAAAGACAGCCAAGGCTCATGGGGGAAACTGCCTGTTCCGCCGGAATTATTAAAAGAAATTGCCTCCAATATGCCGCAAAAAGGAGACGACAAGCTTACTCCCAATCAAAAGAAAATGAAGGAGCTGTTTGGAAACTCATCTTTCTTTAAA
>CAYHVY010000081.1:0-4508 GCA_964360095.1 uncultured Candidatus Peribacteria bacterium | reverse complement strand
GATAAAAAGAAAGGCGTGATCAAAGTTGTGATGACTTCAACTTCCAATGATCCAGAAAACTGGCAAATTCACAGCACTACAAAACAGGAACGCAAAGATTTGGCGAATAGAATTAAGGATCCGGACGATGAACTAAAACTCGTGATTGTGCGCGACATGTGGCTTACGGGCTTTGACGCGCCGTGTCTGCATACAATGTATGTGGACAAGCCAATGAAAGGACATAACCTCATGCAGGCTATTGCGCGCGTGAATCGTGTTTTTAAAGACAAACCTGGTGGGCTCATTGTGGATTATATCGGCATCGCTTCTGACCTTAAACAAGCGCTTGCGACTTATACGGAGAGTGGCGGTGAAGGTGCGCCAACGCTTGATCAATCAGAGGCGGTCGCTGCTATGCAGGAAAAATATGAGGTAGTTGCACAAATGTTTAGTGGCTTTGATTATCAGAAATATTTCACTGCTGATACGAGAGCAAAAATGACAATGATCCTTGAAGCTCAGGAATTTATTTTAGGACTTGATGATGGGAAGAATCGTTTTACCAAGGAAGTAAATCTTCTTTCAAAAGCATTTGCGCTTTCTGTGCCGCACGAAAAAGCCATGGAGATAAAGGACGAAGTGGGCTTTTTCCAAGCCATTAAAGCTCGTCTTACCAAGTTTGAGCCAACAGGTGGTGGAAAGAGTGATGAAGATATTGAAACCGCTATTCGGCAGATTGTGGACAAGGCGGTTGTCGCCGACTCCGTTGTTGATATTTTCGATGCCGCCGGAATTAAAAAGCCGGATATTTCAATTCTTTCCGATGAATTTTTGGAAGAAATTAAGGGCATGAAGCGCAAAAATTTGGCCCTTGAGTTGCTTAAGAAAATTTTGGGAGATGAAATTAAAACAAGAGGACGAAAGAATTTTATTCAAAGCAAAAAGCTTTCAGAAATGCTCGAAAACGCCGTAAAGAAATATCAAAATAATCTGATTACCGCAGCACAGATCATTGAAGAACTCATCAATTTGGCAAAGGATATAAAACAAACTGATGAACGTGGTAAGGATTTGGGACTCACGGAAGATGAAGTTGCTTTTTATGATGCGCTTGCGAACAACGATAGCGCAAAGGCTGTTTTGGGCGATGATCAATTGCGCGACCTTGCGAGAATCCTCGTGGAAAAAGTGAAGGCGAATACGACCATCGACTGGACGATCAAGGAAAGCGTGCAGGCTAAACTTAGGACTATCGTGAGGAGAACATTGCGACAGTTTGGCTATCCGCCTGATAAGCAACTTTTGGCTACTGAGAATATTTTGAAGCAGGCTGAATTGTTGGCCGATGATTGGCATAATTAACAAACACTATGCCCGAATACTATAACTCACAGCGCACACGCAATCTCTACGGTTCAAATGGCAGTAAGCCATTTAAGCTGAGTCGTTCCAAGATTGATTTGTTTTTGAATTGTCCGCCCTACATTCAATCCGTAGAGAATGTAAAAAAGGGCGATTAATGAATCGCCCTTTTTTTGTACTGAACATCCGGATTTTCGCCTACATCATTCCATCCATTCCGCCCATTCCGCCACCGGGCATCATTGGAGCGGCAGCGGATTTTTCCTCAGGAAGATCGGTGACAGCTGCTTCCGTCGTAAGGAAAATACCGGCGATGGAAGCGGCGTTTTGTAATGCCGAACGTGTGACTTTTTTGGGATCAATTATGCCAGCTTTCACCATATCAACAAATTCATCCTTTGCAGCGTCATAGCCAATACCAGGCTTTTCAGCTAACACTTTGTGAATAATCACAGCGCCATCCTTTCCGGCGTTTACGGCAATTTGATAGAGTGGCGAAGAAAGCGCCCGCTTTACAATATGAATGCCTGTCATCTCATCGCTGTCGCCGGTAAGTTTCTCCAGAACTTGTGCCGCCAGTAACAGGGCAACCCCGCCGCCCGGCACAATTCCCTCTTCCACGGCAGCTTTTGTCGCGGAAACCGCGTCTTCAATACGGTGTTTCTTTTCTTTTAACTCTGTTTCCGTTGCGGCACCGACTTTAATAACCCCGACCCCGCCGGAAAGCTTGGCCATACGCTCAAGTAGCTTTTCACGATCAAATTCGGAAGTTGTTTTTTCCAGATGGACTTTTATTTCGGCCACGCGGGCATCCACGTCTTTTTTATGCCCTTTTCCTTCAACAATGATCGTTTTATCCTTATCAACAATCACTTTTCGGGCTTCACCTAAATCACTCAGTTCAACCTTTTCCAATTTCAAACCAACTTCATCCATAATGACGCGACCGCCAGTCAGGGCGGCAATGTCTTTCAGCATCTCCTTGCGGCGATCGCCGTACGCCGGCGCCTTGACGGCAAGAACGCTGAAAATACCGCGCAACTTGTTCAAAACAAACGTCGCGAGAGCTTCGCCTTCAACATCTTCAGCAATAATCACGAGTTCTTTTTTGCCCATTTGCGCTATCTTCTCAATCAAAGGCAAAAGTTCCTGAATGGAAGAGAGCTTTTTATCGGTAATCAAAATCTTCACATCCTCATAAACGGCTTCCATACGGGCAGGATCTGTCACCATGTAAGGAGAAATGTAGCCGTTATCAAATTGCATGCCTTTTACAATTTCCTTTTCCAGACCCATTGTCTGTGATTCTTCCACCGTAATTACACCGTCATGGCCAACTTCATCCAGAACCTCCGCGATCAGCTTGCCAACCTCTTCATCCTGTGCGGAAATTGTTGCCACCTGGGCAATTTTTTCTTTGGAATTGCCAATATCCACTTTGATTTCATCAAGTTTTTCGCATACTTTAGCCACCGCTTTATCAATGCCGCGCTTCAACTGAACAGGATTTGCCCCGGCCGTAACGTTGCGCAAACCTTCGGCAATAATTGCCGCGGCCAAAATAGTGGCTGTGGTAGTACCGTCGCCGGCTACATCGTTCGTTTTAGTGGCAACCTCTTTTACCAACTGCGCGCCCATGTTCTCAAATGGATCTTTTAAATCAATTTCTTTGGCGATCGTAACACCATCATTTGTAATTGTTGGAGAACCGTATTTTTTATCCAGAATCACATTGCGGCCCTTTGGTCCAAGCGTAATACGCACGGCATGCGCAAGCTGATTAACACCAGCGATAATTTTTTGACGGGCAACATCCCCGAAGAAAATTTGTTTAGCCATAGGTTTTTATAATTAAAAATTAATAATTAAGAAGCAGGACAGTAAGGAACGGTTTCAAACCGTTCCTTACAAAATTGTAAGTAAAAACAGGTTTATTCAAGCACTGCCAAAACGTCTGACTGGTTTAACACAAGCAGCTCTTTGCCCTCCACTTTCACTTCGGTAGGCCCGTACTTGGTAAATAAAACAATATCGCCGACTTTTATTTCCATTTGAATGCGTTTTCCGTTGTTGTCGTATTTACCAAGCCCCACCGCTAGCACTTTGCCCTTTTGAGGTTTCTCTTTAGAGACGGTATCGGGAATGATTATTCCGGAAATGGTTTTTTCATTTTCTTCCAGGGCCTCAACCACCAAACGGTCTTCCAGCGGCCGCAGTTTATGAACTTTTGTTTCTGGCATAGGTTTTAAAAGATTAAAGATTAAAAATAGAGTGAAAAACACTCCTTAAAATCAAGGATAGCCCTCCGGGCACTTGATTCTTAACCTCCACTTCGTTACGGTCTAAGGATAGCCCTCCGGGCACTTGATTCTTAACCTCCACTTCGTTACGGTCTAGAGTGCAGGAGGATTCTAGCGTTAGCACACGAACGAGTCAAGTGCTAATTTCATATTCGTCAATCAGCTGAACTTTTTGAAGTTTGCGATGTAGCAGCGGAGGGTTTTTTCTTTGATTCATAAGTACATAATGTAGGTTTTTTCATCATGAGGCAGGAGCGTAGCGGATGCCCTAGCCATCAAGTGCCCGGAGGGCTATCATGTATTAAGGATTAATAAATTGATCAACCAAAGCTCTAAGCCGTTCTGACGACACAGGCTTTTGCAATACCACAATATTAGGATCCAGCGCGCGTAATTTTGCAAGCAGGTCTGAACTTTCATTAGTCTCACCTGAACAAACAACTACCGGAATATCACATTTCATTGCCGCACGCGCGACCTCTACACCATTGTTCTTATTATCGGGGTCATACTCCCCCTTATACAGTTTTAAGTCAGTTAGCACAAAAGCTATTCCTCCTTTCACTGCGTTTGTTATGGAGCGAATTGCATCATCGGCATTTTCAAAACATTCTATAGTCACATTGTTTATATCTTTTGTACGAAGATGATTCCCAATTATACCCCGAAACCCTCTAAGGCCACACGGTTCATCGTCAACAATAATAATTTTTTTCTCAGACATAGGCTTATCAAATTAAAAGAAAGACCAATATAAACAAGAAATTAATATTTGTCAATAGCAGTTTTTAAGGCTTTCCATAGAGAAGCGCTTTTTTTGCTAAGATAATATCATGACAAACATGATTCGCACACGCTTTGCTC
>CAYHVY010000080.1:0-4784 GCA_964360095.1 uncultured Candidatus Peribacteria bacterium | reverse complement strand
GAAATCTTTCTAAATTTTTCCTAAAATTTTTCAAAGGAAAAAGCGTATGATCCGGAAACTGGCCGGTTTTACTTTTGACGTGAAGGCTGGGTAGGTTTGACAAGAAGTAGGCAGTTTAGTAGTATTAAGTTATATAACTAACCTACTTTTTGCTATGTATAGAATTTTATCTCGACAATTGATGGAAACAACAAATGAGGTGCTAATCCTTTTTGGGGCGCGACAGACAGGTAAAACAACTTTGCTGAAAAATTGTTTCCCAGAAAGCCTTTACATCAATTTGGAAGTCAGCAATTATCTGGAGGTTTTTAATTCGCGTGATCTAAAGCGGATTGAACAGCTTGTGGAGCTGGAACATGGCCGCAAAAGTAAAATCTGGATTTTGGATGAAGTTCAGAGGCTGGATGATCCTGGTCTTTTGGCGAAGGTTATTTATGATGAAATGAAAGATGTTCGTCTGATTATTTCTGGTTCATCCAGGCCGAGCCGCAGCGAGGCTAATACAGAGCCGTCCCGCCGTAGCGGGACATCCTTTTCTTTGGAAATAGCTCATAGGGCAACCGAAAGTCTGGCAGGCCGTAAAAAAACTCTTACACTTTATCCCTTAACTTTTGCTGAAAAGCTGGTGCAGACCGGAAAATTAGCACAATCTAGTCGAAAACGCGGGCTTAACCATTTACATTTCAATATAACCGATGACTCAAGATTTAATACGGAACTGAAGGAAGCCATGCAGTATGGTTTTTATCCGCGGATTCTTAACCTGCAAGATAAAATGCAAAAAGAGGAATATTTACTGGAACTGGCAGATAGTACTATTTTTAAGGACATTTATTATCTAAACCTGGTCAAAAATACCAGAAATCTGGCACTGCTTCTTAAACTGCTGGCATATCAGATCGGACAACAGATTAACGTTACCGAATTATCAAATCGTTTAGGTATAGCCAGACAAACGATCGTGGATTATATTGAAATTTTGAAGCAGACGTTTCTTATTTTTACGCTGCCGCCATACACCAAAAAACGCCGCGATGAAATTGCCAAAACGGAAAAAATATACTTTTACGATCTTGGTTTAAGAAACGCTCTGATCAACGATTTTTCTCCAGTTGAATTTAGAACGGATTACGGCAGTCTTTTTGAAAATTTTGTTATCAGTGAAATAGTAAAATTAAACCAATACTATCGGGAAAGATTCAGTCTGTATTATTGGCGGACCAAGTGGGGAAGCGAGGTAGATTTGGTGCTGGTAAGGGATGGAAAATATAAAGCCATAGAAGTGAAAACACGAAAGGGTTCCATTACTCCCGCTTTTAAAGCTACCTATCCGGAAGCAGAAGAGTTTGTAGTTACTATGGATAATGTTGTTAGTATGCTTGTTTAAGTTTCCATCGTACGACTACGAATGGCGCTGGAAGCCTGGCGGGTTTAATTTTAACGCTGTTCTAAAGCAGGGGCGGGGTTGACATTCATTTCTCAAACCTATATCATTCCTATGTAGAAATAATATATAAATCTATGACCACTTCGCTCTATATTGACAAAGAAACCAAGCAAAAAGCGGCTCAAAAAGCCAAAAAAGACCAACTTTCTTTTTCCGCTGTTGTTCGCATTCTTTTAGCTGATTATGCTGATGGAAAAATTGTCATCGGTGCCCGTTCCATGGCACATTATGCTGTTTCTGAAATTCCTGTAGACCGCACAACCCAAACAAAGATGGATAGCGTCATAAAAAAATGGCATTATAAAAAGCATTAATGGCTCTTATTATTTCCCGTCGAATTAAACGGAAAGAGTTTAACAGAGGTATTATTACTCCAAATGATTTTCAAACAATTCTTGAAGCTCTTCAGGAGGGAATTTACACGATTATTAAAGGAGAAAATTTACCTAGGGGCTCACGTCTTATTAAAATTTATGCTACCACTGTTGCCGGCGCGCGAAGAATTGTATTTTTAATTGACGTTGCGAGCAATGATGCCTTTTTTCTTTTTTATCGAAGTAAAAAAGAAAAAATTGGTAAGAATATTAGTATTCAAAATCAGGAATTTCGTAAAACGCTCCACACCTATCTTGGCTTATTGGATGCCGATATTGAAATTGATAATGTTGATGTTTACCAGGTTTAATATATTTCTAAACATCCATTTTCATCATCTGCAGCTGTTTCCAAGCCGAGGGATTTGACATGGTTTGAATTTGGGAAATACACTTTAAGCTCTTCCACAAGCCGATATGAAATGTTTTGATCAAATAATAATTTCACTTTCGATGGTGCTAAGATGATGTTCTCTTTCCGAAGCATATTCAATGCATGCCTGAATATCCTCTTTTGTAAGTTCAGGGAAGTCCTTTAAAATTTCATCATAACTCATGCCTGTAGCAAGCATTTTCAAAACATCGTAAACTGTAATCCGCATGTGGCGAATAGTTGGTTTTCCGCCACGTTTGCTAGCTTCAATAGTTATTATTTTTTTGTAGGTCATCAATAGGTTTATTATTATATATCCTGTATCTCATTATACTTTAATGTGTCTCAACTTTACAATATCTACGACTACGAATGGCGCTGGAAGCCTGGCGGGTTTAATTTTAACGCCGTGCCAAAGCAGGGGCGGTGAAGCAGCCTCTTATTAGATAATATTTATTTACTTTATAAAAATTATCTGATAATATTAGGATAGATTTAAAAAATATCTATGTATTTTGAACGAAAACTTTTGGCAAAAATGAAAAAGCACCTGAAGCAGGACGAAATAACCATTGTTACTGGAGCACGGCAGGTTGGTAAAACAACGTTAATGAAGCAGCTCCAGGACTCTTTGGATAAAGATGGAAAATCAACAATGTTCCTTAATCTTGAAATCCTTGAAACATTGGAGGTTTTAAACAAAAATCCTGAAAATATTTGGCAGTTTGTAGAAAAAAACGGGGAAAAACAGTATGTCTTCCTAGACGAAATTCAATACCTGAAAAATCCATCAAATTTTTTAAAGCATCTTTATGATGAATATAAAGGGACATTAAAATTGATTGTTTCAGGTTCTTCGGCTTTTTACATTGATCAAAAATTTACAGATTCTCTAGCGGGAAGAAAAAGACTTTTTGTTCTACGAAGCCTCAGTTTTCCTGAATTTCTCATTTTTAAGGGATTAGACAAACTTGCGGGAAAAATTGAAAAAAAGTCAAAACTTCTCATGGCAGATGGGGAAAATGTCCGGCATTTATATGAAGAATATATCCTCTATGGAGGATATCCAAGAGTAGTGTTGGCTCCAAAACCAGAAAAAGAAGAGATATTACGGGAAATTATTAACTCTTATTTAAAAAAAGATATAGATGAGTATGGCATCAAAGATTCAGGCAGTTTGCTTGATTTTTTACGAATTTTAGCCAATCAGACAGGAAGTTTGTTGAATTTGTATGAAATTTCCGCAACACTTCGTGTTCCCCTTCAAAAAATAAAAACATATTATCAGCTGCTTCAAAAAACGTTTTACATACAACCCGTTAAACCTTTTCATAGAAATTTACGCAAAGAACTCACAAAGATGCCCAAATGCTATTTTTTGGATTGTGGAATCCGCAATTATCTAATAAAGGATTTTCGGAACCTGAAATTGAGAAATGATCGCGGTCCGCTTCTGGAGCAGGCGGTTTTTGTTGAACTTATTCAACAATATAACGATGATCGTTCAATTCAGTTTTGGAGAACTCAAAATAAAAATGAAGTGGATTTTGTGGTGGAGGCAAAAAAAGCGTACGAAGTGAAATATGACAGAAAAAACTTTTCTTCGGGCAAATATAGGCTTTGGAAGCGAACTTATCCAGGAATTCCATTACAGTGTATAGCATTTATTAAATCTGGGGAGCTAAGCGGTAAAAAGGTACTGGCTCCATGGGAAATTTAAAAATATTTTCAGGATTTTTGTTAAATTTTAAGATGATTCACAAAAGCTAAAAATCAAAATAAAGCACAGATCTGTCCAGTATATTTTCATACACAACTTGGCTGGATTCAAGTACACTATCACTTGAATTATTTTTTTAATATTTTTATGGAACATCTTCAAAAAAGGTCACTGATTGGTCACGCCATCATGGTTGTTGTGATACTGTTTGCGCTGGTGCTGATTTTTAATAATCAATCTGGACTTGGGGGCGGCGATGCCGTGCCAGATTCCAACTTATATCAAGTGGCTCTTTTGGCGAATGATCAGGTTTATTATGGCAAACTTCATGCGGTGAACTCCAATTATCCTTATTTGACCGATGTTTATTATTTGAAGCAGCAGCAGCCGCAGGTGGACAAAAACGGCCGCCAGGTGGGAGGGGACAAGTTTACAGTCATCAAAAGGGGTATTGATGAAATCCATGCCCCGTCCGATAAACTCTATATTGCGCGGGATAAGATTGTTTATTGGGAAAATGTGGGAATAAATTCACTTGTTGCGAAGGGTATTAAGGCAGATAAAGATTGGCGTGCCGAACAGGCTAAAAAACCCGCGCAAACACAGCCAGTTAAGACACAGGAGCCTGCCAAGTAAAACCGTATGTTAGGTACATCCTTGGGTTGCCTGTATCGTAATCATTTTTCTATGCGATTCCACAAAATTATAGCAATCAATATCCTTCTCGTTTTTGTTACTGGAACAGCATTTTCGGGCGTTGCGTTTGCCACGGATTTTTCAGGTGCCAGCTTTATTATCCGCGATCCTGTTCTTACTCCGGCCGGCGGTGGCAGCAGCAGTTCCTCAAATTTTCAGCAAACTAACAGTCTT
>CAYHVY010000079.1:0-4799 GCA_964360095.1 uncultured Candidatus Peribacteria bacterium | reverse complement strand
GCGTATGATCCCTGATAGGCTATGATTGTTTTTTCTCTCTTTTTTACCATGATAAAATTATATCAATTTGAAAACTGTCCGTTTTGTGAAAAAGTCCGAAGAAAACTGGCGGAACTACATTTGGAATATGAAAAAATAGAAGTAGATCGCGGCAACAAGCCAAAAATAGTTTTAGATCTTGGCGGAACGGTGCCTGTCATTGATGATAATGGAATGGTGATGAATGAATCGGATGAAATTGTAAAATATTTGGACGGAAAATATGGGACCCCTCGGCACAAAAAGTGACGTATTAGTGCCTAAAAAAGCGTATTCCTGTAAAAACCATCACTAAACCGAGTTCGTCTGCGCGTTTTATGACTTCGGAATCGCGAATGGAGCCGCCAGGTTGAATAACTGCTTTTATACCGTGTTCATTTGCCATTTCAATGCCATCCGGAAAAGGAAAAAAGCCATCGGAAGCCATGACAGAATCTTTGGCATGTTCTTTTGCCTTGTAACAGGCAAGATATACCGCATCTACCCGCGACATTTGCCCGGCGCCGATTCCCATAACGACCTCACCTTTGGCAAGGACAATGGCGTTTGACTTCACATGTTTTGCCACAGTCATGGCAAAAAGCATTGCCTGTATTTGTGCGGATGTTGGTTTTTTCTGTGTGACAACTTTAATATCTTTTGTTGTCACCTGATATGTATCCTGGGTTTGAATAAGTATGCCGCCAGCCACCTTCTTGATGTCGCGGCGATTCAAATCAAGTCTAAGCGGACCTGTTTCCAAAAGGCGTATATTCGGCTTTTTCATTAATTCCGAGAGCGCCGGTTTTGCAAATTTTGGAGCAACGATCATCTCTAAAAACCATTTTTTATGGTTTATGGAGCGCACAATGTCCAAACTGCATGGACGGTTTATGGCGAGAACACCGCCAAATGAAGACATGGGGTCCACCTTATGAGCAAGTTCAAACGCTTCCTCAATGGTATCCGCGCAGGCAACGCCGCAGGGATTATTATGTTTGATAACTGCCACAGTGGGACGTTTAAACTCCTTTACCAATTCCAGCGCGGCATCACCATCAACAATATTATTAAAAGACATCTGTTTGCCATGTAGAATTTTTGAATTGGTAATGTTGGCATCCAAGTTTAGCGGATTGCGGAAAAAAGCCGCTTTTTGATGAGGATTTTCTCCATAACGCAGCCCTGCAACTTTGACATAATGTAAATCCAAAAGCTCCGCTTTGCCCAATTGTTTGCGAAAATAACGCTCTATGGCTTCATCGTAATGGTATGTGCGGGAAAAAGCCTTAAAGGCGAGATTTTTCCGTGTTTGTGGTGTCGTATCTCCTGACTCCTCAATTTCTTTCATAACAGGAGCATAATCTTTTGGATTCGTCACAACTGTCACTGAAGCAAAATTTTTGGCTGCGGAACGAATCATCGCCGGTCCGCCAATGTCAATATTCTCAATAATTTCGTTCTCCAGGGCGTTTTCCCGGCCTGCTATTTCTTCAAAAGGGTAAAGATTGCAAACAACCAGATCGATTGTTTTGATATCATGTTTTTTCAATTCCTTAAGCTGTGAGGAATCATTGCGCAGGGCCAAAATACCTCCATGAATTTTAGGATGCAGTGTTTTTACTCTTCCATTGAGAAGTTCGGGAAATCCTGTATAAGTAGACACTTCAATAACAGGGATGCCGGCTTTTTTTAGAGCCTCAGCCGTACCGCCGGTTGAAAAAATTTCAATGCCTTTTTTGGCGAGTGTCCGGGCAAAACTGACAATATCAGTTTTATCATAAACACTGATGAGAGCGCGTTGAATCATGAATTCAGATTTAAAAATCTATCCTACAGGATCTTCGCCGCCGCGGCTACAGGGATTGCAACGCAGTATACGCCACAAAGTTATGGGAATGCCTTTCAAAAGACCATATTTCTCAACGGCTTTATATCCATATTCAGAGCACGTTGGTTGATATTTGCAATAGCCATACGGAAATAGCACTTTAACAAAACCATGATCTGGAGAAAATGTTTTTTGATACATTTTGATAACGAACAACAGGGGTTTTCTCGGCCACATTAAAATATTTTTCCACATGAAAAAACTGGGTATTCAACTGTAAAAATCAGAATTTTTAATAATATTTTGAAGGAAGAACCTTCACGCCGTCTTTATGAACTTCAAAGTGAAGATGGATACCTGTAGCGCCATGCACTCTTCCGGAACGCCCCATTTTACCGATAACCTGCCCCTGTTTAACTTCTTCACCGGCCTGAACGGTTGAATACGTAAGGTGAGCGTAGAGGGTTTTTAGGCCGTTGCCATGATCAATAATGACATGATTGCCGTAACCACCTCCACAGCTACGGGAAACATCAACGCAACCTCCTACAACTTCAACAATTTTGCCGTCTCCTGCGGCCCAGATGGCCGGACGATCAACATTGCCGATATCCACGGCATAATGGCCGGGATGGAATCCCTGTGTCAGCTTACCGTGTGTTGGGAATATAAATGGCTTTTCACCAACGGGACTGTTCAAAGCATCGCTCAAGGCAGTCCCCTCAAGAGCGCTGTAGGCGCGGCCTAATGATGCAATACGCGCCGGCGTATTGCGATTTGCACGCGCAGGAGTTTGCGCAATTAGTGGTTTCCCCTGAGGAATGAAGAGTTCGTCACCGGAAGCAAGCAGAGTGCCGCTTGTCATGTTATTCTGCTTTAAAATGTCCGCACCGTTCACATGATAATTCTTTGCAATTTTTTCTATTCCTTCTCCCTTGCTGACGCGATGATAAACACCGTCTACAGGAGGAACGATTAACTGTTGATTGACCCTGATGCTATTGGATTTGGCTATATCATTGTTCCACACAATTGTGCTGGATTTTAGACTATATTTTGCAGCAATAGTTGACACGGTTTCACCGGCAGCAACAGTATGAAATAATCTGTCACGGACCAGGTTCCGATCACCAATTCCAGTTTGAGGATTTAACTTCGTTAAATAACCGTCCTGATCAGTAATCAGGGTAGTATCCGGCACTATATCCCAAAAATTATCGGTTTCACCGCGATAACTGTCAGCGGGAACAAAAGAAGTATTTACCGGGCTCAAGGAGCCAACAATAAAAAGCGCTGCCACAAAAGCAACATAGCGCAAAAAAAGTTTATGGGAAGAAGAAGAAAAGTGGTCAAACTGAAGTCTAGGTAAGTGGAAATTCCAGACACTCCCTCTACTAATACTTTTCTTTATACCTATCTCAAGAGAGCCAAGAAAGGAAAGAAGCGGCCATCGCAAAACATTTACCCCGGCAAAAACACGCTGGTGGCGCGCTTTACGGGCGTTAATATTAACTAAGGATAGCCCTCCGGGCACTTGATGGCTAGGGCCTGCGCTTTGCTCCGGCCTATCTGATTGTTCTAGAAGCTTTGTACTAATAGGAATGTAACGTTATAAATTACTTTCCCTCTTATCAACACTACTACGATAGGCTGCAAACAGCCAACCTCTTACCATTGACCGATGGATGATATATGGTTTTATTTCAAATGTAAAGAGAAAATTCAAAAATGAAAAAACCTCTAAGAATAGAGCTGTAGTGGCAGGTAAAATATAATTTCACAATAAAATAAAAAAATAACAACCTAGCATTGACAAATGATATATAAGATAACAAAATCATCTACTTTTCACAAAAAGACATGTTGAAATCAAGAGGGGGAGCCAATGTGATTCTTCAAAGTGGACTTTTGATATTTTTCAGATATGGATTGGTGACGTGCGTGTATCGCTGCGTTGTGCGAATATTCGCATGTCCAAGCAGTTCCTGCACATACCTTACATCAATGCCGTTTTCCAGAAGATGCGTGGCGAAACTGTGGCGCAAGGAATGAAAAGTGGCATCTTTTTGAAAGGATAGCCCTCCGGGCACTTGATGGCTAGGGCTTCCGCTACGCTCCAGCCTAATAGATATCTTTTGAATTGCGTGTTCAAAAATCTTTTGTACGGTCCTGACAGTGAGCTTGCCGCCCCGTTCGCTCTCAAAAAAATAATCATTTTTATCCCTATACGCAGAAAAATTTTGCATGTCCTTCACCAGTTTTTCAGGAAGAACGGTGATGCGATCTTTTTTGCCTTTCGCAGCTTTTAGATGAATGGATAATCCGTCAAAATCAATATCTTTGAGCTTCAAATCAACAACTTCGCTTACTCTCAAGCCGGCTCCATAGGCCAAAGAAAGCATTAAACGATGTTTTATATTGGAGGGAGCTGTAATAAGTTTTTCAATCTCAGTTCTGGATAACACTACCGGAAGGCGTTTTTCTTTTTTGGCGAAATGAATGTCAATATTTTCGTTTGTTTTAATGATGTGGCGATAGAAAAATTTAATCCCATTAAGAAGAAGATTGATGGTTTGCCCTGCGGCTCCCATTTGATGTTTTTGGAGCAAGAAATGCCTGATATTTTCAATATCCAGACTTTTAAAATCATGAGCCTTAAAAGATAAATAACATTTCACCGCATACGCGTAACTCTTGATGGTTTTTCCGCTGTAGTTGCGAATATTCAGTTCATCCTCAAGCAAATTGAGCAAAGCAGATATGTCCATGCCACCTTGTTTAGCATCTTTTCATGAACAATTTCTAAAAAAAATATAAAATAAAGTAAGATTTACACAAAACAACAAATTTTGTAAAAGCACCATTTTTTCTTTAGCCATCCCTTTTTTTGTTGCATATAAGCCGCAAAATCTTGTATATTAAGTGCAGACAATACGTATAATCGCTAGTT
>CAYHVY010000078.1:0-4940 GCA_964360095.1 uncultured Candidatus Peribacteria bacterium | reverse complement strand
TTCATGCTTTCCGGTGGACTATTAGGCCATTTTGTAAAAGGCACCATCGGCACATTTTGAATCTTTTGAGTTTGTCCCTCTGCTGAAAACTCCCTATTTTCCCCTGCAGGCTGGCAGGCGGTCAGAACAAATAAAAATAAAACCAGAATTGTGAGGAAAAATTTACGCAATGACAGATTAAAAAGGTTAAAAAACAACTAAATTCTTTAAAAGATCGGCGAGTGTAAGCATGTGACTATTTCAATCAGTGAATTTAAATGTTTGTATAATTTTTTCAAATTGTTCATTGCGTGGATCATCCTCATCAGTGTGGTTAATATTTATGCTATATATTTTTTTGTTGTGTTCAGTAAATATAACAGGATCCGGTGCATCTGCTGATCCATAAAATGCTCTAAAGGCTATAGAATTTGCAAGAATTATTTCCTGTAAATCAAATATGCCCGGATAAGGTCGGGACGTTTTTTTTGTTATCCATTCCTTGAGCGACAATTGACCTGTTTTATTGCCTGACAAATTAGCAACAGAATCGTATACAATAATATAAATATCAAAGTCAAATGTGCTGGCTGTACCAGTTTCTTGACGCCACTTTTCTGTTTCTTTTGATAAAAAGCGAATCGTAAAATATTTAAATTTAGAATTTTCAACAACCCGCCAATCTTCAGGGTATTCTAATGAAAATGCATATCCATTGTTTATATATTTTATCAACTTGGCCATTGGAGTCCTGTATTCTATTGAAAATTGCTTAGCCTGCGTAGTTTGAACCTCCTGCGTCTGCTGCGTAGTTTGAACCTCCTGCGTCTGCTGTGTTGCTTGAACCTCCTGCCTGATCAGTATATTTTCACTCTCAACAGCCATCGGTACTGAATCCTGCAGGCTCAGATTGCCCTGTATATTATATTTTGTACAGCCCGTAGCGAAAAAAAACAGCAAAACTATAAATAATTTTAATAATTTTTTCATAAGAATCACTTTAAATGTAAAATCCAACCCGTCTGGGAAGTCTTGCACAATAGCTAAAACGTCGTCACCCGTCCCGTTTTCATTGCCAAAAGCACATCACTGCCTCTCTCATACTTTACAGTCACATCATATTGGGCGCTGTAATAATAATCAACGGGTCCCGTGCCAATGCCGATGGTGTCTGTTTCAATAATAATGGCATCAGATAAAAGTTTTATGGAAGTTTTGCCCTTGCCCGGCGCTAATAGACTTTGCCGGATGTCGCTTAATAAAGCCTCTTTTGTTGACTGTCCTTCCTTTTCGACATAGCGGATACTGCCGACAAGATTCCGAATTTCCTCTTCCAGTTGCGGCCGTAGCGCACCCGTGCCAACCTGTGAATATACAATTAAAATGGTTTTATTGGGTAATTCAAAATAAAAATCCTTTAAGCCGCTGGAAGCAATGGCGACACTTGAAAATGGATAACTATTTAAAGTGATTTTTTGTTTTACAGCTGCGGCATCATATGATACTTTCGCCAGATAATTTTCAAGCGAAAGTTTTGCAGTATTTGAATCAACCGCAACAACAACAGTCGCGCTATTTGGAAAAACTCTCGCGAAACTCACCTGTCCAGCCGATACGTCCTGTTTCCAGAAAATTGTTTGTGTGTCCGCCATGATTTTTGTCCATTCAAAAGGATATTTCAGCGAATAATGTCCGGTTGGATGAGTAAATACAGGCCAGTTCGTGCTCAAAGGAAAATTTTCAAGTTTTTTCTCACGCACATACAAAAGTCTGTAAACGATTTCGGCAAATTCGCCGCGGTTGACATATCGTTCTGGATGAAGATTTCCATCGTCGCGCGCGGAAATAAATTGCTTATCCTTTGCGTATTGAACGTAGGGCGCGAACCATAAGTCCTGCGCCACATCGGGATATGGTGCGGCGCTAAGTGGTTTTGGAGGAACAGGCAATTGAAAAGCCAGAGAAATAATTTTCAGACTTTCAGCAAGGTTGATACTGTTTTCAGGCTTAAAAGTGGCATCCGGATACCCTTCAACAATTTTTAAATCAAAACCTTTCGCCACATAATCGTAAAACCAGTCATTTTTATCTACATCGGGGAATTTTAATAGTATCCCTGTAGGGGACATGCACGCCTCTCCCCTACAGGGGTTGTTCGCCAACAAAAGCATTTTCAACGCTTCAGCGCGGTTGATCGGCTTCTGCGGCTGAAAAGTTCCATCCGGATAACCTGATAAAATTCCTTTGGCTTTAAGATATTCAATGGCGGCGTAGTGTTCGTTTGTGTCTGCCAGATCTTTGAAACTGGCCGCATTGACGGAAATTATCGTTGATAAAACAAGTGCCGTTACTAAAAGCGTTGAAAGAAAAGTCTTTGGAATTTGACACTTGATCATTGGTCATTGCCTAAAATATTACTTCCCCCGGACTAAACGTATCCAGATTCTTCTTTCCTATGCGTTTAATCATCTCGTCCACCACATCATCCATATTAACCGTCACCTGGGTTCCGACCTTCATGTCGCGAATAATTGCTGTTTCTTCCCTTACCTCCGTAAGGCCAATAATGATGGTATAGGGAACCTGAAATTTATCCGCAAGACGCATTTGTTGTTTAATGGCTCCCTTTCCAAGGGCGCCCATGGTGCGTATACCTGCTTCCCGAAGTTTTGTGATGAGCGGAAGACATTTCCGTTTTGCTTCTTGGCTCAACTGTGCGACAAAAACGTGTAAATCATCTTTGTCCGGAACGCGAATTTTTTCACGTTTCATTGTCGCGATAATGCGGTCAATGCCTGCGGCGAAGCCGCAGGCAGGCGTTTTTTGTCCTCCCATAAGTTCAATTAGACCGTCATAGCGTCCTCCTCCGCCAATGGCGTTTTGCGCCCCATTACTGCGATCCCAAAATTCAAAAACGGTTTTGGTATAATAGTCCAGTCCTCTTACCAAAGCGTTATTTTGATGATATGGAATATCAAGTTCTTTTAGAAATTCTTTAACATCACCGTCATACATTTTACATTCGCTACAGAGATAGTCATGGAGTTTTGGCCCTATTTGAGCCAAAATTTGACAATCTTCTTCCTTGCAGTCCAGTAGCCGCAGAGGATTTTTTTCAAGGCGGTATTTACAGTCTGCACACAGAGAACGTTCCTTTCCGAAATAAAAATCCTTCAAAACATTCAAAAAATTTGGACGACACACTTCGCAACCAATACTGTTGAATTGAAGGGTAAAAAGAGGAGCAACACCTAAATCTTGTAAAATATTGCAGGCAAGTTGAATAATTTGAACATCCAGCGCCGGATCACTTTCACCGATCACCTCAAACCCAAACTGCCAAAACTGGCGGTAGCGTCCTTTTTGCGGCCTGTCATAGCGGAAATGCGGTTCAACATAAAACAATTCAACAGGCTGCGGCCAGGCCGCCATGCCATTTTGAATGTACGCGCGCACGACACCGGCCGTACCTTCCGGTTTGAGCGTTAAGCTGCGTCCCTTTTTGTCATTAAAAGTATACATTTCTTTGCTGACAATATCAGAAGTGGCTCCAATGCCGCGCGTAAAAACATCGGTAAACTCAAATAACGGTGTCGTAATGCGCCTAAATCCGGCCTGCCGACACCTGTGCCGCACAACTTTTTTAATGAACGTGTGATATCTGTGATCTACAGGCAAAATATCATGCACACCCTTTGGAGTCTGATATGGAGGCGCAAGAGCGCCAGTTGAAGGACTTTCGTCATCGCCCTCATCCTGATACTGCAAAGCTGCTTTATTTTCCATAAAAACATATTGAAAAACAAGTGGCAGTATAGCAGAAAAGACGGCTGAGTTCCAAATACTGTACTTGATTTCAAACTTTACCTCTTCCCCTCAAATGCCTCATGCAGCATCCGCAGGCCTTCTTTTGAGGCGTGAATGAGGCCAACAAGTACAAAGGCAAAGTCGCGGATACGGATGATAAAAACCAGTACAAACGCGTTGATTTGAATTCCAAGCAGGGCAAACATCACCGCGTGGCCGCTTTCCAGAACTCCCAGACCGCCGGGAATGGGGATAATAAGAGCAAGATAGGGAATCGTGCTGACAAGAAAAGTTTGAAAAAATGTCATTTTCACTCCAAAAAATAACGCTAGAATGTAATGTTCAAATAACTGAAATCCGATAATAAAAATAGAAATAAAAACCAGTACTAAAAAGGTGGCTCCATTTTGTTTATAAAATGCTGATATTTGCATTTCCACCTTGATAATTTTTCTTATAAACCGTTCAATTCTGGTCAATTTGTGTAAATGGAAAAGACGTAACAGCGAGCTGAAAAAACCAATATTTTTTAATGACGCGTAATAAAACCAGAAAATCAACATAAAAAATACTATCAGCACCAAGCCAAAAAACACGCGACTGCCAGGCGGCAATGAGCCGTCCAGCAATCCCAGCGCAATCCCTATAAAAATAAAAATCATCAGCGTGGTGAACTCCAGCGCTTTATCAATAATGACGGAAGCTGTTGAGAGCGACATGCGAACACCATCGCGGTGCAACAGCAAAATTCGCAGAGGTTCGCCGCCTGTTTGAGCCATTGGGGTAATATAGCTGATGGCGAAACCTGCCATCCTGTGAAAGAACAGATCAAGGAAAGTAATGGCCCTATGAAGATGCGGCAATTTCTCACGCTTTAAAAGCCTCCGCAAAATAATGTGCCAGCGCAGAGTGTAAAGTCCAAAATTCAGGGTGGAAAGCACTAAATACGCCAAAAAAAATGCAAAAGAAAAATTTCGCAACGTTGACCAGATTTGATCCAACCCTGTTTGAACAATGGCATTGATAAAAAGTCCTATTCCCAGGATCAAAAACAAGAGAAATACGATGAAACGTTTTTTCATATGATTAAATATAGCACAAACTTATGATTGAATTATTCCAGGGTTCAAAAAACGCGCAACATAAACCTTAGG
>CAYHVY010000077.1:0-4995 GCA_964360095.1 uncultured Candidatus Peribacteria bacterium | reverse complement strand
TCAAATGACTAAAATTTAAAATCCAAAACGTTTCATGTAGGCTGGAGCGTAGCGGAAGCCCTAGCCATCAAGTGCCCGGAGGGCTATCCTTTTTCAAGTTTGGAATTTGGTGATTGATAATTGGTCATTACTAGATTTGGTGCTTGGCCATTGGTCATTATGACCCTATAACCTTTCTTTCTATCTTTTCATTTATTTTTGTGGCCACTTCGTAATTAATAGTGCCAAGCCAATTTGCCATTTGATCAGCGGTAATTGTCTTGGATCCCTGTTGCCCCAACAACACCGCTTCATCTTCTCTGCGTGCTTCCGGAATGTCTGACACATCAACCATAATGATATTCATACACACTCTCCCAAGAATCCTGGCGCGTCTGCCATGAATTAAAACATGACCAAGGTTGGACAAGCCACGATCATAACCGTCATAATAACCAACGGGTAAAACAGCTAAACGGGTGTCGCGAATCGTTTTATGTGTGCAGCCATAGCCAATATATGTGCCCTTGGCAACATTTTTTATTTGGGCGATTTTTGTTTTCCATGTCATAACGGGCCGCAGATCAATGTTTTTCTTTTCGCGGATTGCCGCAAGGTATGTTTTATTTGATGGCCACAAGCCATAATTGCCAATTCCCGCGCGGACCATTGTAAAATGCGTTTTTGGAAAAAGAATTGTCGCCGCGGTGTTTGCCGCGTGAATATAGGGTGGATGAAACCCCGCCGCGTGAATTTTCTTTAACATTTTGGCAAAATTTTTGAGTTGAAACATTCCGTATGAATGATCATTTGTGTCTTCCAGATTCGCAAAATGCATGGAGGCACCTTCCAGCCGCACATCTGGATTTTTTTTATAAAATTCCAGAAATTTATCCAATTGGTGATCCAAAATTCCCTGGCGGTAAATGCCCGTCTCCAGCTTTAAATGTGTAAAAACCGGACGACGTAATTTTTTGCAGATCCTCGCCAATTTTTGGAGAGTTTCCTCGTTATACACAACCATATGAAAACCTTCCTCCGTGGCTATAGACAATTCATTTTCAGGCACATATCCCATAATATAAATCGGCGTTTTTATACCAATTTTTTTTAATTCCATAGCCTCAAAAAGCGCGTTCACCCCCAGCCAGTCCGCGCCAGCTTTCACCATGACCGGAGCGCACTCCCGCAAACCGTGGCCATAGGCGTTTGCTTTAACCACAGCGCAAAAGACTGTTTTTGCTCCAACTGTTTTTTTTAATATTTTGACATTATGGATAAGATTTTTTTCCGAAATCTCAATCCATGTGAGAGCGTGGGTCATAAGCAATATTGGATCACACGATTTTTTATTTCAGGAAAATTTAACAAAGAATTTATAGAGCGTTCATAAAACAGTGATATTGTCTGCAGTGTCGTACGGCTAAAAGGTTCGGTAGTAGGTTTGAGATCGAAGGTTGTCTTCTAATGATATGTCGTAAAAGGAGAAGGCAAAAGGGAATAAGGAACAAATGGCTTGTGGACAAGGAAAAAATGTTTTTCCTTTAAAATTACACATAGGCCTAAGGTTTGTGTTGCGTGTTTTCAAAACAGAATCGTATGGTGATTTCTCACTCGCCTATGGTACAAGATAACGTCTCTCTTGTAAAAATTCATTTTTCCTCGTACAATAAGGCCTACTATTTCCTCACTATTTAAATGTTTATGCAAAAGTCTTACAACAACGTCAATCAGCCTTATGCGCCAAATGCGCATGAAATAACCATGGATGATCAGAATTTTTTTACTTCGGCGCGGACGGCGAACAGTTTTATCGCAAAAGTAATTTTGTTTTTCGGCCTTGCAATAATGATTTCCGCCGCCGGAACCTATACCGGTTTCCAGTATTTTGGGGAGATTTTTCTGCGATACCCCGCGGTGATGTGGATTTTCTTCGCGGTTGAGCTTATTTTAGTGCTTTCTTCAAGAACATGGAGCGCGATCCGGCCCCTGAATTATTTTTTATTTGGACTTTTCGCTTTTACAACGGGCATGATGATTGTGCCGCTGCTTGCCAGCCTTATTCTTGAATTTGGAGGTCCGGATCTCATTATAAAGGCTTTTTTGGCCACCACGTTGACTTTTAGCGCCAGCGCTGTTTTTGGATGGACTACGAACCGCAGCTTAAGCGGTTTGGCCGGATTTTTATGGATGGCAATTATCGGCATGATTGTTGTTTCCATCGTTGGCATTTTTATTCCCTGGGGCAATACTTTTGAGATGATTTTTTCCGGCCTTGGCGTGATTGTTTTTTCTGCTTACACAATGTACGACATTCAGCAATTGAAAAGTTTCCCTCCCGATCGTTACATTGATGCCGCATTACGCCTTTATCTTGACATATTCAATCTCTTTCTATACATTCTACGCCTCATTGCGGGCGTTTCCCGCAAGTAGATGAGTCGAATGATACTGAATTTACAACATATTGATATAGAGTAATAAAAGGGAATGTCACTATTTGAACTTTTTTTATAATGCTCACTTACAAAATCGCCAGGCTTTGGGGTAGTCCGCAGGGGACTGTTGAAAAATATGATATTGATGAAAAACTTGTATATCCGGACGATCCGGAGCTTGATTTTTCAACCAATTTTTCGGCCAAACTGCAATTGATAAGGCTCAAGGAAGAAATAAGCGCCATTATCAGTGATGCCGGCGTTGGGCTCCATTTTACCTGTCCGCTTTGTCTGAAAAAATTTGTAAAAAATTTAGAAATTCCATCAATGGAAGGAGAGTTTTTCTATGACAACACAACAGTTAGACCCCATGAAGCCGACATTTTCCTCATCAATAAAAAAGCAATAACCATTGATCTTAGCGACCTTGTGCGTCAGGAAATCATCTTGCATTTTCCGCTTGTTCCATTATGCTCTAGGGGATGTAAGGGGTTATGCGCTCACTGTGGAGGGAATAAGAATAAAACCATCTGCAAGTGCAAAAACGAGAATACGCAAACTCACAAACCGTTCAAAAATTTAAAAAAATTATTATCGTAGGTGGCAGTAATTTCTTAACAAGCCCTTGGGGCTCGTCTCATGAAACACCCCGTTCCCAAATATAAAAAGTCAAAACCCCGTTCAGCGCAGCGCTATCACAGTTTTACGCATAAAACACAGGTAAGGCTGAAGGGCATTGTGAATCTTGTTGACTGTCCTCATTGTAAAGAAAAAAAGCTTAACCATTTTGTGTGCCTGAATTGCGGCTATTATGGGGATAAAAAAATCATTGATATGAGCAGGGAGATTGATAAAATCACAAAAGTAAAAGCCTAACGCGGCACGCTATAAATCATGAATTGGAAACTGAAAATTGATTGAAAATTATGAATTGATAATTGAATGTAAATTGTGAATTGATAATTGAAAATTGATTTATGGCCAGCTATAGGCATCTTGCGCGAATCGCTGTAATGCAGACACTTTTTGCAAGTGAGTTTCGCGGTGGTGACGCTGAGGAGATTTTGAAGTATAATTTGAGCGAGTCTACCGACAAAGTCACAGATACCGCTTTCCCACGCGCAATTCTTCGCGGCGTTCTTGAAAAAAAACAGGAAATTCTTGAAATTATTAAAAAAGAGGCGCCCGAATGGCCGATTGATAAAATCGCGGCGGTTGATCGCGCTATACTTGAAATTGGCGTGTATGAAATTCTTTTTTCGGATGATGCTCCGCCGATTGTTGCCATTAATGAAGCGGTGGAATTGGCAAAAAGCTATGGCGACACCAACGCGCCCAAATTTGTAAACGGTGTTTTAAGCACCGTAATGCATAAATATCCAAAAGATGCAAAATAACTACGACAAACTCCAAAAAAAAATCAAAATTACTTTCAAGGATGTCAATTTGCTTGATACAGCCTTTGTCCATACCTCATATCTTAATGAGCATAAAAAACTAAAATCGGCGCACAATGAACGGTTGGAATTTTTAGGCGATGCTGTTTTGGAGCTTGTTGTCACGGAATATCTATATAAAACTTTTCCAAAACAGGAGGAAGGTGTTTTGACGAACTGGCGTTCAGCTTTGGTAAAAGGGAAGCATCTGGCGGAAATAGCCAATTATTTGGAATTGGGAACATACCTTTATTTAAGCAGGGGGGAGGAACGCTCCGGCGGCCGCAAAAAAAATTATATTCTTGCAAATACTTTGGAAGCTCTTATTGGAGCGATTTTTCTGGATCAAAGTTATAAAACCGCCCATGTTTTTATTGATGAATTTATTCTTACGCGTCTGGATGAGATTCTAAAAAAAGGCCACCACATAGACGCAAAATCAAAATTACAGGAAATATCCCAGGAAACACTAGGTATAACCCCGGAATATCGTGTTCACGAGCAAATTGGGCCAGATCACGATAAAATATTTACCATGGGGGCATACATTGGTGAAGAATTGATAGGAGAAGGAAAAGGGTCAAGCAAGCAAAAAGCTGAACAGGAAGCGGCGGAACAGGGTCTTAAAAACAAAAAATGGGGGTAATTTTGTAGAGACGCATTGCAATGCGTCTCTACAAAATTATTCTATGTCAAACGTGAACGGAAAAGTAACGATTTTATTTCCAATTTTAAATTCGGCGAAAATGGTATAACGTCCTGGAAGGATAAAAGTCGTGGAGAATTCCACCAGACCTCTTTCCGGATCATTGGCCATAGGCTGCGCATACATGAAAAAACTGTCCAAATCTCCCTGTCTGAAAAGCGTGACACTGCCAAATGCTTCCAAATAGGGTTGAATATTTTTTGCTACAACATCATTTTTACTCAAATAAAAAGACAGCACATTGGGCTGATAGAGTTTAAACGATGCAAGTTTCAAATTAGCTTTGTGGCCGGCAATATTAACAGTAAGGTTCTCCGTGACCCTGGGAAAAGAAATTGTTGCCGGAGGTTTTTGAACGACCAGCATTGTGCGCAGTACTACAGATTTACCGTCAACAGGAGCAACATCCACAAACGCATAATATGTGCCGGCTTTT
>CAYHVY010000076.1:0-5081 GCA_964360095.1 uncultured Candidatus Peribacteria bacterium | reverse complement strand
GATAGCCCTCCGGGCACTTGATGGCTAGGGCCTGCGCTTTGCTCCGGCCTAAAGGTGCGTGTCTAATTTTTTCTTTAAAGCTTCTTCACTTTGGAAACCGACTAATTTATCTACAAGTTTTCCATCTTTAAAAAAGATAATCGTGGGAATGCTTTGAATTTCATATTGACTGCTTGTTTCATTGTTTTCATCAACATCCAATTTTCCAATTTTGACCTTTCCCTTATAACTTTCGGCAAGGCGTTCTACCGCTGGCGCCATCATCTTGCACGGACCGCACCAGACAGCGAAAAAATCAACCATAATAAGTCCCTTTGCATTTAAAACCTCCTGTTTAAAATTGCTGTCTGTAAAAGTAAGTTCGCTCATATATAAATAAATTATGAATTATGAATTAGAAATTATGAATTATTAACTCAATTGACATTTGAATTTAAGATTTGGGATTTTTGTAATATGTCATTGCTCTCCTGCAAAACTGCTCTATTTCTTTTTGGAAAAAAGACAGGTCGCTTGCGGCGCTTTTCCCAAGGTAGGAAGTCCGACAATGCCGTAAAAATGGCAATTTACGGAACAGAAGACGAAATCTGCTTTTTAACAATTGATGTTTTTCCTTATACAGCGGTTCAATATCATATTTTAATGAAAACATGCTTTGGTTAAAATCAAAAATTTTTTGGGCCTGTAGAGAAGCAAAATTTTGCGTCTCTACAGGCAGATTTGCTTCTTCAAAAGAAATTCTGAAAAAATAGATATTTACATCCCGCTGATTCAGGCAAAGGCCGATTGCAATGGTATTTGATGCCGGAAGAACGCATAAAAACCAGGATTTTATCGTTTCATGCGTTTCCGATTTATTTAACGATAAAAGACCTATGTGGAGTTGACTATTTGGATCTATATTAAGAAGAGTTCGGGCTTTTTGATACATCAGTTGGTTATTTTGAAAAATCAATTCCTCAACCTTTTTTTGTAAATCTTCATTGATTTTTTTGATGGCGTTGAAATTGACCAGTTTTCCATCACGAATGAGGTATGCTAATTTTAATAATTCCACGGACTGAAATTCTGGAAGAATATTTTTTAAATTGTTCACAATGCGTTCGTACATTTTGCTTAGGAGCATCTCAAAAGTTTCCCTGGCATCTTTAAAATGTGTGCGCAATTTTGAAATTTGCACTGTAAATTCATTTTCCAGATACAGTTTTAAAAGATACTCTTCTTCATCAAATTCATGGCTTCTCATAAACTGAAAATAAACAACAAAACATTCGCGCGCTTCAGGAAAAATCACCATGCTGCCTTCGTAAAATTGTATACGGGCCATCCCCTTGTTGTTTATTTCTCCGGAACCGTCAATTATTTCAACCTGACCATCATATTCTTTATAGAGCATGCCAACTTTCATATTCAGGTGTTCAGCAAGATATTCGTTCCTTATGCGAAAAAAATCTTTTACAAAAGATGAAAATAAACTGGAAAAATTGGAAAGCCGATAGCGTTCTTTCTTAAATGTCGTGAAAATGACTTCATCCTCATTTAAATGAGAGCCCTCCGGGCACTTGATGGTTAGGGCCTGCGCTACGCTTCGGCCTGCAAGAGAAATTTCATGAATATCTCCAAAATATATGGTTTCACCATGGTCCCTGGCTCCTTTTCCTTTTAAGCGAAAACTGTGGCGGTCAATAATGACCTCGCCTTCTTTTTCCAGCAGAACTTTATTATAAAAATTCAGCTTCTTATATTTGAGACTATAATTCAGCGCCATGCCTGTAAATGAAAACACGTGTAGAAACAAATCGTGACCTGTTCCTACGAAAAAAATTGACTTATCGTAATGTAACTTTCCAACTACAGGGCTATTATAACACATACAAAAATAGAGTAAACAATATCGGCTTTTAAAACCCCTTTGGTAATTGAGCGGAACGCCAAAAAATGCTAGAATTACCTGATAATATTTGTTATTTTTCGTTTCCCGGGTTATGTTCTTGTCTTCACTTTCTTTCAAAAAATTCAAAAAATGAATTTTAAATTATTTTCCCAGATCGCTAGAATAAGCCTGCTGCTCGCGTTTCTCTTTATCTTTACGGTAGGAGTGAAGGCGGATACGGAGTGGAGGAGAAATGTTTTTCAAGATGCCGTTTATATTTCACCTGTTATCAAAACGAACCGGTTATTTAGCGGTTTGGGCGTACAGTGGAAGCAGGAAAATGAGGAACCGGAAGCAAACAAAAATGTGCATTTTTCAGTACGATATTATGATCAAAAAAAATGGAGCCAGTGGTATTTATTGGAAGCTGATATAGATGGTTTTGATGAAGCTGATAAAGAAAATCCATCAGCGTTTTTACCCATGAACACCACCGACGCTTTTCAGTATAAAATACATGCTGCAATTGCAAAAACAGACATCAAAAAAATCGTGAAAAGTTTAAAGTTTACCTATATTGACGCGCATGAAGGTGTTGCGTCCGCAAAACAAAATTTTGTCGCAACACGCAAAAAAATTCTGGCTCAAAATTCTTCATCGTTTCCAAGTCTTTTAAGTAATCCGGGAAATATAAGAATTATTTCAAGAGCGCAGTGGGGAGCTGACGAAAGTCTCCGTTTATATAAGGAAACCAATTTAAAACCCACATTGGTGAAAACCGAATCGGATTTTGAGAATAAATATGCCAATGAACTGAAAATCGTCAGGACTGTTGATACAGATGAAAATGGCCACAAATTGACATGGCCGCTTAAATATCCTGAAAAAATATCAAAAATTGTTATTCATCATACCGCGAGCAGCAAAGATCTTGACGACCCGTTGAAGGCCATACGCAATATTTATTTTTGGCATGCCGTGACGCGCGGATGGGGCGACATAGGATATAATTATCTGATTGACCAGAAGGGCAACATTTACGAGGGACGCTATGGAGGAGACTCTGTTGTTGGAGCCCATGCCGGAATTGCCAATGTTGGCTCTATCGGTATTGCCGTTCTTGGCAATTATGAAGACAGTGACGTGCCGGACAGTGTTTTAAAGTCTCTGGTTGCTTTAATTAAAACTCTGGTAGAAAAATTCAACATTGATCCAGCCGGTTTTTCATCTTTCAGAGGAGAAAATCTGGCAAATATTGTTGGCCATCGGGATGTAAGCGCCACAACCTGTCCCGGAGAAAAGTTGTACGCGCAAATTCCGGCGCTGCGCATAGGAGTAAAAACAGGCTTTAAACCTACTGTTATTGATCGCGGGCCTTATCTGGCGGTGAATCAAAATTATGATTATCAACCGGCTCATGATTTTGGCTTACCGGAATTTATTCCTGGAGAAAAAAAAGAAATTACCATTACTTTAAAAAATACCGGCTCAACTAATTGGGGACCAAAAACGTTTCTGATGCTTAATAAAAATGCCAACGCTATAACTTTTTTCCCAAGTAATGTAAATGTTGAATCTGGTCAGCTTGGTGTAGATGTCAAAAGCGGTGAATTTGGCTCTTTTACACTGCAACTTAATGTTGGATATCAGGGAGGATTTAGCGCTATAGAATTTTTCCCTATCATTGACGGTATAAGAAAAGTTGAAAAATATTTGAGCGTTCCCGTACAGATTCAACAGCCAAACTATGACTATGAAATTACCAACATGGTTGTACCAAAACCTTATCTTAAAGCAGGTGAACGTGAAGAGGTTACGGTTGAAATTAAAAATAAGGGCAATCTTATCTGGAAAGAAATGGGGCCGCATAAATTTACTCTTGGGACCGAACGGCCGCGGGATCACATCAATACACTGCTTGCCCGTAACAGCCAACGTCTTGGACTTCTTGAGGAAACTGAAGTTAAACCTGGAGAAAGCGGGCATATCATCGTTAGACTGAGAGCTCCAAAACAAACAGGACAATATATAGAATATTTTACTCCGCTTATTGAAGGCGTGTCCTGGTTTAAGCACCAGAATAACAATTTGAATATTTATGTGTATAAAAACGAATATGAGACCAGCGTGGCCGGTAAAAGTAGCGATACCGTTTTTGCTCCAGGGGAAAACAAAAAGCTTTGGATTGATGTTGAAAACTTGGGAGGCGTTGTCTGGAATGAAAAGGATGCGCTCCTTGAGCGCGGCGATGTTTTAGCCTCGCCACGACTCGGCCTGCCGGAAACAAATTTGCTTGAGTATGAAATAAAAAATCCGGATGGATTAAAAATGGAAAATCTGGGTCTGGAAGAGAAAAAATTAGCTCCGGGCCATCGCGGGAGAATAAGTTTTACTTTGACTGCCCCGAACAATGAAGGATTCTATTATCTTCAAATAAAGCCGAAAATTGGGGGCCATGAGCTTATTTCAAGACCTGTGCATTTCTTTCTAAGGGTCGTGAAGAGCGCAAACAGCGTCGTCCCAAGTAGCGTGTCGCCAACGCCGCCTGCGTTATCGGAGCAAACAACTGAGCAATTATCATTTACAGTAAAAAATAATATCCGGATTTCTTTAAGTTTTCATGAAAATCCTGTTATTTCCGGCAATGGACCTTTTGCCTTTTTTAATGGACAAAATAAAATCGCCGAATTTCAGAAAAATGAAAAAGTTGGCATCAATTACAGCTCAAATAATTACCAGATCAACGGGATGACGGAAAAATATTTTTCCAGCGATCCCCCGCGTTTTGTTCCATTGGAAAACACGATTTTACGCGTTGATAATTTTGAGCGGACATCAAGCGCCGACAGGAGTAAATCCGACAATGAATTTCGTGGAGTTTTGGAAGTGCGATCATACAATAAACAGCTCCATGTTATCAATGAATTGCCTATTGAAGATTACCTGAAAGGCACAGGAGAAATCAGGGAACAGGAACCGATGGAAAAACTAAGAGCTATTATTATTGTGGCAAGGACGTATGCCGCTTTTTATGTAAAAATCGCGGAAAAATTTCCAGGAGCACCATTTAATTTAACAGATGATGCCGAGACTTCACAGAAATATATAGGCTATGATGCCGAAAAACGCTCTCCAAATACATCAAAGGCCATTGAAGACACTATTGGACTTGTCGTGACGTATCAGGGTAAACTAGTTAAAACTCCCT
>CAYHVY010000075.1:0-5121 GCA_964360095.1 uncultured Candidatus Peribacteria bacterium | reverse complement strand
AGAGAAATAATTGAAAATTCGGCTTCAATAAGCCATAAAAACTTGTTGGCTCCCCATTATTGGCAGTATGCGAACTGAATGGTACGCCGAGATTTTGGAATTGGGGAGAAGTTTTGCTATGCTTAAAGAGTTGGATTTCGCTAATTGTTAATGACTTCAGTTTGTGGCTAATAAGCGCAACTATATTCAGGCAAGGAATTTACGGTTAGAGGCTCAAGAAAAGCTGAGCGATTATGAAGCGATCATGAGAAGAACGGAAAGAGACTATGAAGCACTCCGTAAAACTGGGATTCCTTGTAAAGCCTTTACCGAAAAGGGTGATGTTATTGTTGTGACAAGAATGTGCTGGAATCATCTCTTTAAACATCCGATCAAGCGCCCGTCGAGGATAGATAAGCTGGAAAGAGCTTTAACGTTGCCACTTGCGCTAAAGCTATTGCAAAAAACAACCACTTATCAGGAAGTTTCAAAAGAAAGAGATAGGGGAGGTAATTACTATCTTTCTTTTGGGATCATTGGCTATGTACGGGGAAATCGTATCAAAGTTATTCTACGAAAACAGGAAAAACACACGCATCCCCAACTAATCTTGTATTCGTTTTACCAAATGTCACACGCACCAACAAAAGAACCTACTGTTGAAAATAAGTAGCTTTTTGAATGGTGCTGTCTGCGACTCCACTCGCTTTTAAAGGCGTAGCTGGCCGGATCAAGGGGCTTCCCGAGGGAAACGTACCTTTCAGCACCACGCCTATATTATAGCGTATTTTGTATAAATCAAGCAAATCTATAAGTATATTGTACAATATTTTTCATTTGGCGGATTACCCACGTTGAGTATGACAAAATGATAGTTGAATTAAAGAGAAAGGAGCAGGATTTGCTGGACGAATTATCCAAGCATTCCAAGGTTGATGAAACATTTTTAATAACCAGTTCTTATTTACTGGAACTGGCAAATCGGGCTTATGAACTTTTTACCAGTTCGCAACCAGTCCAAAAGAACCAAATTTTGAAATTGATACTTGCGAACTTGGAAATCAACAACGGAAAGCTAATCTGGAAGCTGAAAAACTTCTTTGAAGGCCTGTTAAAGGCTAATGCTAGCCAAGAATGGCTCCCCCGACTGGACTCGAACCAGTAACCTACCGGTTACACTTATCTTCATGTTTCCATAAAGGGTGGACTATATCATCATCCCCGCTTTCGCGTGGATGCAAGGCGCTTCCTGCGTCAAATTTATCTGACGAAGTACTCCAACTTGGGATAGTCTCTGAACCTTCCCCGCCGTGACGGGGCTTGGCTGCGGATTACCATAGTTTTGCAAACTTTAGGCTTCCCGCAATTCACCTTGTTTTTCAACCTATTTTACAATAGGAAGCTGCACTACTCCAGCGTGTATTTCTCTATGACAATTTGTATATACCAGACGGTGTTTTTGTACAGCCGGTTGCTCTACCATTGAGCTACAGGGGAATGCCGAATTTTCAAGCCTTTCCTGAATGCCAATATCAGTGAGAGCCAAAAAATGACTCAACAAAAGGTACGCTCACTATAGACAACGTCCATGTAATTTTCAAGGTAACGCTCTTTTTTATTAATTCCAAATTTTATTTTTTCACGAACTTCCAAATTTCCCTGGCGACAATTTGATCTGGACGGACTTTTTTTGGGGGAAAACCAGGGTTTTCCCCCTTTACGGCGCATGCGCGCCGCCCCCTTTCCCTTCGTTCGCTTCGCAGCGGGAACCCACGAGACCCACTGCTGCGCTTTTTATTTTCTCACAAATTTCCATATCTCTCTGGCGACAATTTGATCTGGACGGTCATATATAAGGCCGGCACGCGGGTGTTTTTTTAGGCCGAATTGCGCATATAACAATCCCGGAATGGGATTTATGGCTTTAAAACCGAGTTTTTCAATGTCTTCGGGAATATCTTCCATAAAAAAGAGGCGATCTGCCCTTCTGTATGCTGGTAAACTGATTACGACCGTCGCGCCGCTCCTTAAAATAGGGTAAATCGCCTTAAAGAAAGCCAAAACAAGTCTGCGAACATAGGCAAAATTTTTCGAAATGAGCTCCGGCGGCGGGAATTTACTGAGTGGCGGTCCCAGGTAAGATTCCGTTATCACGAGGTCAATTTTTTCAGGAAGATTTTGAGAATTAATGAGAGCGGCATCTCTTTGAAAAATCCGATCTTTTGTTTTGATGTAGGGATATTGCTGACGCGTCCATTGAATATTTTTTTGCGCTTTTTGCAAGGCATCCTGACTTAGATCTGAACCGATAACATTGTATCCGAGCAGCAACCCCTCGCTTAATATCGTGCCAATGCCGCAAAAAGGGTCATACAGAGTGTGTTGAACAGCGTGCGTTTCTTCCTGATCATGGTCTATTTTCGTCAGGCCGCCAAGGTTTATCATGATTTGAGCAAGTTTTGGAGGCAACATGCCGGTTTTTGCGTCTCTTGCGGGACGCTCATAATCACGCTTGGTATAGTTTTCTATATCCTGGATCGCGACAGTTTTGCCGATAAAAACTTTGTCGTGACCTTTAATGACAACAATTTCCATCCCTTGCCGCAGGAGTTTTTCACCAATAATCGCCGCCGTGTGCGGATTTTTAAAGTTTTTATTGATAAAACGGCTTTTTATTTCAGCCTCAGTCAGCTTTTTTTTTGTACTAGTTAAGATTTTTCTTAAGATTTGTTCATGTTTTTCTGCAAAACTATATAAGCTGATGGCAAAATTGAGTTTTGTGGAGCGGTCTGTATGGTTTTTGAAAATATATTCAGTTATTTCGGCAGTAATTAGTTCGCTTTTTGATTCCGTTGGCAATGAGCCGAATACCTCTACTATTTTTATGGTTCCGCCAAGTTTATTAAGGGATTCGTTAGGGTTCTCAAAAGCTTTTTTGAAGGCAATAACGCAGCTTTCCGGCATGAAATCAATAATTTTCGCCGATGGATCAATGCAACTGAAAAGCTCTGCGGTTGAAAGAATATGTTTGCGTCCAAGAATAAAAGAATATGTCATCATAAATTTATCATTTCATTTTTTGATAAAAAAGCAATGGAAAAGCCATTGAAAAAACGATCGTTCTGGAAAATTCTGTTTTTGACTTCAGAAATTGTGTTTTTTTTGATCATTATTTTTGGTTTTGGGTACTTTTTTGGCCGTTTGGAGCAGATTGAATTGAACAAATCCTTGCTCAAAGTGATTCCAGATGTGAATTGCGGTTTCGGGCGGGTCACGACCCGCCCCTACGAGGATTGACTATTAAAAAATACTTTAGTAGTGTAGCCGCGATCAGCTCGCCTACGGCAGATCAAAAAAATCATCATCCACCATGCCGAGCCGCAGCGAGGCTAATACAGTGCCGTCCCGCCATGGCGGGACATCCACAAATTCATAATTCATAATTTTTAATTCATAATTATCAAAGTTATGGCAATGTCTTTAAATCGCGCTCAAATTATCGGTAATCTTACCCGTGATCCCGAAGTGCGTGAAATTCCCGGAGGTCAAACGGTGGCGAATTTTAGTGTCGCTACAAATTTTGTATGGACCGACGCCGCCGGCCAGCGTCAGGAACGGGTTGAATATCACAACATTGTCGCATGGCGTAAGCTTGCGGAAATCATCAGTCAATATTTGCGCAAGGGGAGCAAAGTTTATGTTGAAGGGCGCATTCAAACCCGCGAATGGGACGGGCAGGATGGCGTTAAACGCTACAAAACGGAAATTGTCGCAGATAATGTTATCATGCTGGATCGCAAGGGCGCGCTGGCTGATAGCGGCATGAACGCCGGCGGTTTTGACGCTGGCTCTGCCGCCGGACTTGGCACGGGGCCAAGGGCTGTTAGCGCGCAAAATAGCGGTGTTAAACTGCAACCGGAAGCCACCGCGCAGCCGACAATGGAAGAAGAGGTCAAACTTGAAGACTTACCTTTTTAATTGTTCTTGGAGGGGTCCGATGAAGGTGTCCCCTCCGAAGAATCTACATACTCTCTGATCTTACCCTATTAGCCAATTTGTGTTTTGTGCTCAGGGTAAAGTTGATCAAAGAGCGGTTTCTAATAACAGGAGTTCGACTGGTTTCTACTGTTATTGCCTATAGTGGACAAAAAAATTTGTCCACTATAGACTTTTGGTTCTCCCTACCGTTCTTTGGTGGTTTATTTTGGGACGATAATCACCTTCGTCCTTTTTTGTTTTTATATTGACGTTTTTCTCCCGGCCGAAGCGAGGAGAAAAAACATTTTTGTTGATTTTATTTTTATTTTAACCTTCCACGCTAATTATAAACTGACGGGAAGGCTACTTTTGGGTGGAGGTGGCAGTCGGCCACCTGCATCGAAAAGTAGGGAGGCCTCTCACCTTTTTTAGAAAAAAGTGAGGGGTTTCACTACTTTTCGGTAATTTTTAAAGAACAGATATCTTGGTATTCTAGCATTTTTAGCGTTCTTTTACAATCGTGATCGCCCTTTTTCGCATTGTTTTTTAAAAATTTGTTATAATGTTTTCACCCGCCGCCATATCGTATTATTATAAAATATTTATAAGATTAAGTCAATGTTCTTAAAAGGTTATTTTTTCCTCATTTCCGGGCCATCCGGTGTTGGAAAAGGCACCGTTATCAATGCTTTAAAAAAACATCATCCGGTGTTTGTTTTTCCTCTTTCTCACACAACGCGGCCACGGCGACCCGGTGAAAAAGATGGAGAGGTGTATCATTTTATTTCAAAGAAAGTTTTTGAAGCTGAAATCGCGCGCGGTAATTTTTTGGAATGGGCGCAAGTGCATGGAAAAGATTATTATGGCACATTAAAAAAGCCAATCCTGGAGGCTTTGGAAGCTGGTAAAACCGTCATTCGCGAAGTTGACGTACAGGGTTTTCATTCTATTTCCAGAGCTATTCCTAAAAAAAATCTTGTGACGATCTTTTTGAAAGCCGAAAGCATGGAGAAATTGATTGCCCGTATTGCGAAACGCGGCAAGTTGCCGCCGGAAGAACTGAAACGGCGTTTGGAAAGCGCTCAAAAAGAGCTTAAGCAAGCCAACTTTTTTGATTATCAGGTATGGAGCTTGGAAAACAAAATTCCGGAGTGTGTTAAAGAA
>CAYHVY010000074.1:0-5131 GCA_964360095.1 uncultured Candidatus Peribacteria bacterium | reverse complement strand
TGCGTCATCAAATTAGTCTTACAGTTTTAGAAGCGCGAAAAATAGAAAAAATTCTCGGGAGGGCTCCAACCCTTACCGAAGCCATTTTATGGGGAATCCAGGGTTCTGAACACTGTTCATACAAAAGCAGCAGGGGGTTTTTGAAGAAACTGTCGGGAGCGGCTCCAAATGTCATACTTGGGGTGGGGGAAGACGCTGGAATCGTTGAAATCGCCCGCGTAAAAAATGATCGTTACGGGCTGATTGTAGGACACGAAAGCCACAATCATCCTTCCCAAATTGTTCCATTTGAAGGAGCCGCGACGGGCGTTGGCGGTTGTGTTCGGGATATTGTCTGTATGGGAGGGCGTGTTATTGGCATCATGGATTCTCTTCGCTTTGGAGATCTCAAAAAGAACGCGTCGCGCCAGATAGCCAATGGAGTCGTTGCCGGCATTGGAGGATACGGCAATCCAATTGGTGTTCCCAACATTGGAGGCGATGTATATTTTGACCCTTCCTACAACGATAATTGCCTTGTCAATGTCGTGTGTATAGGGTTGATCAAAGAATCCAATATCATCCATTCTTTTGTGCCACCGCAAGCGGCGAAAGAAAAGTGGGATATCATAATTGTTGGCAAGGCGACGGACGCGAGCGGCATGGGGGGGGCTTCATTTGCCTCCGGCATTCTTGAAGAATCAGAAAAAGAAAAAAATAAAAGTTCCGTACAGGAGCCAAATCCGTTTTTAAAACGCCATATTTTGACTGCCACATATGAACTTTTTGAGATTCTGCAAAAAAGAAAGCTGATCAAAAAAGTCAGTTTTAAGGATATGGGCGCGGGCGGAATAACATGTTCCACGGTTGAGCAGGTCGCGCGTGCGGGTCTGGGAGCCGAAATTGACCTGGGGCGCGTACATGTGGCGACAAACGATTTGCCGCCTTACGTCATTGCCTGTTCAGAAACACAGGAACGTTTTGCCTGGATGTGCCATCCGAGTCTGACACAGTTTATTCTTGACCATTATAACAAAAAATGGGATATGCCCTCCATGGCAGAAAACGCAGGGGCAAGCCATATTGGCACTGTCAAAAAAGGAAATTATATACTGAAATACAATGGTGAAATCGTCGTTAACGCCTCTTCAAAAGCCATCACGGAAGGCTTGATATACAACAGGCCATCCAAAAAAACAAAAAAACCTCTAACGGAACCTAAAATATCGCCGCCTTCCGACTGGAACGCTTTTTTGTCGCGCCTACTATCATCCGAAAATATTGCCTGTCGCAAGCCGATTTATGAGCATTATGACAAACAGGTTCAGGGTTTTGTAGTGATTGAGGCTGGCCAAGCGGACGCTTCTGTCATCGCGCCTCTTTTGGATGAAGAAGTTGATGAAAAAACAAAAAAAATCGGGATGGCTTTTTCAACGGACTGTAACCCGCGCTATAGTCTGATCAGCGCTTATGAAGGCGCGGTGAACGCAGTTGTTGAATCCATGCGCAACGTGGCGGCGGTCGGCGCATACCCGCAGGCAATCACCGATTGTCTTAATTATGGCAATCCCGAAAAACCAGACCAGATGGAAGAGTTAAAGGAGGGCATTGCAGGCATTCGTGACGCGTGCGAGAAACTTAAACTGCTCAATTATCCAAAATATCCGGTTCCCGTGATTTCAGGGAATGTAAGTCTATACAACGAAAGTAAAAATGGCCATGTGGCGGGAACAGCCATCGTTTGCTGTATAGGCAGGATTGACGACTGCCAGAAGGCCATTACCATGGATCTGAAGCGCGGCGGAAATAATTTATATCTTTTAGGTTGTCGTCAAAATGAACTTGGCGGGTCGGAATATTATCGTCTTTTGGGGCATTTGGGAGCCAACGTGCCAAAAGTAGATTTTGCAGAAGCAAAAAAAGAAATATCCGTCATGGTTGAGGGAGTTGAAGAAGGACTTATTGCAAGCGCTCATGACATCAGCGAAGGGGGTCTGGCGGCCACTGTGGTTGAAATGTGTCTTGGGGGGCGCGGCGAAGGAACACTTGGGGCAAATATAAATTTGGACTTCGTTCCTGAAAAGAGTCTGCGGGCAGACCAAAAGCTGTTTAGCGAAACAGGCGGTTTTGTCTGCGAAATAGCATTCGCAAAAGAAAAACAATTTGTCGCATTGTGCAAAAAATACAAATTAACGCCGTATGCTATTGGCAAAGTGGTTAAAGCGTCCAGGCTCCTCTTTACTTCAAAAGATCAAAAAATTATTGATATGGAACTGAAAGATGCATCTGAAAAATGGCAGAATGGCCTGCGTGATAAATTGTAAAAAACCGTAGAGGCAATTTACGAATTGCCTCTACGGTTTTTATCTCTACAAAATATATTTATAGTGAGTCAACCCTTCTTTTGGCGGCGTGCGCTTCTTGCACTACGAGAAATGACATTTTTGTGCTAAAATAACAGGATTAAATAAAGATCAAAAAATAAAAACCATGCCAAAAAACAAACATCAAAAGAAAAAAATCAATTTTACCCCCCACGGGCCTGCGACAGAAGAAGAACTTCATCTTTACGATGAGGCCGTTTTTGCGTGGACGGCTCCGGAATACATCCAGCACGCCAAAAGCAAACTTTGGTATGCCGTTGAAGCGGCTGCCGCTGCCTTACTGCTGATATATGCTGTGTTATCCGGTAATTACACCATGGCCCTTGCATTGCTTGTTTTAGCGGCTGTATACCATTATCTTCATGAAAAACATCCTCCAAAAAACATTAAAATTGTTGTTTCAAACATGGGTATCAAAGTCGGCGCCATGATTTTTCCATATGACCACATCCAGGCGTTTTGGATGATGTACCATCCGCCGTATTTGAAAACCTTGAATCTGCGTATTAGAAAACATTTTTTCTCTGATGTTGTTATTCAACTGGCTGATATGAACCCGGCATCCGTCCGACATTTCCTGTGTGGCCAAATTCCTGAACTGGAAGGTAAAACCGAACAATTTGGAGATACACTTATCCGTTTGTTAAAACTCTAAATATGACTGCAACAGGTTTAAAACCAGAACGACACGATGAAACAGGAAAAAAGAAAACTGAGATTACCACAGTGTTATCTGCCGATCCTGAAGCCAAAACTGACAAAGTTATGCTGGCAAATTTAGAGAGAGCCAAAAAAAAACATATTTATGAACTTAATAGAGCGTTTAACGAAAGAATATCAGCAGGTCTTGACATAAAAGGACTTTCTGAAATTCAGCGTATGAGAGATGAACAACTTGCGGCCATTGAAGCCTCTTATGAAAAACATATCGCGGAATACAGGGAAAAATCTATTTTAAATAAAGCAGAGCGCACAAAATTTGCCAACGAATTATTTGATAAAGCAAAAAAAACAGGCGATAGTCGCGTTGCTTATCTGAAGGGATTATTTCACAGAATAGAAAAAGGCAAAAAAGATAAATATTTTGATGAAAAAGATATTGTTGAACTCCAAAAATTGTTTTTTGGAATAGAAAAGTTAATTGAAACCAATCCTGAAATTACAAAAATTTATGAGCTGCTGGTGAATGAAAAAGAACTGAGTAGCGGAGATTATCAAAAAATCCTCGCCATTTTTAGTCCGAATAAAATTGAAGAAAAAGATCTTAAAGATCCTAAAAAAGCATTTGAAGCCACCAGCGCCGGTCTACTCATAGCGCTGATGAGGCCGGATCAGCGTATGAATTTTATGGAAGAATTAATGAAGCCAGGGTCGCCAAAAAGGCATCAAACAGGTGAAATCCTGGATAGTTTGCTACAAAGCGGCATATTGAGTCCTTTACAGGGCGAAGAGCTTTTAGAAAAGGCTGAGAAAGCCGGATTGATTGACACAAAAAGTTCAAACAGGCCGAGCCGCAGCGAGGCTAATACAGAGCCGTCCCGCCGTAGCGGGACATCCTTTATCAGGGAAAATTTACAATCCGGTTTTTATGTACAGGAAGCGAAAAAAATCGCAAAAGCTGTCCGGGAAGATGTTACACGGTTAGGCCAGCGGGACGCGGAAAACCCGATGAACCGTTTTGTTGGAACTCCCATGTTGGGGTTTGGAATGGTTATCCATTCAGCGATTTGGCTTTTGTTCAACATTTTAAAAAATGGAAAAGGATCTTTAAAAAGTCCATATACGTATGCGGCGCTGGCAGAATTAGGATTTGGTTTAGAAGGCATCGACACCAGAGGAATTGGCCATGGTCCGATTTCACGACTGGTTGAAAAATTGGGTACGGACGAGTCAAAATCTGCTATTGCCGCAGAAAGAAAAGTTTTTGAAAATTTTGACAAATTTTATTCAACAACACTCTCGCGGCCATTTTTTGACCGTGGCGGAGTTGGAAAAATTATTCAACTTAGGAAGAAAAAAGTGGATAAGAATGGAGATCTTTCCATTTCTCAAGATGAACTTGAAGCAACAATAACAGCCAAAGACCAATCATTAAAAGATCTCATGAAAGAGGCGAGAAAACATCCTTCTTTTGATATTGATATTTTGAGCATGGCAGAATTCTGCACTGTTTTACATATTGAAAATCAGAAACAATATAACGATAAAATTGACATTATCCGCGCAAGCCAGGGGGTTTCCAGACCAGAATCTCATTCGTAAATCACACAACCATGCAACAATTTGATAACAATTTCGTTAACGATCAGCGCATTTCATCTCTTACACAGGAGCTTGCGGCAAGCGGCTTAACAGTGGTGGAAAGCGGCGCGACCATTAACGCCAATCATCAGCTTTTAGCGACAGTGGCGACGGCGAACGGTGAAATACTTGGTGTTACGGCTGATATTGACATTCCGGAAGATGAACCGTTTCAGCTTAAATTTGAATTTAAAAATGGTCCCTATCAGGGGAAAAAATTTACCATAAAATCTGTAGGGACGGGTCGCGACCCGTCCCTACAGATTTTTCAGGATGAAAATGGTCTGCCAATAAGCGCCGCCGCGGCCTTTGAGAAAATAAAAAAACAAAAAGAACAAATACAGTCAGCGGTATTGCCTCCGCTACAGCCAACAGGCGTTCCACACGAACCATTCATACCTGTTTCATCCATCAGGCCGAGCCGCAGCGAGGCTAATACAGAGCCGTCCCGCCGTAGCGGGACATCC
>CAYHVY010000073.1:0-5175 GCA_964360095.1 uncultured Candidatus Peribacteria bacterium | reverse complement strand
CAGATTCGCGCTTGTTTTCCATTTCCCGCCCGCGAATGTCGGATAAAGATGTTGAAATTCATTCAGATTCGCGGACACAACGATATAATGCATTTTATTGCCGCGCACTATTTGAAGGTTATCGGGCGTGTACGGCTTCAGATTCTCGTCAAAAACTTCAAATTCCAGAGGCTGTATGTCAAGTTTTTTAAAATGATCAATTTTGTACTTCACCCGATTGCCTGCTAAAACCGATTTATAAGTAACAGAAGATAATTTTCTCTTTTCAAGTTCAAGGCTTTGTTGAATATAGGGATTCGGACGTACCAAAGAATTCGCCTCCTGTGTTTTTAACGTTGTATTTTTACCAATAAAAAACGATGGCAATTTTGCTGATTTTGTAGCGTATCCAATAGCAGTTACCAAAATGACCACAAGCGCTATAAGCGCAGCAACATAGAGAAAAGTGTAATCTTTTTTCTTTTTTTTGCGTGATGCCATAAAAATAAAATTAAATTTATTGAATTTTATTTACCACATTATTTTAAACAAAACTTGTATTTTTAGCAATTGTTGCTATACTTATTGAAGTTTATTTTTTAAATCTTTTAACATATGAACTATTTTTCTGACTGGAACCAGGCCATTATGGCTTCCCTCCAGAATCTTTGGAATAAGGTTGTGGCCTTTGTTCCGGAACTGGTGGGAGCGCTGGTGATCCTTATAATCGGCCTGGTGGTAGCGCATTTCTTAAGTAAATTGGCACATAAACTTGTCAATCTGACACACGTTGACAAGCTTGTTAATAAACTGGATGCGACTCAAAAACTGGAAGAAGTTGGTTTAAAGTTTAGTTTTGCCGGCATTATTGCATGGATAGTGAAATGGTTCTTTATTATCGTTACTTTAATCGCAGTTGTAGATGTTTTGAAATTTACCCAGGTAAACACGTTTCTACAAAAAGTTGCTGAATATATTCCAAACGTCGTTGTCGCTGTCATTATTTTGGCTATCGGCCTGGTGGTTGGCCAGTTTGTTCATGATGTGGTTGAAAAATCCGCCAAGGCATCAAACGTAATCGCGCATACATCGCATACGCTTTCTGCAATTGCAAAATGGGCATTGATTATCTTTGCATTGCTGGCAAGTTTGGTTCAACTGGGTGTTGCGACCAATTTAATTGAAACTCTTTTTATGGGACTGGTAGCCATGCTCGCGCTGGCATTTGGTCTTGCTTTTGGTTTGGGCGGCAAAGAGCATGCAGCGAAATGGCTTGATAGAGCTACAAAACATCATCAGTAATATATAAGTAAATCTTGGTTATACTAGTTGTGAATTCATATCTTTTTATTTTTTTGATTCCATATTTATATGAAAAAATACGTCGCCATAGGTATCGCGCTGTCCCTGTTGCTCTCTACTGCACCGGTGTTTGCGCAAACGACAGGTGGAACGCAAGCTGCAACAACTCCCGTCACTGCTACCCCTGCGGTCACCACTACTCCTAAGACTGAACAAAAAGTAACAGGTACTGAAAATGCCCTCAAGAGGGGTGAAGGATTAAAAAAGGGTCTCAAAAAACAGGAGGAAAGAAAGGCCGAGATGAAAAAAAAGGCCGAAAGAAAAGCTGAACGGTCAAAGAAAAAGGCTGAAAATAAAGCTGAAATGGAAAAAAAGAGAGCTGAGAAAAAAGCTGAACGAGAAAAAAAGGAAGCCGAAAGAAAAGCTGAATGGACAAAGAAAAAAGCTGAAAAGAAGACCGAGCGTGTAGAAAAAAGTGAAGAAGAAAAAACAAAGAAAGTCCAAAAGTTGGAAAAAAGGATGGAAAAACAGGAAGGTGAAGTAAAAAAATATGAAAACAGGATAAAAAAGACCGAAGAAAAGCTTAAAAAGGCAAAAGACAAATAGACCGCAGCGAAGCAAAAGTTAAGAATCAAGTGTCCAAAGGGTTATCCTTAAATAAAGTTTCAATACCATTTTTTATTTTTTAATTTACACTTAATGAAAAAATACGTTGCTATCGGCATTGCTTTATCCCTCCTGCTTTCTACGGCACCTGTATTTGCCCAGACGGGTTCAGTTAAAACTTCCAAGCCTGCCGTAACCACTCCTTCAAAGGCTGTTACTACTCCAGCAAAACCTGCCACTCCTTCAAAGGCTGTTACTACTCCAGCAAAACCTGCCACTCCGGCAAAGAAGGCTGTTACTACTCCGGTTAAAACCGTTACTCCGCCCGTGAAGACGACCACTCCGTCAAAAGCTGTTACTACTCCAGCAAAACCTGCTACAACAAAGGTTACAGGCAAGGAGAACGCTATGAAAAGGGGTGAAGGGTTGAAGAAGGGTCTCAAAAAGCAGGAAATGAAAAAAGTTGAAAAAAAACCGGCAGTGAAAATGAAAAAAGTTGAGAAGGCCAAGGGGAAATAGATTAAAATACTGTGGTTTCAAAAAATAGCTCCTCGTGTAAGGGGCTATTTTTTTTGTATTTAACAATCTATTGGGCGAGAGAGGACTTGAACCTCCAAGATCTTGCGATCACTACGACCTGAACGTAGCGCGATTTTCTTTTGGGGGCAACCTACGGTTTCCCCCAAGTACTCCTCGCTGCGCTCGGAGCCCCCTTCCACTTCGCGCGCCTTCGGTTGGGAACCCACGAGACCCAACCTTCGGCTTAATTTTTCTCTAATTGTCAGACATATTCATCATTGGGCGAGAGAGGACTTGAACCTCCAAGATCTTGCGATCACTACGACCTGAACGTAGCGCGTCTGCCAGTTTCGCCACTCGCCCGTATCAAATATTTTTTATCTTCTTTATAATGCGTTCAAAACTTTTCTGGAGCTGTGAAGAGGTCAAAATATGCGGCATACCTTTATTAAAGGGAATGGCGTATCTCTTTTCAAGAGGAATACTCCCTAAAAATGGAATTTGTAAGCTGAAAGCCAGTTTTTTTGTTACGCCTGAGCCAAAAACTGGACCGGTCATATTTTCCATTATTCCAATAATATCAACATGTAATCTTTTTGCCATGTTGATGGATTTTTTCGCGTCTAAAAGGGCCAATTCCTGTGGCGTACTTACCAGCAATAATTTTGCTTCCCTGACCATCTGAAAAAGTGTCAAGGGAATATCGGAAGTTCCCGGAGGTAAATCAACAATCAGAAAATCTAAAGAATTCCAGGCCACATCAAATAAAAACTGCTCTACCACGCGTGATACAATGGGGCCGCGCCACATCAAAACCTCATCTTCCGAGTCCAGCATGGGAGCCATGGAAACAACTTTTATGCCAAATTTTTGAAGTGGGATTATTTTTCGATTATTATCAGCTATCAATTTTCCTTTCAATTGAAGCATTTTCATCACGTTCGGGCAGTCAATATCCGCGTCAAGCAAACCAATCGCGTGGCCTTTTTTTGCCAACAGGGCAGCCAGATTTACCGCGACAAAAGTTTTCCCCACGCCGCCTTTTCCGCTATGAACGGCAATGATTTTTTTGATGCCGGCCGGTATGCCGCATCGCAGCTCCGGTCTTGGATGCGCGATCAGACCTTTAACTTTGGGTTGTGCAATTGGTGTCTGTGCGGTTAACATCATTGTATGATTGATGAAATTTCTGCTGGAATTGTAATCTATCGTCAGCTAAAAACAAAACGCGAATATTTGCTGCTGCACTATCCATCCGGGCATTACGACTTCCCCAAAGGACATATTGAAAAAGGTGAATCCGAAAAAGAAGCCGCTTTACGTGAACTAAAAGAGGAAACTGGCATTAAAAAAATTGTCTGGATTGAAGGATTTAGAAAAAAAATCCGCTACGGATATATTCGTCATACAGGCCGAGCCGCAGCGAGGCTAATACAGAGCCGTCCAGCCGTGGCGGGACATCCTTATGACAAAAAATACAGCATAAAAGAAGTGATTTTTTTCCTGGCGCGTACGACCCAAAAAAAAATTGCCATTTCATTTGAACATCAGGGCTCCGTGTGGCTTCCATATAAGGAAGCCATTGAAAAAATAACGTATCCGCAGGCGAAAAGTGTTTTGAAAAGAGCGGAAAAATATCTTGAACTATGATTCGTCTGATATCTTGAACCATGATTCATTTGATATCTTGAACCATGATTCGTCTGATTAAATGAATACTATGATTTTACAAATCCCGCATTTGACACGAGGGGGGGTATGTTATGCTTAAATGAAATCAAAAAATTTCTTTATTTCTTAATCAAAACAAATATGGAAAACAAATTCCTATTCATGCCTGCTCGTCAGATTTTTAAGGAAAAGATGTCGGATCGAGCAGACGTAAAATCAGAAAAGCCAGAAAAAGCAGTTTTCGAACTTAGAGATGATTATAAAATGAGCGGCGAAAAGTTTGCTAAACATGCGTTCGATTTGATTCAACAACATCGCCTTGCTGATTTAAAAGAAGCAAAAGATCCCACAAAGATATCAGAAGTAGAAGCAAAAATTGCAAAACAAATGAAAAATTTACAAGATATGCTATCAAAATATTTAACTGACATTAAAAATGTTAGTGCTGGAAGAAAGGCTCCAATGTCAAGAGAATCCTGGCTGACATATGCAAAAGCATTGTATGGACGTTATGAATATGATGTTGGAACGTATATGAGTAATGTTATTTCCAAAAGGAGCAAAGAACTTCAGGCAAAAATCGCCAATCAAACAAAAATAGATGCAATGGCAGCAGATGCTCAGCTAAAAGTTGATCTAAAAGTTGGGCCAAAAACTAAGCTAGAAAAATTAGATAAAAATAAATAGGGAAGATAAAAGAATTAAAAAATTCGATCCCTAAAGCACCACTTCATTCTTCCCAACATAATCAAAGGCGAAATAGGCGGCGGATACGGCCTCCGCGGCACCCGTGATGGCCTGTTTAAAAGGCGTGTCGCACACGTCGCCGGCGCCAAAAACACCGGGGAGATTGGTCTGCGCTTTGCGGTTTATAATAATTTCGCCGGCGGTGTTTAAAACGACACCAAGGGCGCCGGCTAATTCAGACAGGGCGGTGTGGCCGATGGCAACAAAAATGCCCTGCAGAGGTAGGAAACGGTCGCGACCGTTTCCTACCTCTGCGTTAAGAAGAACTTTTTCCACGCTTTTTGTTCCAAGAACAGCTTTAATTTCAGTGCGATAGCGGATTTCAATTTTATCTTTCCCTTTTGCGATCAC
>CAYHVY010000072.1:0-5456 GCA_964360095.1 uncultured Candidatus Peribacteria bacterium | reverse complement strand
TCGCTTTTTCTTCAGTTCAGCCGTAAAATGAAACTGAAAATAACCATTGGCAGGTGTTTGACCAGGTATTTTTGCAAGCAAAAAAGCAGTAGAGCCGCGTTGCAATAGCCTCCTGCTGCTTTTTTTGTTCTGCAGATTTTTTGTTTTATTTTGTTTTACAATTGACCGTATTTGCCGTATTTTTTTACATGTGGTTTTATTTTGATTTTTTTGATGCGTTTGTAAGGCTGCTATAAAGGTGGAATCAAAATATTTTATGCTTCCAAAAAGCATAATTTTCCTTGCATTTCTAATAGTATTCGCTATACTGTAATAAGAAGCTAGGGTGCTGTTAAATTACAGTATCTCTCGGGTGTCAACAGAAACTCTTCCTCAAAAGAAGGGTTTTTCTGTATGGTAACAAAACCTGGTGGGGGCTGTAGTTTAACGGTAAAACACTCTAGCTTGACACTCGAGAGATGTGGGTTCAAATCCCGTCGGCTCCACCAGGTATTTTTGCAAGCAAAAAAGCAGTAGAGCCGCGTTGCAATAGCCTCCTGCTGCTTTTTTTGTTCTGCAGATTTTTTGTTTTATTTTGTTTTACAATCGACCGTATTCGCCGTATTTTTTTACTAGGGTTGATTTTGATTTTGATTTTTTGTTTTTGGAAATCCTGAAAAATTTAAGATTTCTTGCAATTGTACCAATTAATAATTTTTACTCAAGAAATTCTGATTGAGAGATTGTAAATATATTTTATAGCTGTTTATAACTGCACGCATGCTTGTCGCTCTGGACATTGAAACAACCGGCTTTGATACGAATACTGATCAGCTTATTGAAATCGCCGCCATAAAATTTGAGGGAGACCGGATTATTGACCAGTTCACAACGCTCCTCAATCCGGGGATAAAGATTCAGCCAATGATCCATCATATTACCGGCATTGCGGATACCGATGTTGCCGCCGCGCCAGCCCTTGGAGAAATTGAAACCAGGTTCAAAACTTTTATTGAAGATCTGCCAATTGTAGGACACAATATTGATTTTGATGTCAATTTTTTGAATGCGAAAGGTTTAAATTTAACAAATCCGCTGTATGACACTTTGCAATTAGCCGGCATTGTGCTGCCCGGACTGCCGTCCTACAGTCTTGATACCCTTTCACGGCTCCTGAAAATCAAACATGAAAACAAGCACCGCGCCCTTTCAGATACCATTGCCGTCTGGAAACTTTTCCTCATGCTTGAACAAAAAATTGCCGAAATTGATCCCCCGACCCTTCAACTCATCCAAAAAATAATAAAAAAAAGCACATGGAGTTTAGGTAAACTTTTTTTTGCCCCGGCTTGAACCTATGAACCCAATATCTGACATCATAATTGACGCCTTTCAAAGCAATCATAAAAAATTAATTGAGGCCGGCGTTGGCTCCGGTAAAACACTGAATGCGCTTGTTGCAGCAGCCGATTTTAGTCTCAAACAAAACAAAAAAGTCGTTTTTGCTACTGGAGCAAACACTATGCAGGAAGAAAATTTCAAAAAAGATTTGTTGGATTTAAGAAAAATTTTTGAAGGACAAAATTTGAAGATAGCCCAGGTAAAGGCGAGAAACAGTTATATTTCAATGAAACGTTTTGAACTGTTCCAGGAAAAAAAACAGTATCTGGATCACGAAGTAACTTTTCTGATTAAAATAACCATTTGGCTGCAAAAAACTGCTACGGGAGATATGGATGAATTGAATTTCATGGGAAAAGAATTTTCTCTTCTTGACTCCGTTTGCTGCAATGAATACGCGTGTCCACATGAAAACAGCGAATTTAAAAATGGATGTTTTTTCATAAAATCACAGGAAAAAGCAGATATAGCCAACATCATAATAATCAACCATACCCTGATGATCCGTGACGCCATACCGGCAATTCATGTAGAGACGCATTGCAATGCGTCTCTACATGAATTGCCGGTATATTCTCATTTAATTATTGATGAAGCGGATATACTGGAAAAAGCAGCAAGAGAAAGCCTTACAACGGCTTTTTCACTTAATGCGCTGCAAAAACCGTTTGAAAGCCTAAAAAATGTTTTCAAGGACATTGACGTTGATACAAATGAAAAAATTGCGCTTTTTTTAAGGAAAAGTGAAATATTTTTTGGGCTTCTTGGAATTTTCCTGGAAAAAGAATCTGCCAAAAATCCCTCAAATCAGGGCTTTCTTCAATGTAACCTCTTAAACTGCGACAGGCAAAGTAAAGAATGGCTGGCTGTAAACGATTGCGGGGCGGGAATCATAAAAATAGGACAGGATATTGTGGAAGAAACAACAAAATACAGCAAAGAATATTGCCTTGAAGGAGAAAAAGAGATTATGGAGTTAAAAACAATCCTAGCGCACTCGGAAAAAATAGACCTCAATGAAATTATTTTGATTTTTAAAAATCCGGAACAAAACATTTTCATAAAAAGGTCGCCGGTCCATATTGACAGGGTATTACACGAGCTCCTTTTCACAAGAAAAGAAAGTATCATTTTCATTTCAGACACTCTGCGCACTGATCATTCCTTTCACTACATCCGGAGGGAACTTGGACTTGGACCGGAATTTGAAGAAATTGTTTTTCCGCCACATTTTATCAACCCTGAACAGATAAAAGTTTTGATACCGGAAAGTTTGCCGGGCCCCATGACAGAAGGCTATTTTACAAGCTGCGCGAGGCTTATTTCAGATATCATTCAAAAAAATAGAGGGCGCACCTTGGCGCTGTTTACATCAAAAAAAGCCCTCTCGTCCATGTATCACGGCATTGCGCCAGAATTAAAAGCATTGGGTTTTCACGTTCTTGCCCAGGGGATCAGCGGCGGACGTGGGAAAATTCTTGAACATTTCAAGGATGAACCGCATAGCTCTGCCATTTTTGCCACCAGTAATTTTTGGGAAAACATTACATTTTCAGAAAATGAGCTCAATTGCGTCATTATCCACAAACTTACATTTGACTTTCCGGATGATCCTTTGGTTTTGGCTCGATCCAAAGATTATATAGACAGTTTTAACGATTACTATCTCCCGCGGGCTATTTTACGCTTTAAAAAGACCTTTAATCAGTTTATTGTCAATACGGCCATGGGGGGGGAAACAGACAAAGGGGGTCCTCGGCCTAGATCCACAATGATAATTTTGGATAATAGGATTACGCAGAAAGCCTATGGGAAACAATTTCTGGAATCATTGCCAGAAGAGATTGAGGTTATCAATCACACGTAGGGACAATTTGTAGGATACAGGCATGCCTGTACCCTACAAATTGTCCCTACTTTACGGATAGTCGTAAAAAGGTTATCTTTGTCCTGAAATAAGGATGTTTTTTAATTTTTCCATTATGAACTCAATCAATCCAACTTGGATTATTATCGGCGCAGTTGTACTAATTTTGATCATTGCCATCAGCATTTACAATGGCCTTGTAACACTAAAAAACAAAGTAGAAGAAGCATGGGCCGATATTGAGACACAGTTGAAACGCCGCTATGACCTTATTCCCAATATCGTGGAAACGGTAAAGGGTTATGCCAAACACGAAAAAAGCACTTTTGAAGAAGTCACAAAAGCAAGAAACATGGCCATGAAGGCCGGGTCAGCAGAGGACAAAGCAGTGGCGGAGAATATTCTATCAGGAACCCTGAAAACGCTTTTCGCACTCGCGGAAAATTACCCTGATTTAAAAGCAAATCAAAACTTTCTGGACCTACAGCAGACCTTAAAAGATATTGAAGAACATCTACAGCTTTCCAGACGCTACTACAACGCCACGGTGCGTGATTTCAACACAAAAATTGAAGTATTTCCCAGCAATGTTTTCGCTGGCATGTTTGGCTTCCAGAAACGCGCATTTTTTGAAGTGGAAAAAACCGAAGAAAGAGAAAACGTGAAGGTTTCGTTCTCAAAATAAAAATTATGAGGAGATTCATTTTATGCCTTATTCTAGCGGTTTTTCCGTATACTGCCTTTGCCTATTCCCATGTTTCCCCGGATCAAAATTGGGATATAAAAAACTTTTCCATCAACATCCAAATTCATGAAGACAGCAGTTTGGAGATTACAGAAACCATTCAGGCAGATTTCACACGGGAACCGCATCATGGGATTATACGTTTTATTCCAGTCAAAAATACAGACACTGATGGGAAACGCTCTTCAATCCGACTTAAGATTGTAAATATTACTGATGAAAAAGGGGCGATTTGGCCTTTTAAAGAAAACTATCAGGATGATTTTGTGATTTTTAAAATCGGTGATCCGGACCATTACATAAACAAAATTGCCACTTTTAACATCACATACGCGGTTGAAGATGCCATAACAAATTTTCCCGATCATGATGAGCTTTATTGGAACGCGACCGGTGACCGCTGGGATGTCAGGATTGAAAAAACAAAAACGATTATCGCCCTGCCGCAGGGATCAAATATCAAAGATTTGCACGCGAAGTGCTTCAGCGGCCGATACGGTTCAAAAGAACAAAATTGTATTTCCACGATAAAAGATGAAAAAACTTTTGAATATACAATTACTGGCGATGATGTAAAACCGGCTCTTCAAAGCAATGAAGGGCTGACAGTTGTTGCCGGTTTTCCTAAAAACATTGTCGCGTCTCCATCGTTACAAAAAAGGATTTCCTGGTTTTTATCGGATAACTGGGGCTACTTCATTCCGTTGTTTGTTTTCTTTTTCATGTTTTATAAGTGGTATACAAAAGGCCGCGATCCCCTGGCAAAAAGAGCCGTCGTCATGCCATTTTATGAACCGCCGGACAACCTGACTCCCGGTGAAGTTGGAACCATCGTGGATGAAAAAGTTGATATACAGGATATCAATGCCGGAATTATTGATCTGGCTGTTCGTGGCTATCTTAAAATTATTGAAACTGTGGAAAAAAAATTCTTGTCTGAAGATAAGAATTACAAATTTGTCCTTCTTAAAAAAGATTTTGCAAAAGATCCAGATCTGATTGCGCACGAAAAACAGACTCTTAAAGCAATTTTTAAGTCAGGTTCAGAGCGGGATTTATCTGATTTAAAAGAAAAATTTTATGAAACTATCCCTGGTATTAAAAATGATATTTACGAAAAAGTTGTAAAAGATGGATATTTCCCGACCAATCCCGACACAGTTAGAAATACATATTCTTTTTGCGGACTGGCAATTTGCTTTTTTTTAATATTTATCGCAGGTGGAGCTTTAATGATGTATTCATTTTCTGTTTTTGCGGGAGTTGTCATTTCAGCCATACTTATAATGATTTTTGGGCGATATATGCCGGCGAAAACTAAAAAGGGCGCGGAAACGTACATCAAAATTCTTGGACTGAAAGAATACATCAACACCGCTGAGAAGGATCGTCTTAAATTTCAGGAAAAAGAGAATATTTTTGAAAAACTGCTCCCCTACGCTATGACGCTTGGCATCGCTGATA
>CAYHVY010000071.1:0-5457 GCA_964360095.1 uncultured Candidatus Peribacteria bacterium | reverse complement strand
CTCTCCATTGCGCAAAATACGCGCTGTTTTAGCCTGAAGGCCCATGAGTTTTTGAATGGCTTCTCCTGTTTTTCCTTTTGCGCGCGCTTCAAGCCATTTTCCAAGCATAACAAAGGTAATAAGCAGGGCGGCGACCTCAAAATAAAGATCTTGAATGTCACCGCTGACAGAACGGTTTTGAATGGCGTACACTGCAAAATTATATAAACTGTAAAAATACGCCGTGGAGGTTCCAATGGCAATAAGGCTGTCCATATTAAATGTCGCCATCCTAAGGCTTGACCACATACCACGATAAAACCCCGCTCCAAGCCAAAATTGTACAGGAGTTGCAAGCAGCAAAGAAACAACTCCCATCCACGGTTCAATATTCATACGGAAAGGCAGTTGTGGAAAGAATGTCGCCAACATAAAATAGAAGAGTGGAGCGCTTAAAATTAAACCCCATAAAAATTTGCTCTGATATTTTTGAATTTCCTGTTCGCGTCTTTTCTTCTCCGCGTCGCGATCTTTTTCGTCGGCAATGGTAGCTCCATATCCGGCGGATTTAACGACTTCAATTAATTTCTTTTCTTTAATATTCGCAGGATCAAAAAACACATAGGCTTTTGCCGCGGCAAAATTAACATTTGCTTCAGTCACCCCATCGGTTTCTTTGAGTTTTTGGCTTATCAGCCTTGCGCAACTGGCGCAGTGCATGCCGGAAATGGCAAGCGTTATTCTGGATGAAGTCATGATAGATCAAATTTAAAAGTTAAAAATATGGAATTTAGGTAGGATTTATTACTTTTACATCCGCTCTTACCATGCCCATGGAACAGGTAAGAATAAAATCCTTTGTGGGAGTAAACGGTCCAATTTTACTTTCACTGCCGGGCTGCAGATTTTTGGTAAGACCAAAAGCTGGAATGGTGAGAATATTTGTGCATCCGGAAATATTTGTGTCAGCCACAGCATTCACAATTGTTGGTTTTCCGGCTTCAATGGTAAATGCATTTGGCTGATATCCAAAAGAAGTAACTTTCATATTGATGATCTGGGTTCCATCAGAAGCTATAATCACATTTGGATCTCCTTCAGGATAAGGAACTATTTCAGAATTTAAAAATGCGTTCGCAAAGACATAAGAAATATCAAAACCCGTTAATAAAAGCCCGCTGTTCAAATTAAAAACAGCAAGAATAAGGACAAGCGTACCCGAAAATCGCAAAAATAATCGTGAAAATGTTCCCTTTGCGGTTGCTGAAATAGTGCTGATGCCGAGAAGAGCGGGAAGAGTGCCAAGAGCGAAAATAAACATTGTTAAGCCACCGACTAAAAAACTCCCTGAAGCAAGCGCGACAAGCTGCAAAGATTGAGTAAAACCGCACGGTAGAAAAAAAGTAAGAGCACCCAGGCAAAACGGAGCCGCTGGATGTTTGCTTTCTGAGAGATTTGCAATCCAATGGGAAAATCTTTTGGGAAGGCGAATTCCCAAACTGCCTTTTGGAATGATTTTAAGAATTGAAAACGCAAGCGACAGCATGATAAGAGCAACAACGATATTCATGTATCCTGTCATCCGGGGACTCAACGTTATTGCTTTTCCAAGGATGCCCACAAGTCCTCCAAAGAAAAAATATGACGCTAAACGTCCTGTATTAAATGTCATGAGCGGTTTGAATTTTTGCCAGTGTGTCTCGCTACCATGCGCTTCATTATGTTTGGCCGCCATACTTAGAAGTAATCCGCCGGTTACTGCAAGACAGCTTGATGTGCCCGCAACTAAGCCAATAATAAAAATGCCGCCAAGAGTGGAAGCACTGGCAAATGAAGAAGCATACGAAATAACGTCAAATGCCTGAAGAATTTTATAAAGAGCGAAAATGATCAACAATGATGCTCCAATTTCAAGCCATTTCTTGTTGGACGGTTCTTGTGACACACCTACAAGGGAAGAACCAGTTGTGTCAGGATTTTTTACCAGGCGGTAACCGGCATTTTGAACAACAGCGGCTATCATTTTTAGAGATGGAAGATTTGTTGCATCGGCAGTAATACTGGCAACGCCCGTTTTATGGTTCACGTCAACTTTCACAACACCTTTTACCACTTTTAATTTGCGTTCAAGCATAATTTCGCAGCTGCTACAGGTCATGCCGTTAATTTTAATTTCCGATTTTTTTAAATTTGGAGTATTCATTTTGTAAATAATAAAAAAACATAAATTGCAAAACACTACATCTAAGACTATGTTGCAATGAAAGCAAAATAACAATATGAAACCTTATTCTCTTTTACGCAGAACACCGCGGCCAAAAGCTTGGAGTAGGAATCCGGATGAATACCCCGGCGGCCCCGAGTTACTTCTTGTAATTTGAAAATGTAATACGTTGATTAAAGAAAAACGAAAGACAAATACCAGGAAAGAAAACGCAATCAACATTAGCGCCGTGAGTGGGGATTTGACGGACGGCATTGTGGCTGTAAAGAGCTGTTGCCATTTTGTCATGTGTTCGGTCACGGTCATTGTGCATATCTTTTCATTATATCCCAATAAAGGACAGTTTTGCATCACTCCTTGCGAGTCCATATTCATGGTGAGATGAACTCCAAAAAAAGCTGTAACCGTAAACGCAATTCCAAGGACCAGGCCAGACAGTCTCTTTAGAGTAAACTTTTGCCTGTTTGTAGCTTCTATTTTAGGCATATCTGATAGCATTTTAACATGGATTATGGTCTTATAACAAGCGCAAAATCAATTTCTTTAAGTTGGAACGAATTTCGTGTAAATTATCATCGTATGTAATTCATTAGTACCATGAAAATACTTAAATTTGGAGGATCTTCGGTCGGGAACGCTGAAGCAATTAACAAGGTGGTTGAAATTGTGAAAAACCGGCTTAAACATGGTGAAGACATTATAGTTGTAACTTCAGCTTTTCAGCATATGACGGACAAGCTGATTGACATGGCAAAGAAGGCTTCCAATAAAGATGAAAGTTACAGGGAGATTTTTTTAAATGTTCGTGAAAAGCATATGCGTGTGGCCGATGAAGTAATCTCATTGCAAACACGAAGCGCGGTAGTCGCAAGTCTGCTTGAAAGATTTAACGAGCTTGAAGAAATCCTCAGAGGGGTATTTGCTTTAAGAGAAATTTCACCAAGAAGCATGGATTTGATTATGAGTTTTGGAGAGCGGCTTGCCGCTTATATTTTAAGCGAAGCTTTGAAGTCAAACAAAACGCCTGCCGAATTTGTGGATTCAAGAGAACTGATAAAAACCGACGAAAATTTTGGTTCGGCAAACGTTATTTTTGGTCAGACCGATGAATTGATCAGGAATTATTTTATTGACGGCAAAGATAATTGCAAAATTGTAACGGGTTTTTTGGGTTCAACCACGAATGGTGAAACAAGCACATTGGGACGCGGCGGTTCGGACTACAGCGCTTCAATTTTGGGTGCGGCTTTGAACGCGGAAATTATTGAAATCTGGACGGACGTGGATGGAATTTTCACGGCGGATCCCAAAAAAGTGAAAAACGCCTCCCCTTTAAAATACATGCTTTATTCCGAAGCCCGGGAATTGTCGCATTTTGGAGCAAAAGTGATATATCCCCCCACAATGCAGCCCGCTCTTTTAAAAAACATTCCGATTTTAATAAAAAATACCTTTAATCCCGACGCCGCGGGAACACTTATTTCATATAGGCCGGAGCAAAGCGCAGGCCCTAGCCATCAAGTGCCCGGAGGGCTATCCTTTTCCGCTGAAAAACATGATTCTTTGGTAACCGGAATTTCTTCCATAAATAAAATTTCAATGCTGAGGGTTGAGGGGAGCGGCATGATTGGAATTGCCGGTATCGCCATGAGGGTATTCAAAGCGTTGGCATCAAGAAAAATCAATATTATTTTAATAAGCCAGGCTTCTTCCGAACAAAATATATGTATCGCAATTTTACCGCAGTATGTTGAGCCGGCCAGTTTCGCTCTGGAAGAAGAATTTCAGCTTGAAATGGAAAGGCGGCAAATAGGCAAAATTATTGTTGAAAATGATCTTTCATGCATAGCTGCCATAGGTGAAAACATGAGAGCTATGCCGGGAATTTCTGGGCGACTTTTTGCCGCTCTTGGGAAAAATGGGATCAACATCAAAGCCATAGCCCAGGGTTCATCAGAATTGAATATTTCGGTTATTATTGAAGCCAAAGACGAGGAAAAGGCATTAAACGCAGTGCATGATTGTTTCTTTTATTCATATTTCAGACCCGTTAATTTATTCCTTGTCGGAGTGGGTTTAGTTGGCGGAACTCTTGTTGAACAAATAAATCAGCAAAAAGAAATTTTGCATAAAGAACACGGGATAGATTTAAGAATATGCGCTTACGCGAACAGCAAAAAAATGATTTTTGCCGATGATGAAAATTTCCTGCAGGTTTCAAAAGAAAAGCTAGAGAACAGCAGTGAGGCTTTTTCGCCTTCCGGATTTATACAAAAAATGCGGTTGAAAAATTTACCAAACAGTGTTTTTGTGGACTCAACGGCCAATGAGGAAATTACAAATTTTTATGAGGAAATTTTGAATTCAAGCGTTTCAATAGTGACTCCCAATAAAAAAGCGAATTCAGGACCATTCAATAAATATAAAAAATTAAAAGAAACGGCAAAACTGCGAAGCGTAAAATTTTTATATGAAACGAATGTTGGCGGCGGACTCCCGATAATCAGCACCCTTAAACATCTTGTATTAAGCGGAGACGAAATAAAAAAAATAGAAGGGGTTTTTTCGGGTACCTTGAGCTATCTCTTTAACAGTTTTGACGGAAAGAGCCCTTTTAGCGTTCTGATCTCGGAAGCGATGAAAATGGGTTATACCGAACCCGATCCAAGGGACGATTTATGCGGAATTGATGTTGGAAGAAAACTGTTGATTTTGATAAGAGAACTTGGCTTCAAATACGAACTTACGGATATTGTGGTAGAAAATCTGGTTCCGGAAAATATGAGAAATTGCGCCGGCGCGAAAGAATTTTTGGCAAAACTTCCGGAAATGGATCAATATTTTGAAGAAAAAAGAATATCGGCTGAAAATGAAGGAAAAGTTCTCCGTTACATCGCTTCATTTGAAGATGGAAGAGCTAATGTATCGCTAAAAACGGTTGACAAAAATCATCCCGCTTATTCGCTTACAGGCGGTGAAAATATTGTAGCTTTTACAACAAAAAGATATTTTAAAAATCCACTGGTAATAAAAGGACCTGGTGCGGGGCCACATGTAACCGCGGCCGGAGTTTTTGCCGACATATTAAAAGCCACACATCATTTGTTTTAAGGATGTCCCGCCATAGCGGGACGACTCTGTATTAGCCAGACTTTCGCTCGGCCTGAGAGACATGTTTTGTAATAATTTCATAGTTTCAACTAGGCCGGAGCAAAGCGCAGGCCCTAGCCATCAAGTGCCCGGAGGGCTATCCT
>CAYHVY010000070.1:0-5542 GCA_964360095.1 uncultured Candidatus Peribacteria bacterium | reverse complement strand
ATGGCCTATGGATAAGGAAAATCTGCTTTTCTTTTGAAATTACACATAGGCCTAAGGTTTGCGTTGCGCGTTTTTAATCATACATTTTTGAATAATCTACCCATCTCTTCCGTCCGTTTTTTAGCCGTTTCAACTGCTCCGGCAACAATATCAGACAGTCCGGCATCGGCAAAATATTGAATCGCTCTTTCGGTAAAACCACCTTTTGAGGAAACTGCCGCGCGCCATTCTTTGGCATCACGCTCATTGTTTTGCAGTAAACGCGCGCTGCCAATAAACGTCGTTTCCGCCAGTTGTTTTGATTCTTCATTCGTGAATCCCATTTTTTGACCCTTTAGAGCCAAAAGTTCGGTAAAATAAAAAAAGTAGGCTGGTCCGCAACCGCTGATTGCTCCAAGTGCGTCTATCTTTTTTTCAGTTTTGAGTTCCAGCTCTTTTCCCATGGATTGAAAAATTTTTCTCACCAATTTTTTATCAATACTGTTAAGGTTTTTAGTAGCAATCCAGCCGGTCATACCAAGGCTCACCTGCACCGGTAAATTTGGCATCGCTCTAACAATTTTTTGTCCTCCTGCGGCGGACAATTTTTTTCGTAGCGTGCTGATTCCAATTCCAGCCATAATGGAAATAATCAGTTTTTTTGAAAGTGAAACCCTTAAATTCTGGCAAAATTCAGAAAAAGATTGCGGTTTCACGGCAAGAATAACAGTCTGGGCATCTTTTAAAATTTTATTCGGGTCACTGCCGCAATGTTTTGCGCCAAGCGCTTTCAGTTTTTCCGCATGACGATCACAAATAAACAACGATCCCGGCGGAAAAATTTTACTTAAACCTCTGTAAAAAGCGCCGCCCATATTGCCTCCTCCAATAATCGCTATACAGTTTTTCATCATTCTAAAAACAAATAATCATAATGAATAAAAGGTCGCTTATTTTTTTTACCGATAACCTCGCGCGCCTGTGCTGAATCATATTGGGTCAGGCCAAAACCGATATCTTTATCCTGTTCATTGCGGATCCGCACAATGTCTCCTTTCTTGAAATCGCCTTCAATTTTGGTAATTCCAACGGGCAACAGACTCGCGGCTTTTGTTTGGGAAGTCAGGGCTTCCTCAGCGCATTTATTCACATACACTTTACCCTTTTCATAGCCCGAAGAATAGGCGATCCAGCGTTTAATGCTGGAAAGATTTTTTTCAGGAAGAAACTTTGTTCCGACATTTTCGCCCTTTAGAATTTTTCCAAGAATCTGTTTATTTTTCCCATTCGCGATATGGGTTGTGATGCCAAGTTTTGAAAGTTTTGCTCCAAGTCGTGCTTTGGTCAACATGCCGCCGCGTCCAAAAGAAGATGTCTCAGGTGAAATGAAATTTTCAAGATTTGTTCCGGATTTAATCACGGGCAGCACAGAGGAGCCATCAAATATTCCATCCACATTTGTGAGAATAATAAGAGCGTTCACATTTAGCATGGACGCAATGAGGCCGGCGAGCTCGTCATTATCGGTAAACATGAGTTCAGTAACTGAAACTACATCATTTTCATTCACAATTGGCACAATTTTATGTTCCAGCAAGGCCTCAAAACAGTTTTTAAGATTGAGATAATGCTGGCGATCCTTAAAATCCTCTTTTGTAACGAGTACTTGGGAGCAAATATTATGGTGGGTAGCAAAAAGCTCCGAATAAATTTTCATTAAAGTAATTTGCCCTACTGATGCCAAAATCTGGCGTCTGATCACGTCGTTTGCTTTTTGCCGGATTTGAACAACAGAGGTTCCCGCTCCAACAGCTCCGGAAGTTACAAAAATAATATCAACCGCCTCGTTTTTCAATTTAGATATTTCTTGAACTAAACTAGCCATAACGGTACGGTCAAGGCTTCCATCACTTTTGGCAATAACATTGGTTCCAACTTTAACGACAACTTTTTTATAACAGTACTCCATATCCAATATGCTACAATAAAATCATATTTTTTGCATATGCAGCCAACCTCCGTCAAAATCATTAAAAAGCTAAAAAAAGCCGGTTTTGAGGCATATTGGGCAGGCGGCTGCGTCCGCGACATGCTGCTCGGAATAAAACCAAAAGATTTCGATATTGTCACAAGCGCGAAACCTGATGAAATTGAGAAAATTTTAAATCACACCCTGCCCGTTGGAAAGGAATTTGGCGTCATCTTGGCCATTCAAAATGGGCATCATTTTGAAGTGGCGACATTTCGTTCTGACAGCAGTTATTCGGATGGCCGCAGGCCGGATGCTGTCTTTTTCACCAACGCAAAGGAGGACGCGAAACGCCGCGATTTTACCATCAACGGCATGTTTTATGATCCTGTTGAAGATCAAGTTATTGACTATGTTGAAGGGCAAAAAGATCTGGATGCCAGGCTTATTCGTTTTATCGGCAATCCGCATGAAAGGATTCTGGAAGATCATTTGCGCGTTTTAAGGGCCATTCGCCTGAAAAATGTTCTGGATTTTCAATATGAACCAAAAACCTATGAAGCTGTCAGCAAACATGCCGCACTTCTCATAGATAAAGTTGCCAATGAACGTATTCGCGATGAACTCAATAAAATCATCGCTTCCCCTAATGCAGTGAAAGCTTTTCAGGATCTGGAAGACACAGGTGTTTTAAAAATAATTCTTCCCGAAATTCAAAAAATGAAAGGAGTCGCCCAGCCATACAAGTATCATAAGGAAGGGGACGTGTGGACACATGCCATGCAGTCCCTGGCTTCGCTTTCAAAAGATGAAAATGCTTCTTTGAGTCTGCGATGGGCTACTTTATTACATGATGTTGGAAAACCCGATACTTTTACCTTAAAAGAGCGCATTCGTTTTGATACCCATGATCGCAAATCCCGCGATATCAGCCATCAAATTCTCACGCGGCTGCGTTTTAAAAAACAATTTATTGATGAAGTGTGCTGGCTTGTTGAACACCATATGATGGTTTTACCGCTGCTTGAGATGCCTCCCGGGCGCAAACTGCACTGGTTCCATCATCCATATTTTAAAAATTTATTAGCCCTTTTTGAATCGGATGCCCGCGGCACAACGCCTCAACACCTTGAATGGATTGATGAAATTAAAAAACAGTATCATCAAGCGTTGAAAGACATGCCGAAATTGCCGCGTCCGCTTGTTGACGGAGAAGATGTTATGAAAATTCTTGGCTTAAAACAGAGCAAAGAAGTTGGTGACATCCTTGAAAAAGTGCGTGAACAACAGCTTGGCGGAGAATTAAAAACAAAGAAAGAAGCTATGACGTGGCTCAAAAAATTTGCCAGGAATTAGCCAAACCTTTAATATGAATAATGTAGGGATCGGTCGCGACCGATCCCTACATTATTCTCTAATTTTTTACATATGTTTTTTAATAAGAAAATGCTTTTGGGTCTTGCAAACGCTATTGGCGTACTTCTGATTCTGGCTTTCATCCTGAATGTTGCCATGTATATATGGACCTATTTTGGCGTTCCACCGTTACAATTTTTTGATAAAACGCAGGGCGCAGTAGTATCATACTACCTGTTGCTCAATAAACTCGGCACGCTTGTTTTTCTGTATGTCTTCACGGGTGCGCTCGCCGGGTTGGTGAAGTCTTCCAAATTGTAGAGACAGGTCGCGACCTGTCTCTACACAACCGGCGGTCCTTTTTTCTTGCGAGAAACAAAAATCATTACCCCTGCGATGACAATGATCAGTAAAACGCCGCCTGTTATAGACCACAGCAGCGCGTTTTGTTTCTCCATGAAAGCTGCGAAGCCACTTTTAGCCTCTGGCGGTTTTTGTACAACGTTTGATGTCGGTTCCGCGGCAGGTTTGAGAGGAGCGGGGGCTACAACGGTTTGCGCAAGCGGCTGTTCAATTTTAAATGATACCTTTACGGCTTTGCTTAAAGCGCCATCTTTTGGTCTTACAGCCTGAATAAATACATCATGTTCGCCAAATTCCATTTCCTGTTGCGGTTGAATTTCAAAGTCGCCGGCGGCGGTGTCCGCGATCAACGCTGAAGTCATCACCAGACTGTGCCATGTCGTTAATACCTGGCTTCCGTATACTGTTTTGCCAACCAGGACAGGTTTTTTATCCCTGATTTCTATGCGTGCATTTTTGATAAGAACTTCACCTTCCAATGATTTATCCGCAAGTTTTTTTGGTGTCGGCGGGTTAACATCCAGTTTCGGCCGGATTTTTGTCATTACGGGTTGTGAATCATTCAGAGTTTGATCCGTATTATTTCCGGGATTGAGAACCTGCGCCGCAATATCCGAAGAATTAAAAGATTTTCTTCCGAGACGAGCCCTAAAAGCATAATCACCATCTGGCAAAATAACTGAGGATTCAAGAATAAAAACATTGCCTTCGTTTGCCATAGCCTGACCAAGCACAAAGTTCTGTTTAGTATCGTTGTTAGTGGCGACAACTTCAACAAGTTCACCGGCAGGCGCTAATCCTTTGATGAGCGGTGTCGCATCGGCAACCAATTGATTATCAGAAAAACCGGTAATACGAACACCAATTTTCTTCATATTCAGCTTATTTCCAGACGTGCGCGGAGGGTCGTTGGAATCAAGTGGATTGGTATGGTATAGCAAAACTTCATCGGCATCAGAGATACCATCACCGTCAGTATCAGCCAAGCGTGGATTAGTTCCAAGAAGACCTTCTTTAAGGTCAGCAAGGCCATCTCCGTCCGAGTCGCGTTTTCCAAGAGTTTGCGTGACATTGTCAACAGGAGGAAGGTTATAGTATTGCAGCCATTGTTCCAACTGCAGCGAATCTTGTTTTTGTGTAACATCAAATGTATATGCGGGTGGTGGTGTCGCTTTAACTGCCGCGCCTAAAATCTGTTCCGGCGCAGGTTGTCCCGTAGCCGAAACGCTACTTGTCGGTTGAGTATAAGGGGAACGAGTGCCAAACAATGTTACCGCTATTTTCTCCACTTCTGGCACTTCCGTTTGCGTTATGGTTGGAATGGTTGGAGTGGTAGTTGGAGTAGCAATAGTTGCTGTTGTCCCTTCAGTATTTATCTGTCCCGAAACATTTCCGGTTGCAGGGCCTGGCTTTGGAGCCTCCGCGGATTTTTGGCTTTCCGATGTTTTTTTGGTATTTTTATCTGATGTTTTCGTTTCCTTTTTTTCATCGGCAGGCGATTTTTTCGCTGGTGTTTGCTGTTTTTCTGTTCCTTTCTTATTTCCGGAAGTTTTATTTTTGGAGTCATCTGTCGTAGGTTTCTGGTTTGGCGCGGACTTTAGATCTGCCGGAGGAGGTTCAGGAGTAACCACATTGGCCCCGCTCATATCATCCGCTTCGTCAGGATCGTCCCAGTCAGGCTGCTGAGCCACAAGAGGACGATAAACCAGGGACGCAAAATTTTGAGTTGATGTGTTTGACACCATTGCCTGAAAAACGACAATCGTTAATACAGTCAGCGGAACAGCAACAAACAATATTTTTTTCATGGGATAAAAATTAAAATTTATCCCATAATGATAACACAAAACCAGGTATGAAACAATGCCTGTAGGG
>CAYHVY010000069.1:3118-5551 GCA_964360095.1 uncultured Candidatus Peribacteria bacterium | reverse complement strand
TAGGCCGAGCCGCAGCGAGGCTAATACAGTGCCGCGCCCAGGGGGCGCATCCTCAATTCACATCCCCATTTCCTTTTTTAATGCGTTAACGTCCCGCATCAGACGCTGGTCTACCTGAATGCGCTCCATGATTTTATTGCACGAATGCAGAACGGTGGTGTGGTTGCGACCGCCGAAAGTATCTCCAATTGTTTCATAGGACTGATCCAAAATTTGCCGGATCAAAAACATGCAGATTTGTCGCGGCAAAATAATTCCCCTGTGACGTTGTTCACTTATTAAATCGTTACGGGATATTTTGTAATACCGTGCCACAATTTCAATAACGTCTTCAAGTGTGCGCACATGCGATAACTGAACAATTCCCTCCTCATGCAAACCAATGAGTTCTTTTGCTTTTGTAAGTTTACGAATAACTTCCGCGACAGACTGGGTGGTGGGATTAGTATTCTCCAATCTGGCCTGGGCAATCGCACTGATCAAAATACCAATCATCTCACGAACGCTCGCGGTCACATTATTGGCAATAAATTCAAGAATTTTACGGTCAATCATCTCTCCATGCTCCGCACATTTCTCCTGAAGAATCATTACGCGCGTTTCAAAGTCAGGCACGCACACTTCAATTACCATACCCATGGCAAAACGGCTTCGCAAACGGTCATCCAGAGAGTCCAGCTCCCGCGGCGGTCGATCGGCACTCATGACAATCTGTTTTCCATTGTCATAAAGTTCATTGAACGTGTGAAAAAATTCCTGTTCCGAGGTCGCTTTGTTGGCAAAAAACTGAATATCATCAACAATCAAACAGTCAATATTGCGATATTTATCTTTAAAAGGCTTGGTATGACGTTTGCCAATCGCATCAATAATTTCATTGATAAATTTTTCCGCCGTCATATAGATGACACGTTTCTGTGGATAATTTTTTAAAATGAGATTACCCGTAGCCTGTAGTAAATGAGTCTTCCCAAGACCAACGCCTCCATAAATGTAAAGCGGATTATAAATATTGCCCGGTTTGGCGCCAACGGCCATACATGCCGCATGCACAAGCCTGTTTTCATTGCCGGGAATATAATTGTAAAGCTCGTATTTCATAATATTGCCCTGCATTTCTCCATCAATAATGACCTCCTGTTTGTTGCGCACTTTTCGCGTTTTAGGCATACCGTTTTCTTTTGGCAACTGATCCGTATCGGGTTTTCCAGGGTGATCCTGGTCTGCCAAAGCTCCCATTATTTCATATTGAACATCACGAACATATGGTTCCAATTCCTGAAAAATACCTAATAACTTCAGATGATATCTATCACGAATAAATTGTTGAGCAAAAAAAGTGCTTACTCCTACGACAACAATACCGTCTTGAAAACCGGCTATGATGGAATTCTTAAAAAAACCTAAAATATGTTGGCGGTTGGCAACCGTATCAAGCTTCATAATTACCTTTTGCCAGAGTTCTTTTGTATCAATTTTTTCAGCAGCCATAGGTAAAAAATTTAAATTCGCCCAATACTAGCTATTTTTTTTGGCATCCACAAGTCCAAAAGTACAAAAAATTCATATATCATGAAGCTACAATCAATAGAGTGGCGCGTGCCTAGAACCCACTATCTGTTGTTAAAAAATGAAATCAAAAAACAATCACCTATATTTTTCAATAATCATGCCAAACTAAATTTCTATCGTCCGCAAGAAAATTTATGTATGTATGAACAAATTCTAAAATATTTCTAAAATAATTTTATTATGTCGCTGTATGTTATCGCGAAAATTAAAACCATCAAAAAAACAAAACCAATACCATGAATGGCGGATTCAAGACGCACATTTATTTTACGGCCAAATATAACTTCCACAAGAATAAAAAGCAGTCTGCCGCCATCTAGTGCTGGTAGCGGAAGCACATTAATAATTGCCAAACTTAGAGATAGCACCGCCACAAAGCGCAAAAGCGGCATCACTCCTTCCTGTACGAACGCATATGTCATCCGCGCGATGCCAACGGGGCCGGCAACCCCCTCGGGAATGACAAAACGTGTTACCAGTGATTTGATCACATCAATGAACATACGGGCAGTGGCGACTGACAGGCGCGCCATGTCGTTCAGAGCATGAAAAGGCGCGATCCATGGGGGATAACTCACATCCTGTATTTTCAAAATCGCGGTTGGCGCGTCCGCCTGGTAAAAACTGATCTGATTATTCTGATATGGAATAATCAATGAGAGTCCTATACCAACCAGGGAATCATCGCCGGCTTTGACACGCAGTTCCTCTATATTTGCGTTGCGCCGCACCAGATAAAGCATTTCCTGACCGCGCGATTTCTGGGTTATTTTTATAACGTCTTCACGCGCGCTTACCGGCATGCCGTCTATAGAAATAATAATATCTCTATAAAAATATTATATATGATAAATCGTTACT
>CAYHVY010000069.1:0-3108 GCA_964360095.1 uncultured Candidatus Peribacteria bacterium | reverse complement strand
TCCGCTTGAGACTTGGAAAAACTTCGCTGACAACGACACGTTCATGTTGCGGCAACAAAACATAGAAATTTTTCACCTGGCCGTCACGCGCGACCATAAGCGAAAGTTCATTGGCATCACGCAAAATCTGATTCCATTCAGTCATGCCGTACACATCCCTATTATTTACTTTCAGAAGAAAATCTCCTTGCCGCAGGCCGGATTCATAAAAATGCGAATCGCCAGCGACATCTGAAACCGTCAGTCGGGGAAGAAAAAGCGTTTCATAGGGTTTAAAGCCAATGTTTTTTTCTCCGGCACGCAATTTTAGCGATTTTCGTTCATTCCCGCGTAAAATATCTAAAGTAATTTCCTTATTCTGCGCAGTATTGAGGAACGCAGTAAGTTGATTTGAAGAAAGCAGTTTTCTAGAGTCCACAGCCACAATTTTGTCTCCAGGAAGAAGTCCGGCCTTTTGCCCATTTTCAAAAACTTCCTTTACCATGACACCCTGTTCTGTTTGAATCGTACCCTGGCGTACGGCATTTAAAATATCATCTCCATTCAAAATCAAAGGTTGAATACCAATCATAAAGCCGGCGCTTAAGAGCACGAACGCAAGCAAAAAGTTCATAAATACTCCCGCCAATATGACCATCAGACGGACCCGCGGCGGCTTGCCGATAAAACTGTGGGGATTTTTTGCCATTTTGAGATTGCGGAGATCTTCACCAAGCAGACGCACAAAGCCTCCAAATGGTATGGCATTGAGAGAATATAGAGTTGAGCCCTTTTTAAAGCCCCAAATTCGTGGTGGCAGCCCAAAACCAAATTCTTCTACTTTTATGCCGCTTTTTCTGGCCGCAAAAAAATGCCCATATTCATGAATCAACACAAGCACGGAAAAAATAACAATAAAGACGATGATCGTAATAAAAAGGCTCATTTATGGAAATTATAAATTAGAAATTAGACTTTCAACACATCGTTCTCTTTATTTTTTGCGAGCATTTCAATCTCCTGATTCGCAGCATCAATCTTTTCCTGCAATCTTTTTTCTGACATTTTCGCCTCATCTTCGCTGATGGATTTGGCCTTTTCTTCTGCTTTAATCTTTTCCATAACAATCTGTCTGGAATGTCTAATCCCGATACGGGCATCCTCAGCTAAACGATTGACAACTTTTGTTAAATCCTTGCGGCGTTCTTCCGTCAACGGAGGAATATTAATACGGATAACAAGGCCGTCGTTGTTTGGCGTAAGATTAAGTCCGGAAGCCATAATCGCCTTTTCAATTGCCTGAAGCTGACTTTTATCCCACGGCTGGATCTGAAGGGTTTTGGCATCGGGAATGGAAATATTGGCAAGCGCTTTTATGGCTTGTTTTGAGCCATAAGCCTCTACCATCAAACTGTCAACAAGAGAAACGCTGGCGCGGCCAACCTGCAGCCTAGAATATTCCGAACGCAAATGTTCAACAGTTTTCTTTAGATCATCATCAATGTGATTGAGCAATTCAGACATGCAGCTTAGAATTATAAATTAAAAATTATGAATTAAAAATTAGAAATCGGATCGCGACCATGGATGCAATTTAACAAATGATGGTGCCAACCGATTCTCCGTGGACAACTTTGGCAAGGTTCCCCTTTTTATGGAGATTAAAAACAATGATTGGCAGTTTTGTCGTGAGACACAGGGAAACAGCCGTCAAATCCATTACGCCAAGCTCCCGCTTCAACATTTCATTATAGGTAAGTTTGGTGAATTTTTTAGCATCCTTATATTTCTTCGGATCTTTATCATACACATAATCAACCTGCGTTGCCTTTAGCAAAACATCGCAATTGAGCTCAGCGGCGCGTAGAGCAGCCGCCGTATCGGTGGTAAAAAAAGGATTTCCAGTTCCCCCCGCGCAAATAACAATTTTCCCTTTGCGTAAATAATCCAACGCTTTCGCGCGCAAATATGTGCCGATTACCACCTGCATGTTAATTGCCGAAAGCGCGCTTGCTTCAACGCCAAGTTTTTCAAATTGGTCCTGCATTGCCATCCCGTTCATAATGGTGGCCAGCATCCCCATGTAATCAGAACTCACTCTGTCCAACGCCGAATCCTGAAAGTCCCGGAAACGCCATATATTGCCTCCTCCAATAACAATAACAACATCCACCCCCATTTCTTTTATCTGAACAACTTCTTTGCATAGCTCGCGTACAACCTCAAAATCAATTCCGCCCTCCCGCCGCCCTTCCAAAACTTCTCCGGAGAGCTTGAGCATCACCCGTTTGTATTTCAGCTTTGCCTGCGCCATTATTATTTTGTGATCAAAATATAGGTAAGAACAACGCCGATGGCCAGCCCGACAAGAAATACCAGAGGAATTTTTCTCTCCTCATGTTCGTCATGAGCCCCCGCAAGTTCGGTCAATAAATTGGAACTCATCACGATATCAGTGTCTTCGTGAGCCGCAATAACCTCACTGCAATCGCGCGCCGTCACCAATTGAACAAATTTCGCAAATTTAACCTTTACCAGTTCCTTCGGCTCCTGTTGTTTTTGAAAATATTCTTTTTGATTAGTGGATAGCCCTCCGGGCACTTGATGGCTAGGGCCTTCGCTCCGCTCCGGCCTGTCTGATGGCAAAATTTGACTGTCTTCATCAAAAACAGATGTGCCTTCTTCATTTGGCACGGTCATCTCGGACATTTCCTGCGTAGGTTCAGATGCCATCATGGGAATTTCACGATCCTGCTGAATATGGCGTACCTTAAACGCTTCTTCCTCCTTTTGTTTCTTGCTGCTGATATCGCGTACAGCCTGACCCCTTTTGGAAGAATTGGATAGCCCTCCGGGCACTTGATGGCTAGGGCCTGCGCTCCGCTCCGGCCTATTGGAAGGAGGAGATTTCTTCTGCATGGAAATAATATTCAAAAAATAACTACGGAAAAATATAGCATATTTTTTTAGAAATCCGAAATCTAAAATCCATATTTCAATTGAATATTAAAATTCCAATTGCGTTTGCGTCAGAATTAAGTCACTTTTAGAGCGTGTATAATAGTGATTGATCATGCACAATTCTTAAAAAATATCGCACATGGCAAATAGCCAAAAACCGCCTGAAAA
>CAYHVY010000068.1:0-5673 GCA_964360095.1 uncultured Candidatus Peribacteria bacterium | reverse complement strand
GAAACTAGCTTCCAGAACCTTTAAAATAAGTCCGAACCTGACGGTACGGATCATGGAGCGGGTGAGGGGAATCGAACCCCTGTCCTCAGCTTGGAAAGCTGTAGTAATGCCATTATACTACACCCGCGAGATCAATTTTCAATTTACAATGATCAATGATCAAATAAATTAGGAATGCGAAATTTCTAATGCAATAAAGGACAAAACGAATCGTAAAGGCTTTTTGAAAAATTTTCAATAAATTTCCGCGAAATCAGGGTATTTCGTAACTTTCACCGAGTTTGTTCATGATGACATCCTTAAAGCCGTTTTGGCCTAACAGGTCGGCAAATGAAGCGCTTTGGCTTTCTTCACCGTGGACTAAAAATATTTTCTTAATGCCCTGAACGTGTTTAACATAATCAAGTAAATCATTGCGGTCGGCATGGCCAGAAAAAGTATTCATGACTGAGATTTCGGCGCGTACATGGTGCGGTTCGCCAAAAATATTCACTATTGGCTGTTTTTCAAGAATTTTGCGGCCAAGTGTGTCTTTGGCCATGTATCCGACAAGCATGATGGTGTTTTTGGGATCATCAATAGTATTCTTCAAATGATGCAAAATACGCCCATTTTCACACATTCCTGAAGCTGAAATAATTATCGCTGGCCCCTGCGTGTTGTTCAATGCTTTTGACTCTTCAACGCTGCGAACATAACGCAATTTCCCAAAACCAAAAGGATTACGGCGATTTTCAATAAATTCAGACCAGATTGCTTTGTCAAAACATTCAGGATGATTCATGAATACTTCCGTGACATTACCGGAAAGCGGACTGTCTACATAAATCGGCAGGTCAGGGATGCGATTTTTTTGCCATAATAAATTCAGGTGATATACCACTTCCTGGGTTCGCTCCACCGAAAAGGCCGGAATAATAATTTTGCCTCCGCGCGCGGCAGTTTTATTAATGATCTCCTCAAGCCTATTTGCCGCGTTCAAAATGGATTCATGCAGGCGATTCCCGTAAGTTGTTTCCATCATCAAATATTGTGTTTCCGGAAGTATTTGAGGATCGCGCAAAATCGGCAGATTTTTTCTTCCAAGATCTCCGGTAAAAGCAAAATTATATCTGATCTGTTTTTCTTTTTCATATACAATAAGATGAATCAGAGATGAACCAAGAATATGACCAGCATCATAAAATGAACACACGACACCGTCGGCGACAACAAAGGCCTGCTCATAACTGACGCCATAAAACTGATTTAAAGCTTTGCGGGCATCGTCAACCGTGTATAAAGGTTCAACAGGCTTTTTACCGCCCTTTTTTTTATATCTATATTCCATGTACTCGGCATCTTTTTCCTGAATATAGGCGCTGTCCAGCAACATGTAATTGCATAGATCACGTGTGGCAAAAGTACTGTAAATAGGGCCTTTATAACCCATTTTTGCAAGTAGTGGTATGCCTCCACTGTGATCAATATGAGCATGCGACAAAATGACAGCATCCAGCGTTGACACATCAAAGTCAAACGCGCAGTTTTTTTCGGCACACTCCTTGCGATGTCCCTGAAAAAGCCCGAAATCAAGAAAAATTCTTTTTCCATTTACTTCCAAAAGATGTCTTGAACCGGTAACTTCGCCGGCCGCGCCATACGATTGTAATCTCATTTATGTTTTATTACCTGATAAATACAACTTTCTAAGTATTATAGCATTATGACGACAAAACAGCCAATCCAAGGCTAAGAATAACGGCGGTTTCCATGCGCAACACCCTTTTACCCAGGCTAAAACAAGACAGCCGCAGATCGGCAATTTGCTGTTTTTCCAGCGCGCTAAATCCACCTTCTGGACCAATCAAAATACTTAAGCCGTCTTTTTTATTGATATTATTAAAAAAATTACCTGATTCGTCATCAGTCTGAGCCTCATTGTTTAAGGATGCGCCCAAGGGGCGCGGCGCTGTATTAGCCTCGCTGCGGCTCGGCCTAGCGGAAAGATGTTCCATCGCAACCGTCAGGATGCCTTTTTCTTTTGTGTGATATTGATCCAGAAAGTCTTTTAATTTTCCGCTAAACAAAATTTCTGGTATCCGTGCCCTTTCCGATTGTTCCGCCGCTTCAAGGGCAATTTTATTGAAACGTTCAAACTTTAATGGATGTTTAAAATCGGAAAAATCCGCCATTGCCAGACTGATTTTTGCAACACCCAGCTCTGTGGCTTTTTGCAGTATAAAAGCCAATTTATCCGGTTTATTCGGAAGCGACAAAACTAGTTCCAGATTAAACGCAAGTTCGTTGTTATTTTCTTTTTTTTGCTCAAAAGACAAAACAAATTCTTTTGGCTGCACGCTGCGGACAATAAAATAATAGTCAAAAAATGGCGGCGATTCCCGCTGAACCGTGAGAACTATTCTGTCATCTTTTTTTGCCCGCAACACCTTTTGCAATTGAAAAAAAATTTCAGGTTCATCTGTTTCCCGTAAATAAAAAATGCCGCAATCCTGCTGAAGAGCGTCAGAGGATATTTGATTTCGCAGAAAAAAACGGTATGTGCGCATGGTTGAGTAAAAATATTACAGATCATGGAGCGATAGAGGGGAATCGAACCCCCGTCTCAGCCTTGGGAAGGCCGCATTCTACCATTGAACCACTATCGCATGTATGAATATTTTACCCTAACTTGCATATTTCAAATGGGTCTCGCGGGTTCCCGTTTGAAATATGCTGAAGGGGAAGGGGGTTCGCCGCAGGCGGACACCTGGGGGAAACCGTAGGTTGCCCCCAGAAGAAACCAGGCCGCATTCTACCATTGAACCACTATCGCATCTTTTTAATATTCCACCGCGTCTTCTTTTCTTAATTGATAGCGGCTGCGCATGTCATTATAAATCATCGTGCTTAATTCATTAAAAAAGTCGCTGATATTTTGTTCTTTACTGCTCATCGCCATTACGCACAAAATATAATTATGGTCGGGATAATAGATAATGCCGCAGTCATGACCCTCAACGGTTTCAATGCCATTTATGGCGAATTTGCGGACTCTGTACTTGTGGGCGATAGTGGCATTGTTTGGCAAGCCTTTTCCTATTCCATCGTCAACTGTCGTTTCACTAAGAATTTTTAGGGCTTTTTCCGACATGTTTCTATCCAGGTAAGTAGCATTATAAAGAACTCTAAAAATTAACGCATAAAATTTAACCGATACAAAGTCATATGTAATATTATCTTCTATGGCGTTTATACCCAAATCGGTGTAAATGTCGTTCAGTGCGGTTTTATCAATATTTTTATAAAGCACATTTGCGGCATCGCTGTCATCATCAACAATCATTGCTTTGATCAATTCTTCTACGCTATAAGGCTTTCCGTAAGTAAAATCCGGATTGTGTTCGCCTTCCTGAATGGGAGTTTTTTCGTAGACAAAAGTTTGTTTCAAAACCTCGGGATTAGATTCCGCGCTCTTCAAATAGGCAATCATAATTGGCACTTTCAAAAAAATACCTGTAGAAAATTTTGCGTCATCATTAATGCCCATCCAGCGACCAGTGTCCAGTTCTCTAAAATAAAGGGCGAACTGGGAAATTTTATTACTTTTCATTTTTTCCTGAACGGGCTGTATTACCCTGTTTTTTAATACCTGGGTTTCCAAAAAATCTTTTTTTTCATTCACATCAACTGCTAAAAGAGGATTGATAAACTGATATAATGACTTTGCGGAGCGGATTTTTTGAAATCCAAAAACATTGCTGCTATTAAATATCCAGATGAAAAAAACAATACCGCCAATAAAAATTCCAACGAGAAAAAATACAATAACTACAAACCAGCGCGGTTCAAAACTTAATTTTTTATTCATAATTTAAAGGGTATTAAGAATAAGATTTGACAAATGGGCTTTGTCTAGAAAACCTTTTTTATCGCCGGCATGAAGAATTTTACCTTCGTTGATGAGGATAACATTATCAGCATGCTGTAAAAGATCAAGAACGTTGGATACGACAATCATTGTTTTTCCCTCTGAAAAAGCGCGAAGATTTTCCATGACGACGGCTCTTGTTTTAATATCCAAAAAAGAAATCGGTTCATCAAATATGGTAATCTTGGCTTTTTTACGTAGCAGCGCCCGCGCGATCATAATGCGCTGGCGCTGTCCGCCTGACAGATTTATCCCTTCCGATCCAACATTAAAAGAATATTCTGAAGGAAGCCGTTTAATAAACTTTTCGGCAACCGCCAGACGTGCTGCGTTTTGAACGTCCTGAAAAGATGCCTTCGCGTTGCCAAAAGTGATATTCTTCATGATGGATTCGTTGAAAAGCACAATTTCCTGGGGAACATAGGCAATCATTTCACGTAAACTTTGCATGGAATAATTTTTTATATCCTTCCCGCCGAGAAATATTTTTCCGCGGCCGGCATCAATAAAACGCAATATCAGTGATAAAAGCGTTGTTTTACCGCTTCCACTTACGCCAACTACGATGGTCTTGGAATTTTGCGGAATTGTAAAAGAAACATTTTCAAGAATTGGATTATTTTCTTCCCCGTACACGCTGACGTGATCAAAAACAATACTGGTATCTGAAAAAGTTTTCATGGTTCCTCTGTCATGGTTTTGGAATTTTTCATTAAAAAAATCTTCCATCCTCGTGACTTTCACATGGTCCTCTTTAATATTGGCAAATGCATTCATAACGGCAATAATGGGATATGTCAGATTGTCCAGGTAAAAAATAAAAACCACCAGCAAACCGGTGCTTAAATGGCCCGCATTCACTGCTCTTATGCCGGCAAGAATCACGACCGAATAGCCCACAGCAATAAGAACACCTATGACGAGGTCCAACATATAATTAAGTCCATTCATATTTAGTTCATCAAATCGAGCTGTTTGCTGCTTTTTATCAAAATGAACCGACTCGCCTTTTTCCTGATTAAACGCCTGGACAATTTTTAGTTGACTCAAAACCTGCTGAATAAGAGAAAATAGAGCGCTGTTGGAATTTTCTGATTTTTCTGTTGTCTTGCCAATTTTTTCATTAAAAATCCATAACCCCAAACCCATCATCGGCAACATTGTTAATGCAAGCAGGGCAAGTGAAACATTGATTAAAAACATAATTATCAATGTACTGACAACGTATAAAACATTAGTTACAAGTGGAACGTAACCGTATTGGAGGAGATTGCCCAATGCATCAACGTCATAACCAAGACGATATATAAAATCTCCAATTTTCTGCTGCTGAAAATATCCAAGGGATAATTTTTCCAGATTGTTAAACGCCTTTTCGCCAAAAGCATTCATCATGTCATTGCCCAGTCTTCTGATAGAGATAGCTACAAAATAGTCCATAATATTGGCTGCAATGCTGCTCACGCAATATGCAAGAACAACAAACAGACCGACAACTTCGCGAGAATTAAAAAAAGCAAGAAGTCCACTTAAAAAAGCATTCGCGTCAAATGCTTCATTTCCTAGAACATTATCAATCAAAATTTTTAGTGGCAAAGGCGATATGGCTTCAAAACCGACTCCAATAACAATCAATATTGTTACAGAAACAAACCGCCAGAAGTGATGTTTTATTTCTTGCTGTAAAATTGTTCGAACAAAATTCAAAAGTATTTTTACAAAAAAAGAGAATATGGTATGGTGGTGGGTATGCAATACGATGC
>CAYHVY010000067.1:0-5846 GCA_964360095.1 uncultured Candidatus Peribacteria bacterium | reverse complement strand
GTAGACCGTAACGAAGTGGAGGTTAAGAATCAAGTGCCCGGAGGGCTATCCTTTAATGTTATTCATATGCATCTCAGCCCCGACGAAAACATTTTAAAAAAATTTTATCATCATCCCCTGCCTCTGCTGGGGAATATTTTGGGCGTTGCCATCGCAAGTTTGCCTTTTTTCTTTGTGGCAAGCTTTTTCCAAGGCATTCTGAATGCAAAGCAAATGTTTGCCTTATATATGGGAATTTTTGCCCTTTTTTTGCTGGTGATTATTTATATCTCCGTGCTTTATTTTTGGGATCGTTTGATTGTCACAAACAAGCGCGTCGTACATGTTGACTGGAAAGGTCTTTTTTTGAGTGAAGAAATTGAGGCTGATTTAAGCGATATTCAGGATATTTCCATTAAGCAGTTAGGACTCCTCACGTCATTGCCAATTTTTAATTTCGGCAGTTTTCAGATAGCAACAGCATCGGCAAAGGCTTCAATACTTTTTAAACACGCCGGCGATCCAGAGGGAATCCGAAATTTCATCTATCATATTCAAATAAAACCAACTAAAATTGTGGGTAAAGAAGAAAAAACACCTGTAGGGATCGGTCGCGACCGATCCCTACAGGAAAAATAAAAATAGGGGTTTGCCTATTTGATATTTTTATTCATGATTCAAAGAACCAAGCCAAAAAAACGGCTTCTATCGGCAAATAAAGACAGTGATGAAAATAACCGCGCTGATCTTACGCTGCGGCCAAAAACTCTTGTGGAATATATCGGCCAGCAAGGAATCAAAAAAAATCTCAACATTTTCATGCAGGCCGCAAGGAAGAGGAAAGAACCTCTTGAGCACGTGCTGCTGCACGGACCGCCGGGCCTGGGGAAGACAACTTTGGCCCATATCATCGCACGTGAAATGGGTGTCAATATCCGCGTGACATCCGGGCCGGCGCTGGAAAAACAGGGTGATTTAGCCGCCATTATCACAAATTTGCGTGATTTTGACATTCTTTTTATTGATGAAGTGCATCGGTTAAAACCCGTTGTGGAAGAGGTTTTATATACGGCGATGGAAGATTTCGGCATTGATTTGATCATTGGAAAGGGGCCTTCGGCTCGTTCCATGCGCCTAAAACTGCCGCAGTTTACACTGCTTGGTGCCACAACCAAACTCAGCATGCTTTCTTCGCCGCTTCGCGACCGCTTTGGCGCGGTTTTTCGCCTTGATTTCTATGAACAGGAAGAGATTGAAGAAATTCTGCGCCGTTCCGCGAAAATTTTAAACTGTCATATTGACAATGATGGCACAAAACGGCTTGCCAGCGCGGCCAGACACACTCCGCGCATCGCCAATCGGCTTTTAAAGCGTATTCGCGATTTTGCGGAAGTTCACGGACATAAAAATATTGATCATGATATTGTTGAACAAGCCCTTGATATCCTGAAAATTGACAAACTCGGCCTAGATAAACATGATCTTGATATTTTGCGACTTATTATTGAGAAATTCAAAGGCGGTCCCGTGGGCTTGAATACAATTGCCGCGGCCAGTTCCGAAGAAGAGGAAACTTTGGAAAATATTTATGAACCATATTTATTGAAACTTGGCTTTCTTGAGCGCACGCCGCGCGGGCGCGTGGTCACGCGGCGAGCGTATGAGCACATGGGCATATCACTTTTTACCGTGTAATTATGAGAAAATATTTTTATTTTTTCTGTTTTTTGTTGGTTGGAATTGCGGCGATAAACCTGTCAGCATGCCAAAAACCAGCCATCCGCGAAGTTGAGAATATTGAACACGCCCCCTTGGACCGCCGTATAGGTCAAATTGATTCACTTGGGGGTATTAAAACCAGCAGCCAGGGCACTCATCTCCTCAAGCTTGACGACGGCAGCGCTATTTTGCTCAAAAGTCTGAATATTAATCTTGATGACCCGAAATATCGCTCAAAGATTGTGGAAGTACGCGGTCTTTTAAATTATACCAAAGATAAAAAACAGATAATGGATGTTGAAAATATTGACGTGATTGACACGGCCGCGACAAAGCAACCAGTTATTGTTCAATGGAAGGATTACATCAGCCCCGCGCTCGGCTTTGAAGCCCGCTATCGCGACGATTTTCAAATACAGGAGTCATCCCGTAGCGTCAATTTTATCAGGCACATAAATTCCACTTTACTTCCATTAGGATCCACTCAGGCAGAAACGGAGCAAAAGGAAACATCTACCATGCAAACAATCAATTCGCACATCACTTCAGTAGAAATAACGCCGCATGTCCGTGAAACAACTCTTTTACAATTTCTTGGCCTGGAAAATGATGATGCCAACGTTTTATATGCCGCCGGCTTTGCCAAAAGTAAAATTGGAACAAATAGCCTGGATGCATATAAAAAAAGCGATGCCCAGGGGCATGACATTCATTTTTATCTGGATCATAACAATATTTTTTACGAAATACGCTTTGCGGGCAGTGACAACACGCAGGTTTTGGAAGATCAGAATATTTTTTATGATTTTATAAATTCATTCAAATTTATTGATAAATAAACATTTGACTTCCAGAAACTGGCACTCTATAATTCCGAGTGCTAATATGAAATAATGGAGCTTGGGTGATATCACGATAAGCGTAAAACAAGTAAAGGACAAATGGTGTAAATATTTTAGTTTTTAGGATTAAGTATGATAGAATGTACTGACTGTAAAAATAAACAACCAAAATTCGTAATTCGAAATTCATAAATTGAAAATTAATTATATGGACACTTCCCGTTTTGAAAAATTCACCAAAGAAGCCAAACAGGCTCTGATTGTGGCGCAGGAAAAAGCCCGCGATGCCAAGTTAAATTATGTTGGCACAGAGCATGTTTTGTTGGGCATTCTGACTCAGGAAAGTTCACTTGGGGCTTCCATTTTGGTAAGTTTTGGAGTTTCGCTGGAAAATGTGAATCTGGTATTAAAAACCGTTGGCCGCATGTCCCCTGTCGCAAACAATAACCAAAAAGGCTGGGGCGGCTTGAGCGGCTTTGCCAAAAAAGTCATTGAAGATGCCGTACACATAGCGCAGGAATTCAATCATGCGTACGTTGGCACGGAGCACATGCTTTTTGCTCTTGTTTCACAGGAGAATACGGCCGCTACCGTGATTCTGGAAAATATGAAAATTAACCCCGTTGATATTAAAGAGCAGATCATTCAGACATTTGAAAAAGCAAAAGAATCTCAACGTAATAATGGATCAATGCCATACGCGCAAAACGCAATGAATCCATTGGAGTTTTTTCTCAGCGGATTACATGGTGTTCTCGTTGGCAACATGGAAAAAGACCAACAATCTCCATATCAGAAAACAAAAAAGGAAGAACGCCGCGACGGCGATGAACGCTTGGCTAAAACACCAGCCCTGGACTATTTTACCGTTGATCTTGTCGCGGAATGCCGCAATGGAAAATTAACACCTGTCGTGGGCCGCGCCAAAGAAATTGAACGTACCATCAGTATTCTATGTCGTAAAACCAAAAATAACCCTGTGCTAATTGGCGAACCCGGCGTCGGTAAAACAGCCATAGCGGATGGACTTGCGCATGCCATTGTCAACGAACAAGTGCCGGATCACATGATGGATAAGCGCATTTTGTCCCTTTCCATGACTTCCGTCGTGGCGGGAACCAAATATCGGGGTGAATTTGAAGAGAGAATCAAGCAGATCATTGATGAAGCCTCTTCCCAGCACAATGTAATTCTTTTTATTGATGAGCTGCACACCGTAATTGGAGCAGGTTCCGCCGAGGGCAGTCTTGACGCGGCGAATATATTAAAGCCTGCACTCTCCCGCGGACGGGTCCAAATTATCGGGGCTACGACAAACAACGAATACCGCAAGCATATTGAAACTGATGCCGCGTTGGAGCGCAGATTCCAGCCTGTACGGGTGGACGAACCGACTGAAGAAGAAACATTGCTCATTTTACAGGGTCTGCGTGAGGGACTGGAAGAGCACCACAATCTTGTCATTACTGACGAAGCCCTGCAGTCTGCCGTAACCCTTTCAAAACGCTATGTCAACGACCGTTATCTTCCCGATAAGGCAATAGATCTGGTTGATGAAGCCGGTTCCCTCAAAAGAATCAAAAGCAAAATCAACACGGACAGAATCCGGAAAATTCAAAAAGAACTAAGTAAAATTATTAAAGCAAAAGAAGAGTCTGTTGCCACTCAAAATTATGAACACGCCGCCGAGCTTCGCAATCGTGAGCTGGAGCTTTTGAATGAGCTGGAAGCCAGCAAGGTGGTTAAAATTCCCCGCGAGCAGCGTGAAAAAGTCACGGAGGAAGATATTGCCCGCGTTGTTTCCCAAATGACCGGAGTGCCTGTTACCCGTCTTGTTACGGAAGATATTGCACATTTGATGAATCTGGAAACAGCTCTTCATAAAAGAATCGTCGGTCAAAAGGAAGCCGTTGAAGCCGTGTCAAAAGCCATTCGCCGTTCCAGGGTCGGATTCTCTGACCATAACCGCCCGATTGGTTCTTTTATTTTTCTGGGACCGACCGGCGTTGGAAAGACAGAACTAGTCAAAGCCCTCGCCCAGGAAGTGTTCCATGATAAAAATGCGTTTATCCGCATTGATATGAGTGAATTTATGGAGCGCCATAACACGGCGCGACTCGTGGGAGCTCCGGCCGGGTACGTGGGTTATGAGGACGGCGGTCAACTTACTGAAGCAGTCCGGCGCAAACCATATTCGGTTGTTTTATTTGATGAGATTGAAAAAGCTCACCCGGAGGTCTTTAATTTGCTTCTGCAGATTTTGGAAGACGGAAAATTGACGGATAGCAAAGGTCGCAGTATTGACTTTAAAAATACCATCATTGTCATGACATCCAATATCGGCGGAAAAAAGCTAACTGATAAGGCCGGCCCGATTGGCTTTCAGCTCACTAATAAAGAATTAAAGGAGGCCGAACAGGATTTTAACAGTCTAAAAGATGATGTTTTACGTGAATTAAAAGATCATTTCCGCCCGGAATTTTTGAACCGTGTTGATAAAGTTATTGTATTTAATCCCCTGACCCATGATGATGTAAAAGAGGTTGTTAAGCTGCAAATCGGCTATCTCCAAGAAAGACTTAAACCAAAAAAACTTGCGATTGAATTAACTTCCGGCGCTATAGAAATATTTGCCAATGTGAGCTATGACCCACTGTATGGCGCCCGCCACGTGCGCAGAAAAATCCAGGAATTAATTGAAGATCCTCTTACCATTAGTTATCTCAAGGGTGAGTTTATAGAAGGAGATGCGATCCAGGTGTATCAAAAAGGAGACACGATTGAATTGCGAAAAGACGTAGGGAATGGCCGTGACCGTTCCACGACGGCGGCCTCAAAGAAAAAAGGTAAAAAGATCATGGAAAAAGATGTTAAACCGGTTTCTACATCAGCCTAAAATACGTCTTAAAATCAACCTTTTTCTCTCTTTTAACCCTGAACAAAAAAATTGTTCTGCTTGACAGTATCCAAAAAAATAAGTATACAGTGAATTCTAATATTTTATTTTTTGAATGGAAAGAGCCCCTGATCATTCTACGTTGCCTGAAGGCGTTTATCCCCCCAGTATGGGAGAAAAACCGCCGTTATATAGATTTTTTGATGTGCATTGCAGGTTAAGAGTGCAGATAATAGGCTTTAGCAGTCAACGGAAATATAATGACTATACAGAGACCAGCGTGTTTAGGTTAAATCTGCTTATAGGAGAAATATATAATTTTGTTAATGCAAATGATTGTAAAGGTAGGCCTTTTCGTCAAGGTTGCCTAGATATTTTACTTGCAATTGAAGAATTGGGAGATGTTGCCA
>CAYHVY010000066.1:0-5880 GCA_964360095.1 uncultured Candidatus Peribacteria bacterium | reverse complement strand
CCTCCGGGCACTTGATGGCTAGGGCTTCCGCTACGCTCCAGCCTGGTAGAAAACAAAAACCCTCTTGTCTGAATGCAAAAAGTGTGGCATAAGAAAGCCATGATGTCAAACAAAACAAAAAAAGTCCTGGTTGGCATGTCCGGCGGCGTTGATTCATCCGTAACCGCGTGTATCCTCAAAGATCAGGGCTATGAGGTTATTGGCATTCACCTGCGGTTTTGGACTGATCCAACGGTTTTCAGCGAAGATGAAATAAAAAAATTCCCTCAAAATAAATGCTGCACACTTGAGGGGCTAACCAGAACACGTCAAATTTGCCACCGTCTTGGTATTCCTTTCTATGTTTTGAATTTTGAAGAAAATTTTAAGCGGGATGTTGTGGATTTTTTTGTGGATGGTTACGGAAGGGGGATTACCCCAAATCCGTGTATTGAGTGTAATCGCAACATCAAATTTGGCCTTTTCTTAACAAAAATGAAAGAACTCGGGGCCGATTATATCGCTACTGGGCACTACGCGCGCAAAATCACTCTTCATAAAAATGGCCGAAAAAAGTACCAATTATGGGAGGCCAAAGATAAAATTAAAGACCAAAGCTATTTTCTTTACACGCTTACACAGGAAAAACTGAAACATGTACTTTTTCCCGTTGGTGAATTTACCAAAATGGAGGTCCGGCAAATGGCAAAAAAATACGGCATACCCGAGGTCATTCAACAAAAGGAAAGCCAAAATCTCTGTTTTTTCCCCGAGGCAAAACACGGCGAATTTTTAAAACGCCACCTTAAGCAGAATGCGTTTACACCTGGCCCTATTATGACAGTTGCTGGGAAAAAGCTTGGAACACACCAGGGTTTGCCAAACTACACAATCGGTCAAAGAAAAGGCCTGGGCATTGGAGGCATAAAAGGTTTTGAAGATGAGGAGGGGCAAGGGTGGTATGTGATAAGGATTGACCAGGCCAACAACACTCTTGTCGTTGGAAGAAATGAAGATCTTTTTACGTCGTCGTTCAGGGCTCATACGCTTTCTTTTGTTGAAGGAAAGCCTCTAAAAAATACCTATTTATTACAGGCGAAAATTCGTTACCGTTTTCCACAGCAGAACGCCACGTTAACGCTTGAATCAGATGAAAATCTCGGTTTTGTAGAATTTCAGCGACCACAACGCGCTATAACGCCAGGCCAATCAGTTGTTTTATATGATGGAGAAAGAGTGCTGGGAGGTGGAATCATTGCGTAAAACAGAGGAAATGGCGTATAATGAACGGAACAAAATTTTTATTTTGTACGAAGCCCGTCATGCCGTCAAAATCCAATCGCAGGGACAAACCCAGAATTATCCCTGTTCATTATCAGATTCATATTGATCCTCCCCGCCGCGGCGGGGCGATTGCTCCAAAAAAAATATTCAGGCCGGAGCAAAACTTTAGCCCCAGCCATCAAACGCCAAGAGGGCCATCCATTTCCCGTAGAATATGGAATACGCTTGAATGGTTGGCCACATCCGCGCTTATTTTTATGGCGCTCTTTTTTATTCTCAATTTTTCGGCGTACAGCACCTTATTTGTTTCAAAGTTAAACAGATTGCGCGGCGATTTTCAGGTCAATCCTTTTGTTCAAAATCTGTTTCCATCCGCGCAAAACGCCAAGTCGGAGCAGCCTTTGCCATTGACGACCAGTATTTCTCAGAGCAAAAAACAGACACCTCCTATTGATCTGGAAATTGCGCCGCCAGACGACCGCATTATTATTTCGCGCATTAACCGCAACGTGCCGATTATCAGGGCAAAATCGGAAAATCTAATTAAACGTGACTGGAGCAAACTTGAAAAAGACATTCAGGAGGCGTTGCGCGGCGGCGTCGTACATTATCCGGGCAGCGCGGAGCCCGGCGAAAATGGAAATGTCGTTATCACCGGCCACAGCTCATATTTTGCGTGGGATCCTGGACGTTTTAAGGATGTTTTTGTTCTCCTTCATGAAATGATTGTTGGTGACAAAGTGATTATTTATCATCAACAAAAAAAGTACCTTTACCAGGTTTATGACATTAAAGTGGTGATGCCCGACCAGGTTGAAATTCTTACACAGAAAGGGGAAAACCGCCTAACGCTCCTGACGTGTACCCCAGTCGGGACAAATTTAAAGCGTCTTATTGTTTTCGCGAGGCCGGTTTAATTTTTTGTAGGGAACGGTTTCAAACCGTTCCCTGCAATGCAACCGGCCCTACACCTGGCTCAAACGCTTCAACAACTCTTCTTCGTTGGCTTTTTCATCCGTCTCCGAGGCCTCTTCTGCCGTCTTTAACGCCTTGCGTTTTTCTTTAGCTTCAAAATCTTTCCATTCAAGAAGGTGTTTTTCGTTCAATTTTTGTAATTCTTTTTCGTATTCATGATCCAGGCGGGCCAATTGTTCTTTTTCGGTAACTAAAATATCACGAAATTTTTTAATCTGATCTTCCGTCATGATCGGCAAAATCTGAAACCAGTAATTGCGCTCCTCTTCATTCATGGACTCTGTTTCCTTGATCAACTTGATCAAATCAGGAAATTTTTCCGCCACCAGTGTGGGAACGGTATACTGCTGCGCTGGAGCTGCTCCACCCGTCTGGTCATCATCAGCCCCAAGGACAATTTTGCCGGGTTTTTGCGTACCCTTGACGGATTGAGTGTTTCCGCCCCCTGATTTTATTACAATATCATCCATATGGTTCCATTATAAAACAGAGGGCTTTTTTAACAACAACATTTTCATTTATTCTTTCCATTCGGTAAGTTTTTCAACAATAAAAACAATGACAGTGGTGTCAGATTTAGCTTTTTCCGCTTCATTTTTCTTTAAAGCCGCTACAAGATTGTTATATTTTGTTTGATCAAAATCTTCAGGTTTCTCTTTTAAAAATTCAGCAATTTTCATGTTAGCGAGTTTTCCAGCATCGGTGAGGGTAATATTATATTTTGTTTTGAGAAGTTCTTTTGCTTTTTTTTGCAGAGCCTCAAGTTCCTCCGGAGTTTTTGGTTTTTTGAAAAATCCCATAATAGTTTCAAGAAAACTGGCAGGTTTTTTGCCCAAGGCGCGCATTGTCGCGGGTGCAAGAAAGAGTCCAAGTATCCATGGTCCAAGTATGGGAATAGCATGTAGTTTATCAATTATCGGACTGGCCTCCTTTTTTACATCAGGATTTGCAACCAGGGCTTTTTCCCAATCATCCGGCGCTTCTTCACCGGGCAATGGAGCAAGATCCGTGGATACTGGTGGAGCGGCAGGTGGAGCAGCAGGTGTCATTGGATTAGATTGAGTCTCTGTAAGAATTTTCTGTCGCAACGCTTCACGCCTGGCATGTGAGTCTGTCTTAACGAGCTCCACTTTTTCATCATGCGAAAGCTTGCCAACATATTCCAATGCTTTTCCTCTTTGAGCCAAATCCGGAATTTCATCAAGTTTTAACTGTTTTTGTAATGTTTCGTTAACATCACCGCTCATTTTAAAGTTTGGTTAAATAATATAAATATCTCCGCCGGCCTGTTCAAGGCGTTCCTTAATCAGCCGCAACTGCTGAGCCATATTCTCAATTTGATATGTGTCACGGTGGCCCAAATCCCATAATTTCTTAATTTCACGAATCGTCGTAAGCATATTTACAGCGTCAAAATCAGCTTTTCCTTTTGATTCTTCGCTTAATGTATCGTAAACAGTATTATTCAGCAAAGATGAAGGACGATATAAATTGATTTCTCCTTTATCAATTTTGTTCGTCAACATAAGCAAAAATTCCTGATTTTCAGGATCCAGTCCCTGCTTGTGCACAAGCGGACTGTTTAGCATCTGCTGTGTTTCGGCGCTGATTGCGCTATCTTTATAGTCAAGCAGCTTGGTTTGCGGCTTATTTTGCACTGGTGGATTTTGATTTTGATCAGGCATGCTATGTATACATAAATATCCTCTTATTATACCAGCAAAAGGGCTTTTATAGAAGGGGGATTTATAATAAAATGATCAATAACCAATGCTCAAATTCCAAACAATATCAAATGACCGAAATTACTTGATCCGTGGGTAAAATGCCAATCGGGCTTGATCATCAAAATTTGGCCATTATAATGTACTCCATGAACAAGCAGGCCATTTCTGAGCGTATTAAAAAACTACGCGAAAAAATCAGGGAACTCAACTACCAGTATTTTGTGCTGGATAAATCTGATGTTCCCGAGGCCGTTCGTGATTCGCTAAAACAGGAATTGAAATCTCTGGAAGATCGTTTTCCAGAGTTTATTACGCCTGATTCACCGACCCAGCGCGTGGGCAGTGTTCTCAGCGCGCGTTTTGCCAAGGTCAAACATCTGACTCTCAAAAAAAGTCTTTCTGATGCGTTTTCTGAAGAAGACGTGCGTGCCTGGCACACCCGTATTGCAAAATTAGCGCCAGGTGAACACATAACGTTTGTTTGCGAGCTGAAAATTGATGGACTGAACCTTACTTTGCATTACAAGAACGGCAAATTTGAACGTGCCTTGACCCGTGGCGATGGAACCCAAGGAGAAGATATAAGTCATACCATTAGAACAATTGAGGCTGTACCACTTGAACTCAATGAATCTATTGATGTGGAAGTTGCAGGTGAAGTGTATATGTCCAAAGCAAGTTTTCAGCAACTCAATGAAGAACAAAAACGGAAAGGGGAGGAGGTATTCGCGAATCCCCGCAACGCCGCGGCGGGCAGCGTAAGACAGCTGGATCCGGGTATTGCAGCGGCCAGAAAGCTTTCAGTGTTTTTTTATGAGCTTGGCCAAAATAATCTTGCATATCCTCCAAATACACAACAACAGGTGCTGGAAAAATTTCAGGACTTTGGCCTGCCGGTCAACCGTCAGTATCATTCTTGCGAAACTTTGGAAAGTGTTTTGGATTTTCTTAGGGCGTGGCAGGACAAGCGCGATAACCTGCCATATCAGATTGACGGCATTGTCATAAAAGTGAACGATAAGGCACAGGCCGCGGCCATGGGTTTTACCGCTAAAGCTCCGCGCTATGCAATTGCCTATAAATTCCCCGCGGAACAGACCACAACGCAGATTCTTGATATTCATGTGCAGGTGGGACGCACGGGTGTGTTGACTCCTGTCGCTGTCCTGCGCCCCGCGCGTGTGGCCGGTTCAATGATTTCCCGTGCCACGCTCCACAATCAGGATGAGATTCAGAAAAAAGACGTTCGCATTGGCGACACGGTGATCATTCAAAAGGCCGGCGATGTCATTCCGGAGGTTGTGGAGGTACTTAAAGACCTTCGCACTGGCCGTGAAAAAGTATTTCGTTTTCCAAAAAAATGTCCCGTGTGCGGTTCATTCGCTGCCAGGCCTGCCGGAGAAGTCGCTTACCGCTGCACTAACGCTGATTGTTATGCCCAGGATCGCGAGCGTTTTATACATTTTGTGAGTGTTTTGAATATTGATGGATTGGGAGAAAAAATTGTTGATCAATTACTGGAAACCGGCCTTGTGGATGATCCCGCCGACCTTTTTACTCTCACAAAAGATGATTTTTTGAGCTTGCCATTATTTAAGGATAAACGTTCTGAAAATCTCACAGCGGCCATAGCAAAAGTCAAAAAAGTTCCATTATCCAGACTGCTTTTTGCGCTTGGCATTCGGCATGTAGGTGAGGAAACAGCGCTTCAGCTTGCTAATTTTGTTGAAATAGATCGCGCTGTAGGGAACAAAGATCTTTTTTCCCTACAGCGCGATCTGTCCCTGCTTGTTTTACAAATGCACAAATACAATATTGAAAAACTGGAAGAAATTGAAGGCTTTGGAGAGAAGATCGCGAAGGAAATCATCCATTGGTTTAATGAGAGCAAAAATATTGATTTTTTGAAAAAACT
>CAYHVY010000065.1:0-5959 GCA_964360095.1 uncultured Candidatus Peribacteria bacterium | reverse complement strand
TTTCCAATTACAGGATCTCAAAAAAAGTCCGTATATTGCAGTTGTTCTTGGAATAACTCCGGATCATCTGGATTATCATAAGGATTTTGATGAGTATCTGGAGGCAAAAAGCGCGATCGTGAAGTATCAGTCAGATCATGATATTGTAGTTTTTAACAGGGATTATGCGAACAGCAAATATTTTTCGGAGCTTACAAAAGCCGGTAAATTTTTTGTGAGTACAGATGGATCATCTTTTTCCGGAGATGGAGCGCATATTGCCGGATCAAAAATAATTTATTGCTGTGGACAAAAATGTGAACTTATCGGCGACATCCATAAAATCGCGCTTCTTGGAAGGCATAACCTGGAAAATGTTTTACCGGCGATTGTGATAGCCCGTCAATTAAATATTTCAATATCAGTTATTCAAAAAGTCATATATTCGTTTAAAGGGCTGCCGCATAGACTGGAGTATGTTTGTGAAGTCAACGGCGTGCAGTTTTATAACGATTCATTGTCCACAACGCCGGAAACATCCATAGCGGCGGTTAAAGCCTTTAACAAGCCGGCAATTTTAATTGCCGGCGGGTCCGACAAAGGTGCCGATTATACAAATTGGGCTTCAGAAATAATAAAAAATGGCAATCTAAAAGCTATAATTTTGATTGGGCAGATGGCGGAAAGGATGGAACGCGCTCTTCAAAAAAGTTTAAAAACAGGCATTTCAAATAAAGAAAAACAGAATTATGTTCCTGAAATTATTACCTGTCATTCGCTTGAGGAGGCCGTAAAAACCGCTTATAAAAAGGCTTCTACCGGAGAAGTTGTAGTTTTGTCTCCGGCGGCGGCAAGTTTTGATATGTTTAAAAGCTATAAAGACCGCGGTGAGCAATTTATGGAAATCGTGAAGGGCTTGAAGTGAGGATTAAATTTTTCTAAATTTATTCAATAAAAGTATTTACCTGTTCAGGATTTTGTTTTGGTTTTTTTATTAGAGCGATCATCTCTTTAGTGATTGCCTTCGTTAAAAAAAGCATACCTGTATAAATAATTCCTCCGAGCGGAACCAGAAGAAGTAAATTTTTATTTTGGAAAAGCTTATAACTTGGATCCCTCAGAAAATAAATTACAGCAGCCATTGTAAGGGCGGCAAAAATAATTTTGAAAGTATTTTTAAGATTTATGTGAAACTGAACATAGTGTTTGGCGATAAGATAAGAGGCTATGACAATGTACAGTTCCGTAATAACATTGGTGAAAGCGGCCGCACGCGCGCCGTAGTACGGTATAAAGATAACATTTAAAATAATCGTTAAAAGTGCCCCAAAAGCGTTACGGGTTAAAAGTTTCATTTGGCGGTTATCCGCGACCAGAATGAAGCCAAAAAGACTGTTGATGAAAGAAAAAGCCATGGCAAAAATTAAAATGGAGAGAATAATATCTGAACCATAGATGTTTTTGCTCAAATCACTAAGAAATTCAGGACTGCTGACAAGGTAAATAAGTGGATAGGCAAGCACGATAGTGCCTGCCACAATGGGCACGCTCGCCATGACCAGAAAATCAAAAGCATATTGAATAATTTTTTGGTGACTGCCGTCTTTGCGAGCCAACGAGCGCGTCAGTACGGGCAAAACGGCATTCATAAAATAGAGCGGAATAATGCCAACCGCTTCCAGCATGCGCATGGGAACCCCATAAACGCCGACCTCTTCAGGATTATTCAACATCAAAGAAAGCAGCACCGCGCCAATGCGAAAATAAATCGTGTTTAAAACAAGCGCTACGCCATAAGGAAGCGCCTTGACGAGGACATCTTTCCAAAACGCGACATCAACGCGGTAACGTATTTCCGTAAGTTTGCTGGAATAATAGTATGTTAAAGCCAACATTACACCATTGCCAATTATGCCGGCCCAAATGATTTGATGGAAGCCGACGGCATTGTTATTGGGGTAGAGCCAAAAAATCACTATAACGATATAACCGACATTAATGATCTTTCCAACCACCGAAGCAAATGAGCTGTATCCCATCTTTAAATAAACCTGCAGAACGGTTGAAATAGTTGAAGTAAGAAGGTTAAAAACAGAGGCCACGCCGACCAAAAGTACAGCGAAAGGAATTTTTGTGCCCTGGTATTGGGGAATAAAATAGGCGCTTACAATTGCGCAACTGATAATAAGCGCCGCGACAATCGTGCGAATCGTTAAAATATTGCCAATAATCATTGGCACTTTATCAGATTTCTTGGCCATTTCGCGCACACCAACCGTATAGAGCCCGAGATCAGCCACAATAGAGAAAAAAGCCAAAAACTCAAAAGCCGCAGTATAATTACCGTAGCCACTCTTGCCCAAATAATTTGTTATCAGTTTGAGAACAACAACGCCCAAAGCAGAAACAAGAGCTTTGCCCAAAATCTGAACTCCGGTATTCCAGAGAATTTTACGCGCGACTGACAAATAAAAAATGACTTATAAAATGTTATAATAACGCCATGCACGAATATAAACAAAAATTGGAAACAATAAAACAGGAAATTGAACACGCTTTGACTGCGGTTGATTTGAATGGTTTGCGGAAAAAGATTGCTTTATTAACGGAAGAAAGCCAAAAAGAAGACTTCTGGAAAAATCAGGAAAAAGCGCAGGGTGTTACAAAAGAGCTGAATGATTCGCAAAAGGAAATTGCCGCCTGGGAAAAACTTCAGTCCGATTGTTCTGAATTAGTGAATCTTTTACCGACCATTCATGTTGAAAATGATCCTGAGTCCGCCGAAGAATTCAAAGAAATGGTTCGCACACTGGAAACACAGTGGCATAAACTTGAAATGAAAACGTTTCTGAATGGCAAATATGACCAATGTAATGTGATTTTGAGCATTCACGCGGGAACAGGCGGCAAAGATGCCCAGGATTGGGCTGAAATGCTGCTCAGGATGTATATCCGTTATGCCGAACGGGAAAGTTTTGAGGTACAGATGTTTGAAAAATCCCAGGGTGAAGAAGCTGGCCTGAAAAGTGCCACCGTGTTTATTAAAGGACCGCTCGCTTACGGCTATTTAAAGGGTGAAAGGGGCGTACACCGCCTGGTTCGGATATCTCCATTTAACGCTAAACATAGCCGCGAAACGTCATTCGCATTTGTGGACGTGCTGCCGGAAATTCCCCAAGAGCATGTGCCGGAAATCCGCAAGGAGGATTTGCGGATTGATACATACCGCGCCGGCGGCGCCGGCGGACAAAATGTAAACAAGGTATCATCCGCCGTGCGTCTAACGCATTTGCCAACCGGTATTGTGGTGGCATGCCAGGATGAGCGCAGTCAACTCCAAAATAAAGAACGCGCCCTAAAAATTCTTCACGCCAAACTTGTGGACATGATGGAAAAACAGCAGGTAAAAGAGCTGAATGAATTAAAAGGGCAAAAGGTGGAAATCGCATGGGGCAATCAAATTCGTTCTTATGTGTTGCACCCGTACACCATGGTCAAAGACCACCGCAATGACTACGAAGAACACGATGCCAACAGGGTTTTAGACGGGGAAATAGATGGATTTATAGAAGCCAGCCTGAAGGGAAAGAAAAGCAATTTATAATAATTGCCTGTATATATCATTTGAAAGATCGTTCCAAAAATCAAGACTACTTTCGGCAACCTGCAGCCATAGTTGATTTTCCTGGTTGTCGTTTTCTTTTATCATTTCTTTATATTTTTTAGCTGCTATATAATAATAGCAATTTTATAAAATGTATATTAAATTTCTCTAAACAGAAAGTTAAAAAATCCTAAAATAATAGCTTTATGGCTCTTCTTAAAATTGAACGCGGCAAAGATAACGCTATTCTGCGGGCCGTTTCGGTTGCCGTCAAAAAAATTAACAGAAAAATGCAAAAACTGTTTTTGGACATGAAAGAAACCATGGACGACGTGAACGGCATCGGGCTGGCCGCGCCGCAAATTGGCCTTAACATCCGCGTGGTGATCTGTAAATTTAACCATGGCACGCCGCACCAGTTGATTGTGCCGATGATTAACCCGCAAATTACGCATCGTTCAAAAGCAATGAGTTTGAATGAAGAGGGTTGTTTAAGCCTGCCAAAACAGTTTGATGCCATCGCGCGACATGATTCTCTGACGGTGAAATACCTTGACATCAGGGGGAAAGAAAATATTTTGAAACTGGATGGGTTAAACGCCCGCATTGTCCAGCATGAAACGGACCACATTGACGGAAAACTGTATATTGATCACCTGGGCGACGCGGTGACGATGAGGGTGCGCAAATCGTAGTTAGGAATTTGGCGCTTGATCATTTGTTATTCATACTTTAGTTATGTTATCCTGTACATATGAGTACAGGAAAAGTTGGTATACAGGCACAACGTTTTGCCCTGCTGGCGCGCATGGATGAAAAGATTTTTCATGCGGATGATTTGGCCAATTTGTGGCTTATAGAGAACAAAAATACTTTATACACCACGCTGAAACGTTATTGCGGGGCTGGGTTATTACACAGATTATTCAGGGGATTTTATTCACTTCCGCCTCCCGATAATCTGGATCCGGTATTGCTTGGGGCCGCCGCCCTGCATGATTATTGTTATTTAAGCACCGAGAGCGTGCTTTATAGAGAGGGATATATATCGCAAAAGCCGGCTGTTATTACCTTTGTAAGTTCAAGGGCAAAAAATTTTAAAATCCTGAATTATGTTTATAAATCAAGAAAAATAAAAGAGAGATATTTATTTAATTCCACCGGTATTGAAAATCAACATGGAGTCAGGACGGCCGGAGCCGCTCGGGCTATTGCCGATTTGCTTTACTTTATGCCAAAATTTTACTTTGACAGACCTGTTGATTGGGGGAAAATCAGGGACATACAGAAAAAAACAGGCTATCCTTTAACCAAAGAACGTTATGCTGGTGCCAAAAACAAGTGACATCATACATAAAGCTTGGCTTTACAGGGTGTTGAGCGGGGTTGCCGATAATACTTTTTTAGTTTCCTTACTGCGTTTTAAAGGTGGCACCTGCGCGGCGATGAGAGGCATAATTGATCGTTTTTCCGTTGATCTGGATTTTGACATGCTGACCGCAAAAACCGGACAAATTGAAAAAATAAACACGCACCTGGAAACGATTTTCAATGATCTTGGTCTTGAAATCAAAGATCGCAGTAAAAGGGTGCCACAGTTTTTTTTGAGATATAAAAATGCGCCGGGTGAAAGAAGTATTTTACGTTTTGATGTTACCAGTTCCGCTACCTCTACAAATGAATATGAACCATATCGTTTTATTGAAATTGACCGGATTATTTATTGTCAGACCATCCCCACAATGTTTTCCAATAAACTTGTGGCCGCAATTGAACGGTATGAAAAATATAAATCCATAGCCGGCAGGGATATTTTTGATATTCATACGTTTTTCAGCCGGGGATACACATATTTACCGCAAATTATCATGGAAAGAAGGAATATGAAGATAAAAAAATTCTTTGAACAGCTTTACGATTTTATTCAAAAAAAAGTCACGCAAAACATACTTGACGAAGATTTGAACCATCTGATGGAAAAAACAAATTTTCACCGTATAAGAAAATTCCTGAAACAGGAAGTATTGATGTTTATTATGGCTGAAATTAAAAGGTTGTAACACAACGCGTTTTCAGTCAACAAATGCCCAATTTATATCAAATTAGGATTTTTCTATTCCTATTTTATGCCTAATTAGGCATTTTATCCAGAGGAAATTATGGGTAAAACGTCTTGAACTGTGATTCGTCTGATTGTCTTGAACTGTGATTCGTCTGATTGTCTTGAACTGTGATTCGTCTGATTGAATGAATACTATGATTGTTATTGGAATAGTGAATCATAGTCCATCCGATAATCATTTTAATCATAGTTCAAGACTGGATCATACGCTTTTTCCTTTGAAAAATTTTAGGAAAAATTTAGAAAGATTTCAT
>CAYHVY010000064.1:0-6140 GCA_964360095.1 uncultured Candidatus Peribacteria bacterium | reverse complement strand
AAGCGTTGTTTTACCAGCACCCGACGGGCCGGAGAGAATAATGATCTTGCCTCTGCTCATAATTGGGAAATGCCGAAAATGAACCTCTGTGGAATTCTGGATGGGTTCATCCCTACGAAGCTAAATACCAAATCACAAACAATCATATAACTCCCTCCCAAGGGGAACCTACCGGCCGAGGGCTCATATAGCTCCCTGTTTGGGACCTGGCATTGAAATGCCTTGCCGCCCGGAGACGGTTATTCGATGTTCTGCCCCTGCTCGCGAATTTTTTCGATCTTGCTTTTCAAGGCAACTACCGCGCCAACAACGATCTTGTCCTGCAGCTTGGAGCCAATGGTGTTCGTTTCCCGCTGCATTTCCTGGGCAATAAAATCAATTTTTTTCCCGGCTGAGGCTCCACTTTTTAAAAGCGCGCGCGCCTCCTGTATATAATGCTCCAGCCTGGACATTTCTTCATTAACATCACACCCCTTTTGAAACGCCCCGAATTCTTCGACAGTCAATTCCTTGCGCTTTGCCTGGAGCACGACCTTCGAACGCATTTTGATCTTTTTCATCTGCTGAATCATTTGTTTGAGTTTATCGCCAATGTCAGCTGCCAGACTGCGGCCCTCGCGCTGGCGCATCTGGTCAAGCCCTTGGAACGCCCGCTGAAGGCTTTTCTCCAAGGCCGGCCATACGACCTCCGGGTCCAGGAAAGATTCCCTTGTTTCCACCGCGCCGGGCAGCCTGATCACGTCGGAAAGGCGCAAATCGTTTTCCAAATGAAACTCTCGCGCAAGATCCTTGACGTAACGCAGATATTTTTGGATCACTTCTTTGTTTAAAACGATATCTTGGGACGGCTTTTGCGTAACCTTGACCGAAACCGTCACGCGCCCGCGCTCGATATGCTTCTGGGCGATCTGCTGGATCTTGCTTTCCAGCGAACCAAATCCGCCGGGCAGGTAGAACGCGATATCAAAATACCGGTGATTAAGGCTTTTGGCCTCAACGACCAGCTTGACCTTCTTCCACTGCAACTGCACGCCGCCAAATCCTGTCATACCCCTGATCATGCCCACACCTTCTTTTTTTGCTCGTGAATTATTGTTATTTTGGTTGGATAAAATTCCCTGATAAGGTCATCGGGCTCGAACCAAAGTTTGATCTCGCGCTCCGCTTCTTCCGGAGTTGAGGAAACATGGACAACGTTCTCATAAAGCCCGTCGGTCCTGATGCGCCCATAGGCCCCGCGAACACTCTGGGGCGTTGCCTCTTCAGGATTGGTCGCTCCGGCAACAAGCCGACATTTCTTTATGGCGTCGCGGCCATAATAAACAACGGCGATCAACTTATGGACAAGATGATATTCGCCGGCTAAATAAGAAACGATCTGATCAAAAAATGGTTTATCGCCAAGATGCTTATAGTGTTCCTTGGCGATAGCGCGTGAAGTTTTTGTAATATGAATACCGATCATCTCCAGGCCGGTATGGCCGAATTTTGTCAAAATGCTTCCCACCAGCTGTTTGCTGATACCGTCGGGTTTTATGATAACAAGGGCGGGCTCGCTCATGACTGGATCTTGGCGATAATGCGGTCTAGGTCATCCAGTGAATAATATTCGATGACGATCTTTCCTTTTTTCTTCCGGGGCTGGATGGAAACTTTTGTTCCCAGCGTGTTCTGCAACTGTTCCTCAAGCGCCGCCACTTCATGATCCCTCGTTTTTTGGGTCTTCACCCGTCGAGCGCTATCCTTTCCACCCGTGCGAACAAGCTCCTCGAGCTCGCGAACGGACAACCCTTTTTTGATAGCTAGGTCGAACAATCTTTTTTGTTCGCCGGGGGATTCAACGCTCAAAAGGGCCCTGGCATGCCCAACAGACAATCCGTTGTCGTAAACGCTTTGCTGAATTTCTGCGGGCAATTTCAGCAGGCGCAACAAATTGGTTATGGTCGAACGGTCTTTACCCACCGACTCGGCCACCATGTCCTGCGTATAATGAAATTCTTCAATAAGTTTTTTATAAGCCTCGGCCTCTTCGATCGGATTTAATTCTTCGCGCTGGATATTTTCCACCAATGCCAAAACTAAAGCCTCCTGGTCGGAAACCTCCCGGATGATTGCCGGAATTTCTGGCACATTTAAACTGCGCGCTGCCTTCAAACGCCGCTCGCCGGCAACCACTTCATGCTTGCCGTCTTTCAGGCGAACCAGAATAGGCACCAAAATACCCTTTTCTTTGATGGACGCCTTTAATTCCGCCAGCTTGTTCTCATCGTAATGGGTGCGCGGCTGAAACGGGTTGTCCTGAATCAATTCTGTTTTCAGAAAAGTGACCTCGCCCCCTGCCTTGCTGACCTTATCTGGTATAAGCGCCGACAGCCCTTTGCCTAAAGCTCTATTTTCCATGGATCCTCCCGTCATTTTTCCTCATTCCCATTTTTGAAGGAAATGACCTGCCTCGCCTTGCTCGGCAAGGCGGGCGAGGCTCGCCCTACTACTTCACGATGGGGCGACCTATAATGTTCAATAATTGAACATCTAGACAGACCACTATGAGGCCATTTTCTCGCCAACATCAGTTTTTCCTAACTCTTTTATGTCCAATCTATTATGTGATTTATGGCTAGCGCCGATGACCTCTGCGGCCAATTCACGGTATTTTTTGGCTCCAATTGATGTTCCATCGTAAACCGTGATCGGCTTACCGTGACTTGGCGCCTCGCTTAGCCGAATGTTGCGTGGTATAATTGCGTTATAAACTTTATCTTTAAAATATTCCTTAATTTCATTGATGACTTCTGTGGTTAGATTTGTCCTATAGTCCGCCATGGTAAGCAAAACGCCTTCTATGTCCAAACTGGAATTGAGTCCCTCGCGTATCAGGCCAAGAGTATGCATAAGTTGGGAAACCCCCTCCAAAGCATAAAACTCACATTGAATAGGAATAATGATGGAATCGCTTGCAACTAAAGAGTTTAGAGTGAGAAGACCTAATGACGGTGGGGAATCGATGAATATATAGTCGTAATTATTTAGAATTGGAGCAATAGCTTTTTTTAGGCGTGTTTCTCTTGACAAAACTCCAACAAGCTCGATTTCCGCCCCCGTCAGATGAATATTGCAAGGAATTATATCAAGCAATGGATAAACGTTTGGGATGAGAACTTCTGAAACTACAGCCTTGTTTAAAATCAAATCATAAACTGATTTTTCCAGCTCATTTTTATTTACCCCGACACCGCTGGTCGCATTCCCTTGGGGATCTGCATCAACAATAAGCACACGCTTACCTAGCTCAGCAATGGCGGCCGAAAGATTAACGGTGGTGGTGGTTTTCCCGGTCCCACCTTTCTGATTACAAATTGATATAATTTTCCCCATGGCAACCTGGAATTGTCGCTATGTTTCACGTGAAACATAGCCTGTTTTCAAACTCATTCTTTATTCTTATTCTCCATTAAAAATTCAGTAGAGCAAGAGTTATTTCACTTTTTCTTGGCCTTCAAAGAGACCCGAATTTTTGCAGGTTTTTCCCCTTCCATGCCAAATAGTCCTCGCTTCTCCTCGCATACTACCTTCACAGAAATCTCGTCGCGGGAAACATTGAAAATTTCGGCAGCCTTTTTAATCGCTTCCTCCACGGTGCCCCCCTCCACTTCAAAGCTTTTTGGGGAGCTCTTCATTTTCTTATCCTTGTTCACATCCATTAGGCCGCCTTATGAATTGTAGACATTTTCCACTGAGCAATTGTGGAAAAAGCATAAAATAGGGTAAAATATAAAGTCAACCCGCTGGCAAAATGATAAAAGATAGCTCCCAAAAAAACCGGCATAATCACAGCCATCATTTTCTGCTGAGCCATTTGAGCCGGATCCATCGCCCCCATGCTTTTCGCAGTCAATTTTTGCTGAACAGCCATGACAAAAATCATCAAAATGGGTAGTAGGTTAATTTCGTTGCCCAAAAATGGCAAGGAAAATGGCAAAATGAAAAGTCGATCCGGCTCTGAAAGATCTTTAATCCAAAGAAAATGTGCGCCCTTAAAGGAAACCGACCGCCACAAAACCTGATAAAGTCCGATAAAAACAGGCATTTGCAGTAGCATGGGCAAGCATCCGCCCAATGGATTAATTTTATATTTTTTATATAGATCCATTACTTCGATATTCATTTTTTGGGGATTGTCACGATATTTTTCTCGAAGCGCTGCAATCTTTGGCTGCAATTCTTGCATCTTGCGCATCGAAAGCATGCTACGCAGGGTCAATGGATACATCGCCCCATAAATAAGCATACTAATCAAAATAACGCACACGCCCCAATTTGGCAGGACCTTGTGTACAGCATGTAAAATACTATCGATGATTTTGGCAATAGCATCAAACAATGCAAAACGATAATAGCGCTTGATCTCCTCAAAGCCCGACTTATACTGCGCCAATAAGTCCGATTTTTCAGGGCCAACAAAAATGAGAGAGGCAAATGCGGCGCTGGCGCCGGGGGTAAGATTAACTGTCACGGCACGAATATTTAGCTGTAACTCATTATCACTCAATGGATTTATTGTATAAGCATCCGTATCATACAGCGGTTTTGTAATCGCGCAAAAATATCGGCTCCGGAATGCGGTCCACAGGACGCGCCCCAAAACATTTTTTCGCTCTTTTCCATTAAATTTGAACGCATTGTTCTTCCGTTCAATACCGCCGGAAGAAGAGATTACGTATTCGAACAAAGCGCGATCGTGAACGAATTCACTGTTTTTTTCATCAAGACTGGACATATCTAACACGACGCCCTGATTTTCCAAAGCAACCAGTTTGGACATATCAGTCTTGTTTTGCATAATTGTTTGTGCTTCAATTGTATAATCATCCTCCGAAACCGTATAAAGTTGCCGAACCAACAGATCCGACGTTTCGTGGCGATAAATAATATCCCGGACGCCCATTTTTTCTACAACAAATTCTGTATGGTCATATTCCGGCGCGCCACCCATTCCTCGAACAGGGAGAGCTAAATCGTATTCCTTAAGAAATACTTTGAGGATGGTGCCGCCGATATTGGAAAATTCCACTATAAATTTAGAAGTTTCAATTGTTTCAATTTTAGCTTCGTTAGGGCTGCCAACAGAAGCAGGGGAGGAGGTCGTAACTTTGGAAGGCGTGACGATTTCTTGTTTAACTGATTTATTACCAATATGTTCTGACAATCCAGGCTGAATTGTGCCCGTGTGAAGCGGACGAAACAGGGCTGTCCAAACGGCTAATATTAGTATTGATATTATTGTAGCAAGAAGAAATCGTTTTTCCATGGCACAAAACTATTCTAGCGGATCATATCCTCCGCGGGAGAGCGGCGAACAACGCGCGATACGAAGGATTGTCTTTATGCCGCCTTTAACCGCGCCATATTTCTCGACGGCATCGAGGGCATAATGGGAACATGACGGGTAAAACCGGCAGGCACGGGGGAAAACCATCCCGCCGAATTTTTGATATCCTCTGATTATTTTCGTAAGGATCCGGGTCGTCATGGTTTTACGTTTACGCGAAATAATCTGCTTTCCCGACGGAAAAAGCATGCGGTCGGGTGGAAATAAGGCTTTATTTGCTTAATTTTTTGCGCCCCTTTGCGCGACGGCGCCGCAGAATTGCCCGGCCATCTGCGGTTTCCATTCTTTTGCGAAATCCGTGGGTTCTTTTACCGCGAAGATTTGACGTTGTCTTCAAATGCTTTTTCATAATTTTTCAATTATAACATAGGTCTTTTGTTAGTCAAGCGATTTTCAGATAATGCAGAGCCAAAACACCATATGGTTGAAGATGTTGGCGATTTTTCGCTATCTCGTCGATGGAAAGCCATTTTTATGGCGCCGCGGCCGGGGCCACGAACAAAATATTTGAAATCAAAATTTTCTCTGATATAATAAAGCCAATTTTGCGTCTCATACTTCTTGTGACGCGCGCGACGTGTTAGATTCGGCACATGTGGACAAAAAACATATAATGCTATCCTGCGGATTTCAGAGCAAAACAGTTCCCTCTGGCGGCGAGAGGAAACAACCTCTAAGCACGGCCCGCAAGTCCCACTGTGAACAACTTGTTAACAATTTTACAAATGGTTCATAACTTAAAATATATCAA
>CAYHVY010000063.1:0-6154 GCA_964360095.1 uncultured Candidatus Peribacteria bacterium | reverse complement strand
TTGATATTGTTTGAAATTTGATCATTGGTTATTGGTTATTCGCTTTGGTATGCTTGACGCTTCCAGCCATATTCTATAGTATACAGTGGCTTTTTTGCTTCATTTATGGGTCTTTTCAGACGTTTGCCGCAGGTAAAGGGGAATCATTATTTGGCTTTGGATATTGGAACGGAAGTCGTTAAAGCGCTTGTCTGTTCCGCGGAAGGAAATAAGGGGAGGGTGATCGGCACCGGACGTAAAAAACAGCGCCTTGGTGAAATGCAAAGCGGCGCTGTTACTGACATTGGTGCCGTAATCAATAATTGCCAACATGCCATGTACGCGGCGGCAAAAATGGCTTCGGTGATGCCAACGCGTTTGATTATGGGCATAGCGGGGGAACTTGTAAAAGGAGCCACGACGACGATCAGTTATACCCGTCGTGAACCCGACACGAAAATTGACTTGGCGGAACTCAAAAATATTGTGCATAAAGTCCAATGGAAGGCATTTGATGAAGTGAGAAGCCAGCTTGCTTTTGAAACCGGCTACAGTGAGATTGACGTAAAGCTCGTCAACGCCGCAATTACAGGAGTCCACATTGATGCCTACAGGGTTGCCAATCCTCTCGGTTTTCAGGGAAAAGAAGTGACAATTTCCATTTTTAACGCTTTCGCTCCGCTTGTTCATTACGGCGCTCTGCAAACAATCGCCGCGGAACTGGATAAGGAATTGATGGCCATTACCGCCGAGCCCTACGCTGTTTCGCGCTGTCTCTCAAATGAAGACAGCGGTAATTTCAGCGCGATTTTTATTGATATTGGCGGAGGCACTACGGATATCGCCGTGGTTAGAAACGGCTGCGTGGAGGGTACGAAAATGTTTACTCTTGGAGGACGCACTTTTACAAAACGCCTTGCCCAGTCTTTGAATATTTCTTTTGAGGAGGCCGAGGAAATAAAACTGGCTTATTCCCAGGAACGGCTTGAAAAACAGTCCTATCGCATTGTCCGTGAAGCTATGAAAAGTGACTGCGAGGTATGGCTTTCCGGAGTGGCTCTGACTCTGAGTGAATTTGAAAATGTGGATATTCTGCCGTCAAAAATTTTGTTATGCGGAGGCGGTTCACATCTTCCGGAAATCAAGGAAGTTCTGGAAACGCGCGAATGGACACAGCAACTTCCCTTTCCAAAAAAACCAGTCGTGAATTTTATACAGCCGAAAATGGTAACCAATATGAGCGATGAGACAAAACTTTTAAAAGACGCTCAGGATGTTACACCGCTGGCGCTCGCCAACATTGCTCTGGAATATCTTAGTGAAGAGCAAATTTTGGCTAAATTACTAAAAAAAGTGGTTAGACTTATTCAAATTTAACTTTTTCTATAGCTTTCCATCTAATCTCTATGGCTTCAGATTCAAAAAAAGATAAAAACAGTTCAAAAAAAATTGTCACCACAAAACGGATTGAAAAAACAGAAGAACCTGAAGATCAAAGAAAAAAACCCAGCTTCAAAAACAAGATAAAAAAAGTTTTGTATATTGAGATTGACGAGGAGGTTACAGCAATTTACGATCGTTTAAAACAGCTTAAAATAAAAAATATTTATCTGGTTGTGCCAAAACGCGCCATGCTTTTTCAAAGCATGGTCAATCTAAAAATTCTCAAACGCAAGGCGGCAGATCTGGAAAAAAATATTTACATCATCACAAACGATACCAATGGCATTCAATTGGCAACGCAGATCGGTTTGACGGTGTACGACAAGCTGGAGGGACATGAACATCCCAGCCTTGTATCTGGGAAATTTCTTGAAGATCAATTGGATATCGCTCCCATCAAGGCGAGCGTCAATTCCATGGAAAGTGAGATGCCGATGCGTCAAACAGAAAAAAAACTTTCCATTTCAGAGCTCATACATGCGGGGAAAAAAAGAGGGTTTGGTTTTTTGTCAAAAAATTTTGGCGCGGGAAATAAAAACGCCTATTCTTTACAACAAAAAATATCAGATAACAAAAAAACACAGGTAAAAAATAAACTTGTATTGGAAGTTCCCAATCGGCAGGCTTTGGTCGCGCTCGTAATTGTCAGTCTGATCATTTTACTTACGATAACATATATTGCTCTTCCCGGAGCCACTATCAAGCTCACTCCAAAATCAAATGTTTTGCAGACTTCAGCAAATGTTGTTTTAGCAGACGTAGAAACAAACCGCATTGAGCTGGACACTCACCCGGCGCGTGAAATTCCAAGCTACACTGTTTCTACCCTGATCAAACGCCCATTAACATACCAGGCAACGGGAAAAGATTTTCAGGGAGAAAATGCCAAAGGCGTGATCACGATAATAAATACCAGCAATCAGGATTGGGCGCTGCTGGCAAAAACCCGCTTTCAGACGGCAAACAGTCTTGTTTTTCGGAGTCAAAATTTTGTGACTGTTCCGGCTCAAAAGGACAATAAACCAGGCTCTCTTGATATTTCCGTGGTTGCCGACGAAAAAGACGCTCTTGGACAGGTGATTGGCGACCGTGGCAACATCGGCCCGGCGAAATTTTTCCTACCGGGTCTTTCATCGGAAAATCAAAAAAGGCTTTACGCGGATAGTAAGGGCAATATGGCATTCGGCAAGACCATTGTGACAAAATTTATCACAAAAGAAGACCTGGAAGCATCACAAAAAAAACTGGAAGGTGATTTACGCAACTCCGCGCAGGCTGAATTGCAGGCTGTAGTTAGCAAAAAAAATGAAACTCAAAAAACAAATCTGGCTTTATTGGTTGGAAGCAACGCCATGCAGACAACAGAACCCGTTATCACTGTTCCATCAAATCTGGAAGGACAAAAACTGGATTCCTTTGATATTGAAGGAGAAATGATCGCGACAGGAACTGCCTACAATCGCGATGAATTTATGAATATTTTAAAAACCGAGTTAAAACTCAAAAAAAATCCTGAAAAAAACCTTGTTTACATTGATGAAAGTTCTCTTGTTTATCGCATTTTTGAGATGGATTCAAAGACAAAAAAAATTAAATTAACCGCGACCATAAAAGGAATTGAAGAATTTGAAGTTAATCCTGAAAAAGAAAATGGCGAGCGTTTGGTGAAAAAAATCAAAGAACATATTCTTGGCAAAAACATTCGCGAAACGCGCGACTACATCCAAAATCTGCCTGAAATCAACAAAGTTGCGATTGTTACGTGGCCAGCGTGGGCGCCAACAATGCCCAGTGTGCCTGATAACATCAAGGTGGAGATTGTAAGGGGGCAAAATTAGCTTGACATAATATAGTTTTTGATGTAAAAATATATCCTTGATATTTTGAGGATGTATTTATGAATTATAAGCCGAAAATCGGTTTTGCGGTTTTAACAGGCATTTTGATCTTATTGAGTATGGAACAGACATGTCTGCTTCCTACAGCGTTTGCAAACTACAGCATGCTTGCGCCAACGAATTTCACACCAAGAACCTTTATAGAGCCAAAATACGACGCTTTTGATGAGGATGTCCCGCCATGGCGGGACGGTTCTGTATTAGCCTCGCCACGGCTCGGCCTGCATGATTATTATCGCCGGCCTAGATTAGTGGCTCTTGTTGATACGCCGCCCCAGGCTGATTTCAATATTTTTACCAACCAGACTGGCTTTCAAAATCCCAATACCGGAACAGTTGAAACGGTATTTAAATTTGATGCCAGTGTTTCAACAGACGCTGAAACTCCTGCCAATAAGTTGGAAGTCCGCTGGTATTTTGAAAATGGCAACATCCCAGATACCTATTTTTCCAGAGCAAAAAGCGCCCGCCATGTCTTTAAAAAAGCCGGCGAGCATAGCATCAAACTTGAAGCGCTGGATAAGGGCGGCAACATTTCTAAAGCGATCAAAAAGGTTACGATTGTGGAAAACACTCCTCCAATCCCCTTTTTTAAGGTTGAACCGGTTTTCGGTACCGAAAATACCGTTTTTCATTTTGATACTTCCCTGTCAAGAGATGATCAATATCTGGCTTCTTACCTGGAGTACCGTTTTGACTGGGATTCTGATGGCAAATGGGACACCACATTTCAAAGGAAAAATCACTGGTATCACCGCTTCAATATGGCTGGAAATTTCACCGTTACCATGGAAGCAAGAGATCCCGGAAATCAAAAAGCAGTGTTTAAAAAAGAGGTGTCTGTTGCTGTAAACATACCGCCAACTGCTCAATTTTTAGTTCGTTCATTGCCATCAAAAACAAGCGCAAATTACGAATTTGACGCATCCGCGAGCTTTGATGCGGAAACACCTCAAAGAGAATTATTTTACCGTTGGGATTTTCATTACAACGGCCCCAATGATATTGTTTATGATACATTCTGGAGCCATTCTCCAAAATATTTCTTCCATTTTGAAAAATCAGAAAACTTTGTGGTAAAGTTGGAAGTTATGGACCCGGATGGCGCCGTGGCCAGCGCCATATATCGCGGACATGGTTTGTGAGGATGAATCGGGTGATTTTCGTGATTCACGTTGTTATATTTTTGAAGCGACGAAAATATGAGTCAATTTCGTCTCTTAATTCTATTCCGACACGTTCAAAACAGTTTAATAAATCTTGATAAGTATTCTTGCCCCCAAGAAAATCCCAAAATTCATCTGCAACGACTAATTCTTTATCAAGATCAAGCATGCCTCTCATAGTCCAACGATTATATTTTCCAGGCTCGTATGGATTATATGGAATTGCAACCAGCGTAACCACATCCTTTGACTCAAACATTAAAAATTTCTTTCACGTCAAATCCTTCGTTCATACTGCATGTAATTTGTTCAATACTAAAGTTATGTTCTTTTCTAGTTGGGCCAGTGGAAATATCTTGAATATCACCAGTGTAAAACTCGGCAAGTCTTTTCGCTTGAGTCTCCCCATTAGCATTAATGGTAACCATGTAGGCTTTTGTTAAAGTGACTTGATATGTTTTCATAATTTATTTTTTGATTATTTTTTCAAAACTTGAATTATATTCGACCAACTTGCCCCAATTAATTTTCCCATCATCGCAAAACTTTTGTGAAAACTCAAATGTGAGTTTATTTACTATTTGGGCATAATGTCCCGCAAACTCTTCGTTCTTTTCTCTTGCTTTGTAACCAATCGGCTCCACAATATTTAGATATAATTTTTCATTTCCAGAAATAAGTGCCCAGAATTGTTGCCCGCACAATTTCAAATAACTACCCTTGTCAGGTTTACTATCTCTACCAAAACAACACCCGTTGACCGCAATAACTTTTTTGTCCATCTTCGCGAGTAATTTCTTTGCATTTTCAAAATTAATTTTGAGTTGATGTATTTGACTTGAATTACCCCAATTCCAGCCAGCCTTAATTTCAACGATATATAGTATCCCTTCTTTTTCAAACTCGAGATCAATACCTGTTAATTCTGATTTTTTAGCGCCATATGCCTTGTCACAAACAAAAATCGCCAAACCTTCTATGAAATCACCGAACAATGTCTCCTCCTGAGATTGCAAGAAAGCATCTAAAAAACCCTTAATTAAATCTTGAGCTGTCAGTACATTTTTTGCTCTAAAAAGATAAGGATTTTTCTGCTTCAAAATTTTAAGCAGATCAATCTTGTTTTGCACATAGTCCAATCTTCTCTGGTGAAAGATCGAAATGTGTTTTTCAACATATTCATAAATTGTTTGCAAATCAAGTTTTTTCATACGGTGATATCATTATGAACAAATAATGATGGGTCTTTTTGCTTAATTTTTTGTTTAACCATCTCAACATACTTTGGTACAATGTCGATCCCGATAGAGTTACGTCCCATTCTTTGCGCTACTTCTGAAGTAGTGCCGGAGCCAAGAAATGGGTCTAAAACTAAATCATTTGCTTTAGTAAATAATTTTATAAACCATTCAGGCAATTCTTCCGGAAAAGTCGCGCTGTGATTTTTATTATTACAAACAGTTGCGAATCGTAAAACATTGCTGGGATATACCATACTGCGTTCCAACCAGTTTGAAATATTTTTACCAAACCCGCTACCACTTTTAGAGTTATCTCGTATTTTATCTGTTGTGCTCAGGTTTTTTAGACGTCCATTCGCCCAATCACCAACTGGTACCATTACCGCTTCTTGGTACATATTAAAATCACGTGACTTGTTGAATTGCA
>CAYHVY010000062.1:0-6283 GCA_964360095.1 uncultured Candidatus Peribacteria bacterium | reverse complement strand
CGCAATATAACAGAAACAACGATCTACTACAGGCCGGGGCCTAATGGAGAAAAGCCAAAAAGTTTGGGTTTTCTCCAAAAATTCCTTCCATTTAAAACACAATCTGGCATTCCATCATCGTACCTCAACAATGAAAAAAAACGGCAAACGGCAATTGTTGTTGAACTAGGCGAAGACTATATGCAGAAGCGCGTTCTGGATCCCTTTCTAAACCTATCTTTATTGGCTCCTAAAACAAAAAATATTGCAACAGATAAAGCGCCTGAAAATTAAAATCTTCATTCAAAATATATGCTAAGCGCCCTTATCAGCCTTTACGCATCTACAAAACTTTTTATGGGCAATCCCTGTAGGGATGCATTGCAATGCATCCCTACAGGGATTGCCCATACCATTTGGAATCAGGCTGATCTTTTGGAAGCTTCAGCTGTCCCACACTACAATATTAAAAATATCGCGCCGGTTATTAAAGCAAAATCAATCATTGCCGTGGATGCGAATACCGGCTTTATTCTCTATGAAAAAAACAGTTATGACAGGCGACCAATTGCCAGCATTACAAAACTCATGACAGCGGTAATAATTCTGGAAGAAAATAAACTTGATGATGTAGTGACTATTTCAAAAAAAGCGGCCCAAATAGCGGGTTCAAAAATATGGCTTGCTCCCGGAGAAAAAATCACAGTGGCAAACTTACTATATGCCACGCTCGTTCATTCGGCCAATGATGCGGCGTACGCCCTCGCCACCTTCAATAGTGACACCGCTGAAATAAAGGATGTCCCGCCACGGCGGGACGACTCTGTATTAGCCTCGCTGCGTCTCGGCCTGTTTGTAAAAAAAATGAATCGTAAAGCAGGCGAACTCGGACTTAAAGACACTCACTTTACCAATCCCGTCGGTCTTGATGAAGAGGGTAATTATTCAAGCGCTTACGACCTTGCCATACTAGGACGCTATGCGTATGAAAAAGAGTTTGTTAGAAAAGCGGCAATTATCAGGGAAACAGAAATAAGTTCTACCAACGGGAAATTGAACCACAAAATCAGCACTACCAATGATCTGCTGGGGAGCTATTTAAAAGTGTTTGGATTGAAAACAGGCACTACAACCGAAGCCGGCCAATGCCTGATTGCGATTATTGAAAGCGACAAAGGCCACCGTATTGTCACGGTTATTCTGGACAGCAACTCACGTTATTCAGAAACAAAAATCCTTTCCGACTGGATATTCAGAACTTATAACTGGTACTAAAATGAATGCTTTTGCTCAGATCATTCGTAATCTTTCATTGATTTTTGGGTCAGAGATAAGCGCCTTTCTTATAACCCTCCTGCTGGCTCCAACATGCATAAAAATCTTGCATAAATATAAAATCGGCAAACAGCTCCGGGAAATCGCTTCAACAGGAGAAAAAGCTGCCATTTTTCAGGAACTGCATTCAAAAAAAGCGGGAACACCGACTATGGGAGGCATTCTCATCTGGGGAACCGTTCTTATTGTTGTAATTCTTTCGGGTCTTTCCGAATTTTTGAAAATCACCGAACATTCTCTCTTAAACCGCAATGAAACGTGGCTGCCCATATTTACTTTAATAACGACGGCTATTCTTGGCGCTGTTGATGATTATTTGAATATTAAAAATCGCGGGAAAAGCAAAGGGTTGAACATTAAACCAAAATTTCTTTGGTTGAGTCTATTTGCAGCCGCCGGAGCCTGGTGGTTTCATTTCAAGCTTGGATATGATCAAATCCACATTCCCTTTTTTGGCGATATCGTTTTGGGAGCATGGTATATACCACTATTTATTTTAGTTATTACTGCCACCGCCAACGCCGTCAACATTACTGACGGACTTGACGGACTTGCAGGCGGGTTGCTCATTATTGCTTTTAGCGCATTTACGCTTTTGTCATATCTACATGGACTTTTTATTCTTGCCGCGTTCTGCGCAGTAATTGTAGGCGCTCTTATTGGTTTTGTCTGGTTTAATATTTTTCCGGCCCGCTTCTACATGGGAGATACTGGAGCTCTATCATTGGGGGCAACCCTCGGTGTCATAGCGATGATGACTGATTCTGTGGCTGTTTTACCTCTTATTGGATTTATCTTTGTGATTGAAACGCTTTCAGTAATTATTCAGGTGGTGGCAAAAAAAATCTTCAAGCGCAAAGTCTTTCACATCGCGCCCATCCATCATCACTTTGAAAAAAGCGGCTGGTCTGAGCCAAATATCGTGATGCGTTTTTGGATTATTGGAAGTTTTTTTGCCACTTTTGGAATTATCCTCGGCTTACTGTCAAAATTTTCTGGAGCTTCTTAATCAGATTCATCAGAAGAAATTGTATGCTCAACAAGCTGCACAACGCCAAGTTTTTCAGGGAGTTTTGCGGGATTTGTTGTCGCCTCCTCAACTGAATTCTTGCTGCTATTTTTCTGTAATAATTTATTTAAAATCGCGACAAATTCTTTGTCAAAAGCGCCATCCGCCATATATGTCTGGAGTAGATCCTTCATCTGCTGTAAAAGAACAATTGGAACAGAGCCTTCAACATCTCCTGAAGCTATTATGACTTTTTCCAAAAGCTCATGTCTAAGAGAGCGCACAAGGGACAATAAACGATTTTGCGTCGGATAAAGAGATTTCTCAATAGCCGTCATGACCTTAATCTGATTCATTTGTTGACTGAACAGTCCAACAACTTTGCTGTTCAATTCATCAAAATTATTATCTCGAACCTGCAGAATTACCTTGTGGATATCCCGTTCATATTGCGTGAGAATGCTTTCTGCTTCATCAAATCTTTCCTTTTTCACCAATCCCTGCGCTTCCAGCAGCCTGCTTTCCAAATATGACAACTGTAATCGAGTTTTATCAACATCGCTATCGGCCAACAAAATTTCCGTCTCAGCCAGAATCTGTTTCAGCGGATAAAGAGCATCTTTTGGAAGAAGAGTAGCAACATCCTTGCGTTGCTGAATAATCTTCGTCTCAATCATGACGCGCAGAAGTCCCGCATTGATGGAATCAATTTTTTCCAGATCCTTTAAACGCGCGGCAAGGATTTTAACTGTATTTTTAAATTCATTTATCAGACGTAATCCCTCTTCGTTTTGCTGGCGCATCAAAAAGGTGGCGCCCAACAAAAGCTGTTTATGGGAACCTAAAAATTGTGAACGTAATTTTTCCAGCTCACGGTTGGATAAAACCCTGTTATCATTACCATCAAATTTTTCCATTGATGCTGTTGCCGCATTATTGGCAACGGTTAAAGCCTTTTCCGTTTCAGCAACTACGCGATCAGAATGAAGTTTGTCACGTTTTAAATTGTCATTCACCCACTCCGCGGATTTTACCGGATTGCGTTCGGTTGTATCATCGTCAGCAATGACAGAAGTCTTCACTTTACCATCTTTTGAAATATGGGCCTGAAAACCGGCCAATAAGGATTTGGGTTGCGGCAAAAGGTCGTTAATGAGGGAATAATCAACAATATTATCAAAAACTGACAGATAATTTTCGTACGGACGCACGCGAAGATCAAAGGCGGCCCGCTTTGACACTGAAGCTGCGACCTGCGAAGTTTGGACCGTAAATAATGATTTTTCGTCCACAAGATTTAAAACGCGGAACCACGAACGTCCGCTCTGTAACAAAAGTTCAATCTGTGTCGCGACTGGATTAAACGGCTCGGATGATAGGCGTTTTAATGCTATTTGCGTATTTGAAGACAAACGGCTGACGCTATCATCAAAAAAGCGCACGCTGGCAAAGCTGTTATCCTTGGTTAAAATCACATCGCCTTCCTGGAGAGCAAAATTGACTGTCGCGGGTAAAAATTTTCCGCTCCTTAAAATCAAAACCTGGCCCGAGACTTCTTCAAAATAAGTGGAACGGGCGGCCTGCGTAACTGGTATATTTAGAGGAAACAAAAAAACACTTGATATGGTAAACACAAAAAGGAGAACTCCTGCAAAAACTGTTCTAAAATACCTGAAGTTGCCAAAAATGCCCTTCTGAAAGCCCTGAAACTGTACAGAAGAAATAACCGCAAAAATCCTGTTTTTGAGTTTTTGTGCGTCAATTTTGGACAGATCAACGGCACGCAAATCTGTCAGCTTTTTTTCAAGCACGTCAAGCTCGTGTGAATCTTTATGTAATTTATTCCAGAAGATCATATAATTGAGAACGAACAGAAAACAGGTTTGTTACGTTAATAGGTTATATTCATGCTTTCAAACACCTTCCTAAGAGCCTGCAGCGCCCTAAATTTAAGAACTCTCAAACTGCCCTCCGATTTTTTCATAATTTTCGCGATTTCCGAAAGTTCCAAATCGTTCACATAGCGCAAAAGGATGATTTGCTGATATTTTTTCTTTAACTGCGACAGGGCTCTTTTCAGATTTTCCTGGTCTAAAGCCTCTTGAGCTCTTGCGGATGGGTCAGATTCGCGTTTTTCATCTGGAAGATTTAGATCATCAATTGGAATATATTGTCGCTGTAGGCGATAATGGTCAACAATAAGATTATGGGCAATTTTAAAAACCCAGGACGAGAAAGTTCCTTTTATTTTGCGGTATGATTTCAAATTTTCCCATATTTTGAGAAAAATGGATTCGGTAATATCCAGAGCATCTTCACGGTTTACCTTGTAGTACACATAGCGGTAAATAGGATTCACATAATAATCATAAAGCTTGGCAAAAGCATCAGTATTGCCAAGCTTTGCATCCCTGACCAATAAGATTATTTCTTCCTCCCGATCTTTGAGTTTTTTATCTGCCATAGGTTTCAAATATATAACCTGCGCATAGAGATAATATCAAGAGGATAAAAAAATTAACACGCTTTGCATGGCATAATCAGCATTTTTTTGCTACAATAAAGGGATAAATTGCCATTCTTAATAACTAAAAATCAATATGGCGGAAAACGCGCTGGAACAACTCCAAAAAATCATAGATGACAAAAGCAGGCCTGTGACGAAAACGAACGTTGAAGATGCCTATAATAAGGCAAAAATCGCCTGCTTAAAGGAAGGAGGCGGACATGAAGATTTAACGAAACTGGAAAAATTAAAAAGTGGTCAGTTGGAACAAATAGATAAACTGGAAAAAGCCCTTGCACAAGGCACAAAAGCCGTTACCGATACGGCAAAGACTCAAACGAAAATAATCAAAATTGAACAGGAACAGAAATCCTTGAGTGACGCAGCTAAAGCGGCTCCAAAATTTGCGACTTTTCCAACAGGCAACGGCTATGTGGTAAAACAATTAGCTACTCCGGAAAGGATAAGCGGTGAAATTGATGAGAAATTAAAAAAATACCAACAGGATCTAGAAAAAGCCGGCTTAAACACACCTGAAAACAAAGTGATACTAAAAGAGGCAATGCAGGAAATGGCAGAAGCTTTCATAAAAAATGATTATAATTTAATAGACAGCATGGCGATATTAAAAAACAACCTGGAAACATTTTTGCATGGCCTTGACGATATTTATGAAAAACAAGGGGGGAAAACAGTTTTTGCAACCCCTCTGGAGATGATCATAAACTTCAGTCAATATTCACAAACGAATGTTGTCGGAGCAGACGGAAAACTCAATAAAGAAAACTTAAAAACATTTCTGCAATACAACACTTCTACTTTCACAACTTATTTAAGCGGCTACAGGCATTATCTTGATTTGGAAGAACGGAAAAGAAAACTGTTAAAAGGCTCCACGCAGCCACTAACACCTGAAGTGTCACCACAAGCCCCTGTAATGCCGCCGGAAGAACCCGTTAAACCAGATGCAACAACGGATCTACCAAAGGTAGTCGCAGCAGCGCCACCGCCACCCCAGGCCCCTAAACAGGCAGTCTCACCTCCTACGGAGACTCCAAAACCGGAAACCCCTGCGGCGGCCTCCATACTGGAGGGCTTTAAAGCTTTTCTTGAAGTTATTGGAACCTTCTTTGGCATTGATCTTTTAAGCTGGCTTGGACCTAAAGATAAAAAAACACTGGACCCGGAAATTATCAAACTTACGGAAAATCTGAGAAATTTTAACGAAACTGAAAAAAGCGCGCTGCATGATATGCTGGAAGCCCTTTTAGCCATGGATGCGTTTAAAACTGATTCGGGCAAAAAAAACATTCTTACAAAACTTGGCATACTGCTTGCAGATGACAAAAAGACAAAAGGGATTTTATCTTCCAGGCCGCCAATAAAACCATGGGGAGACTGGCTTAAAGAAAAACTTGATTCCGAAGAATCAACAAAACTTGCCGGCAGTGAAC
>CAYHVY010000061.1:0-6311 GCA_964360095.1 uncultured Candidatus Peribacteria bacterium | reverse complement strand
AGTTTCTCATCCAAAATACGCATTTCGTCATCGTTGTAGCCGAAATAGTGCGCGACTTCGTGCATCAATACTTCCAGAATCAGGTTTTCCAGGTCTTTTTCCGTGGTAACAGTATTTAAAATTGTTTCCTGAAAAATGGTGATTTTACTTGGCTGGGTGCCAATAGAATCCTGTCCCCAGGCGGTTTTTGGCGTGCCCTCAAAAAGCCCCAAAAGCGTGTTGCCTGTTTTAAGGTGATGCATTTGTTCCTGGGAGACTCTTTGTTCAATTCGTATGGCAAGATTATCCATTTGCTGGTGGAAATATTTTGGGATCTTTTTCCAGGCTTCGGCCGCCAGTTCCGCGAATTTTTCATCTGATATTTCAAGCATAAAAATAATTTGGCCAAAAATTATAATTGCAACACTATTGCAATACCGTTATATGTGTGATATACAGTGTTTATATTTCTTTGAATTTCCATGTATGATCAATAAAATTTTCACTATCACGGCACTTGTTATTTTAGCACCATTATTGCTTGTTTTGGGAGGTTGCGCGCAAAATACTGAAAATAATGCCGCTAGTCAGCCTGTTGGCAAATTGCGCGTTATAACAAGTTTTTATCCGCTTTATGAAATCGCAAAAAATGTAGGGGGGGATCGTGTTGAAATAAAAAATCTCGTTCCGGCAGGCTCTGAACCGCACGATTATGAATTAACTCCACAGGATATTTTGGAAATCAATCGTGCTGATCTTGTTATTGTCAATGGTGCTGGTTTGGAACCATGGGTTGATAGGCTTCGCATTGATTTGCAAAAAAAAGGTGTTTCTTTTCTTGAAATGGCTATACCTATGCAAAGATCAGGAGTGACTGCGGATCCGCATTTTTGGCTCGATCCTATGTTATATATAGATGAAAGTCTTTTAATTGCAATGAGACTTTCTGACGTTGATTTTTCCCATGGTGATAAATATAAAGAAAATTTAAATTCATATGTAAAAAAAATTCAAGATCTACACAATGATTTTGAAAAAGGTCTTGCAAATTGTAAGTCCCGCACGGTGATTACAAGCCATGAAGCCTTTAATTATTTGGCTAAACGATATAATCTTGAAATGATTTCAGTGGCCGGTTTTTCTCCGGAGGCTGAAGTATCAGCAAAAAAACTTACTGAACTCGTGAAAATAGTCAAAGATAAAAAGGTGCAGTATATTTTTACAGAAACGCTGGTGAATCCAAAAATTGCGGAAACTTTGGCCGCGGAAGCCGGTATAAAAACATTGACACTGAATCCATTGGAGGGCTTGACGGAGAGTGAAACGCGAGATGGAAAAAACTATGTTTCCGTTATGCGGGAAAATTTACAAAATCTGAAAACAGGCCTTTCATGCTCGTAATATTTAAAAATAATGACAAAACCTCAACCCCTTATCAGCGTTCAAAATATTCATTTTGCCTACCATAGCCATGAAGCGATTTTAAAAAATATTACGTTTGATATTTTTGAAGGAGATTTTCTTGGGCTGATTGGCCCAAATGGAGGTGGCAAGACCACGCTTTTAAAATTGATGGTCGGCATTTTGCCCGTTCAAAAAGGCAAAATAAAACTTTTTGGAGTTGATATTCAAAGATTCAAACAAAGAGATTTGATTGGTTATGTTTCCCAAAAAGCAGCCCATATTGATGAGCATTTTCCTGTAACTGTTGAAGAAATTGTTGGTATGAGCCTGGTTTCCAGGCGTGGTTTTTTTAAACGATTTTCCAGTGAAGATAAAAAAGATATAGAGGAAGCACTTCTTGATGTTGGAATGTTGACCCATCGGCAAAAACTTCTTCATGATTTGTCGGGCGGTCAACAGCAGCTTGTTTTTATCGCCAGGGCACTTTCCAGCCATCCGCGGCTTTTGGTGCTGGATGAGCCGACGATCGGCATTGACATCAAAGCCCAGGAACAATTTTATCTTTTATTGAAAAAACTGCAGAAGGAAAAAAATCTTACAATTATTCTTGTATCGCATGACATTGATGTTGTCGCGAGCCAGGCAAATAGTTTTGCCTGTTTAAACCAGGAGCTTGTGTATCACGGGGTTCCTCGTGATTTTATTCGCGAAGATTATTTGCATAAACTTTATGGAAAAGATTTAAAACTGATTTTACACGGACACTAAAATGAAAGTTCTAAATTCGTGTTTCAAATGTCAAAATATTAATCATTATGCTTGAGGTTTTCCAATATGATTTTATGGTAAGGGCACTTGTCGCTGGTCTCGCTATCGCCATTATCGCCCCATTGATCGGGACGTTTCTGGTGATGCGCAAGTTGTCTCTTTTTGCCGATTCGCTGGCGCACGTGGCGCTGGCAGGCGTTGCCATCGGACTTTTGATAAATGTGTATCCTGTTGTCACGGCCGTTTTGGCATGTGTGCTTGCCGCCATTGCCATTGAAAGACTGCGCAGTGGTCGCAAAATCTATGGAGATGCCGCGTTGTCTTTATTTTTATCCGGCAGTTTAGCTGTTGCGTTGGCTTTAATAAGCCTGGCAAAAGGTTACAATATCAATTTATTGAATTATCTTTTTGGAAGTATTACCGCCGTGAGTGAAATGGACGTTTTTATCATTCTTGGGCTTGCTTTTGTTGTCATGTCCGTTTTACTTGTGATTCACAGGCAGTTGTTTTTTATTTCTTTTGATGAAGAATCGGCGAAGGTCAGCGGTTTGCCGGTTTGGCAACTCAATTCTATTTTAATGATCATGTCTGCCATCACAGTGGCCCTGGCGATGAGAATTGTCGGCATTTTGCTTGTCGGCGCGCTGATGGTTGTTCCTGTTCTGGCAGCCATGCAAATCGCCAACAGTTTTCGTCGCGTTATGGTTTTTGCCGTTATTTTTTCAATGATATCTGTTGTTGGCGGATTGATGTTTTCTTTCTACATCAACATTATCGCCGGTGCCGCGATTGTTTTGACGGCGCTTTTAATTTTTTTGACGGCGATGATTTTTGGCATGAGTCGCAAAGCCCTGTAAATTCAAGATAGTGCGACTCAATCAAAAAATGATTGACACTGGAAATTTTCTTCTCAATATTGAAAAGATTTTCCCCTTCCACTTCTTCAACTTTATGGCATTTTTTGCATATCAAATAATGATGGCAGCGTTTTTGTACATTTTTCATGTCTTTTATATTGCAGCGAACATAGCCGTTAAAAGCCAAAACTTTATGCGCAAGCAAAAATTTTTCCAGAAGTTCAAGAACGCGGTAAATTGTTACAACGTCGGCTTTTATATTTTGATGTTTCAGCATTGTCCTGATTTCATATGGTGAGAGCGCTTTCCTGCTTTTTGCCAAAAATTGCACAATCATTTTCCGCGGCGCGGTGATTTTTAGCCCGTATTTTTTTAGTTGTTCAAGGGCACAATCATTGTAGTTTTCCATAAGTGAAAACAAATTATATTGCAATGTTAGCATTTTTCATCAACTTTTGTTACCATACAATAAACTTTTTTAAACATGAATTTATATGATCAAATCATTTTTTCTTCTCATGTTTGTCATGACGTTCATACTTGGAATTTCCCTGTTTATTCCTCTTTCGTTTAATTAATCATTTGTAAGGCATGATTTTTTTAAGCCAGGTTTTGCATGCTCCCATATTTGACAGTAAAGATGAGGAAATTGGCCGTGTAAAAGATATCATTGTTACTCTCAGGGAAGGGCAATATCCAAAAATAAGCGGAGTGATTTTTAAGGACGGAAAACACGATGCCATGATTCCGTACCAGTGCATTGAATTATTGAGCAGGGGTGAAGTTACTCTGAACAGATCAAATTGCTGGAAACACGAATATGAGCTTCTTTCGTCGGATACCCTTCTTGCGCGGGACGTACTGGATCAGCAGATTTTTGATGTTGGCGGCATTCGCGTGGTGCGCGTTAATGATCTGCAGTTTTCCAAAATTGATGATAATTTTTCATTGGTCGGCATTGATATAAGCAACAAGGCATTATTGCGGCGTTTGGGTCTTGTAAATCTGCCTTTTGTGCGTCATATGGAATCAAAATTTATCGGCTGGCAGAATGTGAGTCTTGTAAAAGGGCAAATTGGCAGTCTTCAGCTAAAAACATCCCATCAAAAACTTAAAAAACTTCACCCTGCCGACATAGCCAATTTAATTGAAAATTTAACACTGCAGGAATCCAGTAAATTTGTTCAGGCTATTGATAAAGAAACGGCCGCCGAGGTTTTGGGAGAAGTGGCCCCAAAATATAAAGATACGTTGCTGGAGCGCATTAGTCCAAAATCATTGGCTACCATTCTTGAAGAGATGCCGACAGATGAGGCTGCCGACGTTATTAAAGACCTTTCTGAACATAAACGCGGCCAGGTTTTTCGCCGTTTAGGCCTGCAGAAAGCCAAAGTATTGCACAAACTCACAACCTATAAGGATGATATTGCCGGAGGACTTATGACGTCCGAATTTATGACGGTGCATAAAGATAATACTGTTGGCCAGGCCGTTCGCCAGATTCATAAAAATTCTAACGAACATCGCTCCATTTATCATGTTTTTGTTCTGGATGATGAGAAGCGGCTTCTTGGCGTTGTTTCAATCAGGACGCTTTTGGTTGCTCCTTTAAAAACAAAAATTGAGGATATTATGGCACGTATTGTGCGCACGGTTCGTGTGCATACAAAAGCCATGGAAGTAGGGAAAATCATGACAAAATACAATTTGCTGTCGGTTGCCGTGGTAGATAAAAAACACGTTATGCGCGGGATAATTACCGTGGATGATATTTTACGTTTTCTGATACCGGATGCTTAAAGCACACTGATCCGTGCGCTTCCGGAAAATTTATTATTTGTTATGCAAACGCTTGAGAAAGAAATCAGGCCATCAAAATGGCGCGCCGCGAAAATAAAATTACTGCTTGTTTTAAGTGTTATCGGGCCGGGCATCATCGCGGGTACGGCTGACAATGATGCAGGAGGCATTGCCACATATTCAGTAGCTGGGGCGTCTTTTGGCTACAAGATGCTGTGGATTTTGTTTCTGATCACTTTTATTTTGGCTATAACGCAGGAAATGGGAGCGCGTTTGGGCCTTGTGACAGGTAAAGGTTTAGCGGCTTTAATTAGGGAAAATTTTGGCATAAAGATAACGACGTTTGTCGTTATTCTGACGTTTGTCACAAACTGGGCCAATATACTGGCCGAATACGCGGGTATTTCAACAGTTGCCGACATTTATGGTGTTCCAAGATATGTGGCAGTTCCTTTGACCGCTGTGTTTACATGGTTTGTAGTCTACAAAGGTTCTTTCAAATTGGTGCAAAAAGTTTTTTTGACATCATCGTTGCTATTTCTTGCCTATATTTTTGCGGGTTTTTTAGCACATCCCGACTGGTCTTTAGCCATGCATAGTACTTTTGTTCCGCAAATTGAATGGACGAAAGAATTTTTTTACCTGGCTGTTGCCCTTATTGGCACAACCATTACCGCATGGGGGCAGTTTTTTGTGCAGTCTTATTTTGTGGATAAGGGGGTAGCCGCGGAACATTTAAAATATTCCAGGTGGGATGTTTTTTTTGGCTCTTTTTGGACCAATTTTGTTGCTTTTTTTATCGTGATAGCCACAGCAGGCACGTTGTACAAAATGGGTATAAAAATTGAAGATGCCGGTCAGGCGGCTATCGCCTTGGAGCCACTGGCCGGTGTTTTTGCCAAACATCTTTTTGCGTGGGGACTTTTAAACGCTTCACTTCTTGGTTTGGCCATCGTCTCAATGACTTCTTCATATGTGGTTACGGAAGCATTTGGCTGGGAAGGCCGCGTGGACTTAAAAAAAGAGTCGCCCGTTTTTTATAAATTGTTGGGTTTTTGCATTTTTTCAACAGCCGCGGCCATTCTGATTCCAAAGTTGCCAATGGTGTCTATTCTAGTTGGCTCACAAATGCTCAATACGTTTGTTTTACCAATATTATTAATCGCCCTGTTGATTTTGCTTAACCGCCGCAGCCTAATGGGGGATTTTAAGAATACCCTTTTTATGAACATTATTTCCGTCCTCTGTATCGTGTTTGTTGTTGGTATGTCAGTGGCGCTTGTAGCGACGGGGTTTGTTGGGTGAATTAATGTTGAAAACAATCTATGATTATGTTAGCGTTTCCAGGCTAAAGTGGACGCTTAGCTCAGCTGGTAGAGCATCTCGTTTACACCGAGAGGGTCGTAGGTTCGAGCCCTACAGCGTCCACCAACAAATCAACTATTTTCTTTTTTTGCAAATAGCCACGATTTTCCATGTGTGTAAACGCAATCACTTTGCCAA
>CAYHVY010000060.1:0-6362 GCA_964360095.1 uncultured Candidatus Peribacteria bacterium | reverse complement strand
ATTGCTTTTTCTTTAAAAATTTCATATAGGCCTAAGGTTTGCGTTGCGCGTTTTTTTCTATTCCTCCTGCGGTTTTTCCAGCAAAGGTAGGACAAGGCCGCGACCATTCTCTGCTTTCCCATCAGTAATCTTCACCACATCCTTATCAATTTTCTTGAATTCCTGGGAGGCCTGATTGTACATACTCACGGTGGTGCCAAGATTGTTTCCAAGTTTCACCATGTAGGTCTGGTAACTATTCAAATGGCGGCTAAGTTCGGTAACATTTTTAACAATATCCCGCACGGATTCTTCCATTTTCAGCGCTTTAAGTCCGTGCAGAACGGTTTCCAGATAGGCAAAAAAGGATGTCGGGGAAACAATAATTACATGTTTTTTAAAAGCATATTCAATAAGATCCTGCGCGTTTACTTCAACCGCCCCCACGTTATAGACGAGCAAATTGTAATAAATTCCTTCCGCCGGAATAAACATTAACGCAAATTCATGAGTATCCTCTATAGGCCTGATATATTTTGCCGTTTCATCAATGCGATTTTTCAAATCCATTTTGAACTCTTTTTCCAGTTGTTCGCGCCGTATTTTATCGTTTTCATGCATTAACAGATTATATTTTTCAAGGGAAAATTTCGCATCAATTGGGATAATTTTACCGTTAAAAAAGACGACCGCATCCACGATATCTCCATTTTTAAATTTGTATTGCATCTTATACTGCTGCGGCGTAAGCACATTGCCAAGCAAGGATTCCAACAGAAATTCACCTAAAATTCCGCGTTGTTTTGGATTTTTTAGAATATTTTCAAGACTTTTCATTTGCTCCGCAAATCCAACCACTTGTTTATTCGTTTCATCTAGTTTTGTCAGTTTTTTGGTTACTTCTTCAATGATTTTCGCGCTTTGGCCAAACTGCGTTTGCATCGTCGTTGTCATGGTCTCCAGAGAACGGTGTTGATGAGCGGTTAATTGTTTGGCAATTGCATCAAGACGGGCATGCAACTCTTCGCGATTTTTTACCGCCCCGTCTTCCATTGTTTTTCGTAACTTTTCAATTACATCCAGCATCAATTTTTGAGCGGAATCCTCCTGCGGCCTTGTAGCTAACGGTTTGAAACCGTTCGCTACAAGGCCATATATCACCGTTCCAATCAGAATCAAACCAATAACGAGCAACGTAATTTCCATAATGTAAAAATTTAATAAACATCCAGATTATAGCGGCTTTGTAGGGACAATCCTAGGATTGTCCCTACAAAGCCGCATGACACAAGATACGATATTCGCAAAAACTGCAATGCCAGCCTGGAGTCGGGGAAAAATCCGATTTTTCCATTTGCTGTAATTGTTCAAGCAATTCTGCTTTTACCGATTTTAATTCAGCATTATCGCGGGTCGTGGAAACTTTTTTCGCGTCCTCCAGAAAATAAAAACTCAACAGGCCAACATCCAGATGGAAAATTTCCTTACACGCCAGGGCATATATGGACAACTGCAGGTCTTTTTTTATGTTAACTGAACGTTTTGACGTACCCGTTTTGTAATCAATAATCTCATATTTGCCGTCAGCAAGTTTATCAATACGGTCAATCCGGCCGCTCAAAATATATTGATCAATTTTTAAACGGAAACTTTTTTCCAGATATGCGGGAATGATAAATTTTGGTTGGCTTTCTTTTTGATAAAAATTCTCCAGAATCTTCCAGCCCTGCAGTTTGCGGGCATTTTCATGGGCGCGGCTTTCATATCCTGTCGCGATCCATGTTTTTCCATAGCACTCGCGCATAAGTTCAAGCGTTGGCGTTTCGCCTTTTTTTAAATGTTGATAAAACGCATTGAGCGCGTTGTGAATACTTGAACCGAAATTGGCCGCGTGCGGAACAGGGGAGGGAATTTTAAACATGTAGCGGAATTTGTATTTCAATGGGCATGTTTGGAATGTATCAAGCTGGCTGTAGCTTGCATGACTGATGTTTATTTTTGGGATGTAAAGGATTTTTTCTTTATGGGATGCGGTTTTTTGCCTTAAACCTTTCGCTGGCCTTTCCGGTATGGATTTTGCAGGCGAAACTTGTGTTTTAGGAGATGTTTTTTCGCTTGCATTCACATAGATTTCGCCCTGCGCAGCCTCCTCAAGAAATATTGACGGTTTCCATTTTTTTGTTCCCTCATAAAAATCGCTGTGACTTAAAAAAAGCAGCTCTTTTGCCCTTGTGCAAGCTACATAGAACAGTCTTCGCTCTTCCTGTAGATGCATGTCCTGTTCAGGCAATTCTTCCTGAATTAATTCACCCGGAATTTCAAGTGCTTCCCGGCGATACACTGCCGGAAAACGGTTCTGGACAAGGCTTGGAAGAAAAACAACGCCAAATTCCAGTCCTTTCGCGCTGTGTATGCTCAAAATATTGACCGAATCGGATTCTTCCATTGGCAGTGTTTCAATTACACCTTCAGCTTCCTTCATAAGATCAAGATAGTCCAAAAAAGCGCTTAAAGATTGATCTTGTTGTTCATGTTCAAAATTACTTACGACTTCCAAAAACTGGGCAATATGAACAATGGCTTCGGCGTTTTCAAGGCTGTCCTTTGCCGTAAGATTTTTATAATATCCGGATTTATCCAAAAACTCTCCCAAAATGCGGCTGATTGCGTGGTTGGGAGTCGCAAAATTCAATAACCGGTCAAAAAGTTCATATATTGGTTCAAAAAGGATCATTTCCTCGTTTTTATCATCAATGCCTGGCAGGGTTTGCTGTGCTTTTTCTTCTTTTAAAAGTTTTCTAAGATACTTAAAAAGCGGCTCGTGATTGGCCTTCCTGGCTTGACTTACAAGATCCAAAATAAAACCCATTGGCAATGCAAAAAGAGGCAAACTCAAAAGACGGAAGAACGCAACGTCATCGTAAGGATTTCGCAGAAAACGCGCCGCGGCAAGTAAATCTTTTATCTCCTCAAAAATAAGAAGTCCTTCTGTGCTTTTCACGCTGAAAGGAATGTTTGCCGATTTTAGGGCTTCGGAAAAAGGTTTGGCGCTATTATTCGCGCGCGTCAAAATGGCAAAATCTTTGTATATATATTTTCCGGAAGCCACAAGTTCACTGATTTTTTGCGCGATGGCGTTGGCCTCCTCAAGATACGACGAAAAATGCCATACAGCCGGTTTGTCCGATTTTGCTTCAGTCAGGCCGAGCCGCGGCGAGGCTAATACAGTGCCGCGCCCCCTGGGCGCATCTTCTTTCTTTGCTATAAGCCGTTTTTCAATATTTTCACGCGCTTCCAGCCGGTATGGATTATTTTGTTGAATGACTTTATAGCTGAGATCCAGAATTGGCTGGGTGGAGCGATAATTTTCAGACAAAACCACCTGTTTTGCGTTCCGAAAGTTTTTTCTGAAATTCAAAATGTTGCTGAGAGAAGCGCCGCGCCATTTGTAAATGGCCTGATCGTCATCGCCGACGACGGTAAGGTTACGATGCGTTTTCGCCAGCAGCATAACCAGTTTATTTTGGGCAAAATTCGTATCCTGAAATTCATCCACAAGAATGAAACGATACCGTTCCTGATATTCATCAAGCACGGAAGGACGTTGTTCCAATAATCGCAGCGTGTAATACTGCAGATCTCCAAAATCAAGGCAGTTTTGTTCCATCATGAGTCTTTGGTACGTTCCATACGCCTTGGCAAGTTCCAGGGTTTTTATGGCATTTTCACGCATGGCTGGATCTTCTGTTTTTTCTTCCAATTTGTTGTTTGCGTATTCCAGGTAATTTTCAGGTGAGATGTCCTCATCCTTAAGCCGATTAAAGTGATGCAACAATAAAAATAAAAACTTGGCCGGGTTGCCAAGTGGCCGGTAATAATCCAGTTCAAAGGAAAACAGGTTTTTTCTCATGAAAAGCCACTGTTGCGTTTGATTGAGCAGCTTATAACAGGCATCAATGCCAATTTCCAGACCCCGCTCGCGCAGGACGCTGTCGCAGAAGCCATGAAATGTTTTAATCGCGATTTCTTCATGGCTCAAAGGAAGGCCAATATCAACCCGTTCCGCCATTTCCTGTGCCGCTTTTTCCGTGAAAGTGAGGGCTAAAATCTGACTTGCAGGAACGTCTTTTTCACGCAATAGATACAGAATCCTTTCCGTGATGACACGCGTTTTGCCCGTGCCGGCGCCGGCTATAATCAACAACGGGCCGTCAGTATGCAAAACAGCCTCGCTCTGGACCGAATTTAAAATACGAAATGTTTCCAATTTCAAATTTTGATTATTTGATATTGTTTGGAGTTTGATCATTGGTTATTGGTCATTTTCTTAATGGTATCCCATATTTCCTGGGCAATCGGCATCTTTAATCCGTGCTGTAGCCCATTTTTGCCCTTACGTCTCTGCGCTTTCTCCACACATACCCTTTTATAACACAAATAGACGCTACGCCCAGCGCTTTTTTGTTCTTTATCTACCGCAATAGAACCATTTTTAAGCCTTGTTATAGCCAATAATTCCCTTTGCGGAAATTTTTGAAAACAACCTACGCAGGTTCTGATTGGAACGAAAGATATATCAGACATTTTATTCAAAATAAGCCATTTTTATGGTATAATAACGGGATTATTTTCAATGTCCAATTTTTCATGACAAATATTCAAAAACCACCGGAAATGTCAGAAATACCGCCGCGTCCAAAAAAAGCTCCAAACGCTTTTGATTTAAAAAAAGCCCATAAAGAAGCCCGCGCGGCAATGATGGGTAAAAGCAGAGAAGGTGTTGATCAATTGAAGTCAAAAATAAAACAACCGGAGCGTCCAAAAACACAGGCGGAACTCATGGAAACAATTCAAAAAACAACGGGAAAAGAGCGGGAAGAGGCTATTTATCAGGCCATAAAAAGCAAAGAAGATCTTCCTCAATTTCAAAATGTCCGCGCCACGATGAAAGATTCAAGAGGTATTTCTCATGATGTTGTTTTAAGTATCACAAAAACATGCATAAAAGTTAATGGCATATTGATGCCAATGACGCCTGAAACAGCCCAGCGTATCGTGAAAAAATGCAAATGCACATTGCCGACAAAAGCAATAATTGATGCTTTTTCCGCTGATCCTGCCGTTAAAAAAGTAGTGATGCCAACGCTCCCGGCAGGTCCACAAATGGCTTCAACCAGGTACTATGAAGAGCACGATCGTCTTGTTCGCGAACAAATGAACATGGCCGGCATTCCCGAAGATTCAGCCGTATCTGGCGATAAAAAAATTATCCTTATTGGGGAAAAACTCAGGAAGTATCCTAACAGGTTGCTCTTTCATGGTGGATTAAAACCGAACGGAACACTTTGGCAAAACAATACTCCGGCTCATCATCCTGGATATGTGGGTTATGCCTCCGGAGCTATGGCGGTGGAAGAAATGGTTTCTATTGATGGTGAGAAAATGAGTATATTTGAGGCTGAACGAAGATGGCCAGGGATCCTTGGAGGAGGCGTAAATTTTAATCCTTACGCGTTTTATCAGACAAAAGGATTGGCAAATGTTCCAGCAATTCCGGGTAGGGAACGAAGATTTGCCTTACCTACGAGAAAAGCATCGCCTCCCGTAATAAAATACAGAACACCTCCTGCATATGTTTCAGTTGCCCCTTCCATACCTGCTCCGTATGTTTCCAGCACTTTGCCTACGCATAGAGAAGTGCCTAAAAAAACTCCAGCCTTTCATGAAAGCCGCGAAAAAGTGCCACCCGTTGAAGGCAATACACTATTTACTGGAGATTCCATTACAGTTGGCATGCCGAAGCATATTGAAGTCAAGGGTAAAAAGGAAACCCTGGCGAAGGTAGGTCAAACAAGTGGCTGGCTTTTAGGTAAAATGAAGGAATTTGACGCAAAAGGCAGACTAGGAGAATTTGAAAATTTTGTTTGTCTGATTGGAACAAATGATATTGGTGGCCCAAAATCGGCGAAACAGATTTTTGAGAATATTCGTGAGATTTTGGCAATCGCAAAAAGAAGTGGGTTAAAAATATACATATGTACAATTCCGCCTTTCGGAGGATTTGGCAATTATGCAAGCCGATATACAAGAATAAATGAAAAACGAAAGGAAATTAATAATTTTATTATAGAATCGGGAAAATCTGGCGGGTTTCATGTTATTCCCTTGCATACTCTTACGTCAGGTGGTGATGACGAAACATTGTCAAAAAAATTTGATGCTGGCGATCATTTACACTTGCAGAAAGGCGGACTGGCAAAACTGCTTCAAAAAGAAATATCAGGGTGATAAAAAATAGGGACAATCCCAACAGGGACAATGTAGGGACAATCCTAGGATTGTCACTACGGCTTATCTTCCTTCGTTTTTTTTGGAGATTTTTT
>CAYHVY010000059.1:0-6498 GCA_964360095.1 uncultured Candidatus Peribacteria bacterium | reverse complement strand
TTATCATGGTAAAAAAGAGAGAAAAAACAATCATAGCCTATCAGGGATCATACGCTTCTTCCTAAAATTTTTCAAAGGAAAAAGCGTATGATCCCCTATCAGTTAATCATTTTTAATCATAGTTCAAGAAATAATTTTGACAAAACGGCATGGTATCCATAGAATAGTAAAAATCCTGTTTTTGCTTTATTTATGGGGAAGATTTCTGATTATGCGATTGTCACTTTAGGGAGTCATTCCGCTCTGCAAATTCTCAAGGGAGCAAAAGATGAAGGTTTTAGGTCGGTTTGTGTCTGCGTGAAAGGCCAGGAACGTCCATATAAAAGCTATTCGGTTGCCGATGAATTCATCATGATTGACCGCTATGAAGATTTTTTTTCTGTTGAAAAGAAATTGATTGAGCGTAACGCCATTTTAATTCCGCACGGCTCTTTTGTCAGTTATCTGGGCTGGAAGAAAATTATGAAAATCCGGATGATGCATTATGGTTCCAAGGGCATACTGGAATGGGAATCAAATCGTACAAAAGAGCGTGTGTGGTTGAAGAGCGCCGGCCTTAAATTGCCAAAAATATTTCATACTCCTGAAGAAATTGACCGGCCCGCTATCATTAAATTTCATGGAGCCAAGGGAGGATATGGCTATTTTATCGCCAATTCTCCCGCTGAATTTTATGAACGCATCCAAAATTACCATGGTGAAAAGGGTTATGTTATCCAGGAATATATTGTTGGCGTGCCTGTTTACACCCACTATTTCTATTCGCCGCTGACTAAAGAGCTTGAGGTGATGAGTTTTGACAAGCGCTACGAGTCAAACGCTGACTCAATCGGCCGTATTGCATCAAAAGACCAGCTTGATGTTGGAATACGAACTTCTTATACCATCACGGGCAATATGCCTCTTGTAGTGCGCGAATCCCTGCTTCCGGAAATTTTTGAAATGGGTGAAAAAGTGGTTGAAAAATCAAAAAAATTGATTGATGCCGCGTCAGGAAAACCCATGAAAAAAGGCTTATTTGGGCCATTCTGTTTGGAGGCTATCGTTGATCCCGATTTGAATTTTTACGTTTTTGAAATTTCAGCGAGAATTGTTGCCGGCACAAATCCATATATTGATGGCTCCCCATATACCTGGTTGCGCTATAATGAACCTATGAGCACTGGACGCAGAATCGCGCGTGACATTAAACAGGCGATTGAATCTAATAGATTGAAAGACGTATTGGGCTGAACAATCTCGTAAAAAAATACATCCATGATCCCTCGTCAAAAAATTATTGATATTGTTAAAAATTATGATCCAAAAAATATCACTATTGGCGTTCTTGGAGGCCACAGCGGCCTGGATGTTTGTCATGGAGCAAAAAAATACGGGTTTCGCACCGTTGCCGTCTGCCAAAAGGGCCGTGAAAAAACATACAGTAAATATTACGCGGCGCGGAAGGATGGCAAAGGCTGCGTTGATGAGATTATTCTTGTTGATAAATTCGCCGATATTGTTCAACCTCAAATTCAAAAACAGTTGCGGGAATTAAATACGATTTTTGTTCATAACCGCTATTTTTGGGTTTATTGTGATTTTAACAAGATTGAAAATGATTTTTTGGTTCCAATTTTTGGAACCCGTGAAATGGTAAAATTGGAGGAGCGCGACGTTCCAAATAATCAATATTATCTTTTGAAAGAAGCCGGGATTCGTATTCCCAGGCAATTTTCTTCGCCAAAAGAAATTGATCGCCTGGTGTTGGTGAAGGTTAGTGAAGCCCTCCGCACGTATGAAAGGGCTTTTTTTCTGGCAGCGAATTATGAGGATTATAGCCTAAAATCCAAAGAACTGCTCACTTCAAAAATTATCAATGAATCCAGTCTTGAGAAGGCCGTTATTGAGGAATTTATTGTCGGCGCGCCTGTAAATTTTAATTATTTTTATTCACCGCTGAATGATGAAATTGAGCTTATGGGTACTGATATGCGCAGACAGACCAATCTTGATGGACTTTTGAGACTTCCCGCACATGAACAAATGGCCGTTTTACAATATTTAAAGCCGCGGATGATTGAAACCGGCCACGTCGCGGTCACCATGAAAGAATCATTAGTTGAAAAGGCTTTTGATTTGGGAGAAAAATTTGTTGCCATCGCTAAAAAAGCGGTCCCTCCCGGCATCATTGGCCCATTTGCTCTTCAGGGAGCCGTTACCGCCGAAGACGGCCGTGAAGATATTGTGATATTTGATGTCAGCATGCGTATTCCCGGTTCGCCCGGAACGCGCTACACTCCTTATTCCGGATATCTCTATGGTGACAGTCTTAGCTATGGTGAACGCATTGCCATTGAAATTCAGACTGGAATCGGTCAAAAAAAACTTGATTTATTAGTTACGTGAAAATTATGAAAGTAGTTTTGTTGGCCGCGGGTAGAAGCAAACGTTTAAAGCCGATTGAAGATAAAAATTTTCTTTCTTTTTTAGGGAAGCCTCTTATTCAGCGCCAGCTTGAACAGTTGGCTTCTGTAGGGATCGGTCGTGACCGATCCCTACAGAAAGAAGACCAATCCCAAATTATTGTAGTTGGCGGCAAGCACAATTTGAAAAACCTGCAGAAGTTTGCCAGAAATTCTTCTTATCATGTGAAAATTGTGGAACAGAAGAATCTGGATGATGGCATGGCCGGGGCCATTTTGAGCGTGGAAAAATATGTGAAAAATAACGATATGCTCATTGTCAGCGCGCAGGACGTTGTTGAAGCGGAAGCGTATCAATCGCTCATACAGGCTTCGCGAAATTATAAAAATATGGATGGTTTTCTTGTCGGGAAAAATGTTAGTTCCTATTTTCCGGGCGGCTATTTAAAAGTCAAAAAAAACGGCTTGATCACTGGCATTGTTGAAAAGCCCGGCGCAGGAAAGGAGCCAGGCAAAATGATAAATCTGGTGATTCATTATCATCGGAATACTCAAAATCTTTTTGAGGCTTTGCGTAAGGTAAAACCGCATCGCGACGACTGGTATGAAACCGCGCTGGATTTCTTAATCAAAAAAAATGCAAAAATAAAAGTAGTGCCATATAGTGGCTTCTGGCAGGCCATAAAGTATCCATGGCACGTTCTTTCTGTGATGGATTATTTTTTGGAACATGTTGAAGATATTTTCCCACATGGCCGCATTGGTGGAAGGCCGGCGGAAGTGGCCGCGTCCGCAACAATTCGTGGAAAAAATATTTATTTTGAGGACGGTGTCCGTATTTTGGATAATGCGGTTATTGTCGGACCGGCTTATATTGGAAAAAATACCGTGATTGCCACAAACGCGCTGGTGCGAGAATCGCATATCGGCGATAATTGCGTCATTGGTTTTGGGTCTGAAATAGCGCGCAGTTATCTTGGTAATAGCGTATGGACCCATACCAATTACATTGGCGACAGTATTATCGGCAACGATGTTTCTTTTGGCTCAGGCACCGTGACGGCCAATTTACGTCTGGATGAAGGCACAATCAGGACTTTGGTTCAAAATGAAAAAATTGACACAGGTCTTTTAAAATTCGGCCTTGTTACGGGGGATCATATCCGCTGCGGCGTGAACGCCAGTTTTATGCCGGGCATAAAAGTCGGCCATAACTGTTTTATTGGAGGCGGCATCACCGTCAACAAAGATATTCCTGACAATCAATATGTTTATGGTAAATTTGAATTGATGATGAAGGAAAATAGAGCGCGGCCTAATGGTAAAAACCGCCAGGGTATGCAAAAAAAGCTTATATGAAACTGTCCGTCATTATTGTAAATTACAACCACAAATATTTTCCACGACTGGCCGTTGAAGCCCTGGAAAAGTCAAAAGTGGATTTTCTTTATGAAATAATTGTAGTTGATAATCATTCAGCCGACGAGGAAAGCCTTGTTTTTTTGGATCGGGCGCATAAAGAAAAACGCATTATTTTTATTAAATCCGCACGCAATTTAGGTTTTGGCAAGGGCAATAATCTTGGCGCCAATTTTGCTCGCGGAAAATATCTTTTTTTTCACAATCCGGACGCCATTGTACATCCCGATGCTTTAAAAAAAATGGTAGAGTATCTGGAAAAACATCCAAACACCGGTATTTTGGGGCCCCAATTGATCTATTCAAGCGGAAAAGTTCAGGAATCCTGTCGTCGCAATATGGCATGGTTTGATTTGGCTCTGCGGCGCACTTTTTTGGGTAAACTGCCATTTTTTCAAAATAGAGTTCAGCGCTATCTCATGCGCGATTTCCATCATGACAAACTGCAGGAGGTTGATTTGATCACCGGCGCGGCCATGATGATCCCTCGTATTGTTTATGATAAAGTACACGGTTTTGATGAACGATATTTTCTTTTTATGGAAGATTTTGATTTGTGCCGTATGGTAAAAATGGCCGGGTTTCGCGTTATTTATTGTCCTTCCGCAAAAATGACACATTACCATAAACGGCTTAGTGAAGGCTCTTTGTTTAAACTTTTATCAAAAAAAGTTTTTTGGCACCACGTCATCAGTGCCGTAAAATACTTCTGGAAATGGAGGTAGGGAAAGATTCTGTAGGGAACGGTTTGAAACCGTTCCCTACAGAATCTTTCCCTACAGAATCTTTCCGGACGCAAACCGTCTGATAACCTCCGGATACCATTTTTTTTCTAGTCCCTGCACTTTTTCTTTAAGACTTTCTGGTGTTTCATTGGTATTTATTTTTACTTTTTTTTGAAGGAGGATTGCGCCCGTATCCACTCCATCATCAACAAAATGAATCGTACAGCCGCTCTCTTTTTCTCCAACTCTTATGACTTCTTCATGAACATTCGCTCCAAAATAACCTGGTCCGCTAAATTTTGGCATAAGAGCGGGGTGAACATTAATAATGCGTCGCGGAAACTTTCTAACAAAATCCGCGGATAAAATTCTCATATATCCAATCAATACCACTAAATTTACACCATGTTTTTGGAGAATATCCGCCAATCTTTCATCATATTCTTCGCGACTTTTCCCTTTTGGATCAACAAAAATCGCTTTAAACCCATGTTGGCGCGCTCTTTGCAGGGCAAAGGCATTTTTTTTGTTGCTCAAAATAACAGCCAGCTCAATACCAGGCATTTTTCCGTCCTGTAATTCATCAATAATGGCTTGCAGATCCGTCCCCTTTGTTGATGCAAGAACGCCGATTTTAAAGGATGTCCCGCCACGGCGGGACGGCGCTGTATTAGCCTCACTGTGGCTCGGCCTGAATTTTTTTTTGTTCATAAAAAGGCGCGTAAAGACATTCTTTTTTTTCCATGATTAAACTGTTTGGGTCTATTTTCCGTTCTGTAAAGACCACTGGGGCATTCCGGATAAGCGCGAAAGGTTTACTTTCTCTACTTTCCCCCATGACAAGGTTGGCTGCCGCGGCCAGATTATCAGCAACGGCCTGTTGGGTAAATTGTAATTTTTTTTTATATAGGTCTTTTTGACCCCGCAGATCGCGAACTCCTTCAAAGCCCGCATATCCAAGAGCAATTGCGCCGGTCCCTTTTCGGAGCGGCATGCAAAAAGAATCGGCGATAATGACACCGGCCCGTTTGAGTTGAAATTTTTTCTTTATGAAATTTAAAAGTTCTTCCGAGACCAGGTAAGGCTGTTTTGGCCATAAAACCGCGTGGTTTTTTGGAACGTTTGACCTGTCAACTCCGGCCCAGGGTGCAAAAATATTTGCCTTAAGTGTTAAAGTAACTCTACCCTTTCCAATGATTTCATCCGCTTCCTCTTCAACAAGCCTTTGAAATTCTTTTTGATTTTTGATTTTTTTGAGCCTGTTTTGAGTTACCGCCAAAACCTTGGAAGCAATGACAATAATATCTCCATTGTAAATTTTATGTTTTTTCAGGAGTTTTGTAATTATTGTAATTAAATTATCATCTGCTGTAATTATCGGCGACTTTATGGCTTCTAGAATCATTTTTTGCATGTTTGTCTTTTACTGTGTAATATTGTTTTATAATATTTCATATAGTGTGTCCATTACATTTGTTTGACCATCCTTTTCCACTTTGTTATAGTTACATGAAACGCTGAAATTGGATGATAAAGACAATGACACCCCCGAATCTATTTTCTGGCAAAATTGTATCACGCTCCTTAACAATTCAAAAAACAATTCAAAATGCAACGGGTAGAGAGAGTTGAGAGATTTATATAAATAGATCTTTCAACTTTCTCTGCTCTGTGATGGCCCTCACTGACCAACCGGGCCGACCCTCCAGCTGCCTGGTGTCTTCTCTTCACTTTATTGTGGCTAAGACACACCAAACAGGCGGTCCTTGGCCGGACTGTAAACCTCAGCCAAAACATAGCAGGTCATATCGAACTTTTTGGTCAACTGTTCACAAAACAAAAACAAATTCCACAAAAACAAATATTCTCAGCCGTAACTTAATTCTTTATTTTTACGGTTGATAGAATATCCGGAATTTTCTACCCCCGCGAAAGCGGGGGTTTTTTTA
>CAYHVY010000058.1:0-6695 GCA_964360095.1 uncultured Candidatus Peribacteria bacterium | reverse complement strand
TATGTTTAAACCCGTTGATCCAAAACAGGCGTTTCCTCAAATGGAAAGGAAAATTCTTGAATTTTGGGAGAAAAATCATATTTTTGAGAAATCAGTGGAAGCGCGCAAGGGCAAGCCAAAATTTGTGTTTTTTGACGGGCCGCCATTTGCCAATGGCTTGCCCCATTATGGACACATCATGGCGAATTCCCTAAAGGACGCGGTAACGCGCTACTGGAACATGAAGGGCTACTATGTGCCGCGGACAAACGGTTGGGATTGTCATGGGCTGCCCGTGGAATATGAAATAGAAAAAGAGTTGGGTTTGTCGGGTAAAAAAGATATTGAGAAAATGGGCGTCGCGGAGTTTAACGCCAAATGCAGAGAAAGCGTCTTCCGTTACACAAAAGAGTGGGAAACGTTATTGAAACGCATCGGGCGCTGGGTGGATTTTGGCAACAGCTACGCGACTCTTAACAATGAATATATTGAGTCCATCTGGTGGGTTTTTAGCCAGATCTGGAAAAAAGAAATGATGTACGAGGGACACAAGACTATGCAGATCTGTCCGCGATGTGAAACGCCTCTATCCAATTTTGAGGTCAGTCAGGGGTATAAAGAGGTTACGGATCTTTCTACAACGGTGAAATTTGAACTGGCGGAGGAACCAGGCACTTATTTTTTGGCCTGGACAACGACGCCGTGGAGTTTGCTCTCCACAATGGGCTTGGCTGTGAACAGGAAAATTGATTACGTGAAAGTCCAGACTGAAAAAGGCAACTATATTTTGACCGCTAAACGTTTGGAAACAGTTTTTGCCAATACGGGCATAAAATATGTAGTTATTGACCAATTTAAGGGGTCAAAAATTGTCGGCAAAAAATACAAACATTTGTTTGATTATTACAATCATCATCCAGAGGTTAAAAAGTCCAAAAATGTTTTTCACACAGTGGCAACCGATTATGCCTCGGATGCAGAAGGAACGGGTATCGTGACGATCAATGGCGCTTTTGGTGAAGAAGATATGATTGCGGCGAAGCAGCATGGTATTCCGATTATTGTGAATATTGGCATGGACGGCTGTTATTATGAGGACGCGCGGGATTTTGCCGGTAAATTTGTGAAAGGGCAGGATCAAAATATTGCTGAATATCTGGATAAAAAAGGCCTGCTTTTCAAAAAAGAGAACTACCGTCATAGTTATCCGCACTGCTGGCGTTGTGATACTCCGCTTTTGAATTATGCCACAAAGTCCTGGTTTATCAAGGTGACAGACATTAAGCCGCGTTTGCTAAAAAATAATAAAAAAATCCACTGGCAGCCGGAACATATCCAGGGCGGGCGATTTGGAAAATGGCTTGAAGGAGCCCGCGACTGGGCAATTTCCCGCAACCGTTTTTGGGGCTGTCCCATGCCGCTCTGGCAATGCGAGAACAATCACACGGTTTGTGTGGCTTCCATTGATGAATTAAAAGAACTTTCATGTGGAAAATTGCCGATGAGGGACGATAAATTGGACCTGCACAAGCCGTATATTGATGAAATTACCGGAAAATGCCACTGCGGAAAGATGCTACGCCGCATACCGGAAGTGTTGGATTGCTGGTTTGAAAGCGGGTCAATGCCGTACGCGCAACTCCACTATCCTTTTGAAAATAAGCAGGAATTTGAGGATAATTTTCCGGCCAATTTTATCGCGGAGGGTCTGGATCAGACGCGCGGCTGGTTTTATACGCTGCACGTGCTGGCCTCCATTTTATTTGACAAGCCAGCTTTTAAAAACGTGATTGTGAATGGCATTCTTCTTGCCGCGGATGGAGAAAAACTGTCCAAACGGAAGAAAAATTATCCGGACCCCAATGTTTTATTTGAAACGAAAGGCGTGGATTCAACCCGCATGTTTTTGTATACCAGCACGGCGCCGCTCGCTGAAGACGTGCGGTTTTCAGAGCAACACGTGGATGATATGGTGAAGAAATTTTCTCTGCCCCTCTGGAACAGTTACAGTTTTTTTGTGACGTATGCCAATATTGACAAATGGACTCCGGACAATCCCAGGAATGTCCCTACAAAAGGCGCGCGAATGAAAAAACATTTTAAACCGGTTCATAAACTTGACCAGTGGATTTTGTCTGAACTGCATCAGCTAATTCAGACCGTAACGGATGCCATGGAGAACTATCATTTAACCGCTGCCACGCGCCCGATGCTGGATTTTGTTGAAAATCTCTCAAACTGGTACATACGCCGTAGCCGAAGGCGCTTTTGGAAGTCGGAAAATGACGATGATAAATTTGATGCCTATCAGACCCTATATATGGTTCTTTTGGATTTTTCCAGACTGCTGGCCCCTTTTATGCCATTTCTCGCGGATGAAATCTATAGAAATTTGACCGGTGAACAGTCCGTGCATTTAGGGGATTGGCCTAAATCAAATAAACGTATGATCAAAGCCGCCTTGAATTCGGAAATGGCCGTTGTGCGAAAAATTGTGACGCTTGGCCATTGCGTGCGCGATAAAGCCAATATAAAAGTCCGCCAGCCGCTTCTGACCATTCAAATTGGTTTGCCGAAAGGAACAGATCAAAAGATGGTTTTGGCGCAGAAGGAGGTTGTTTGCGAAGAACTCAATGTCAAAAACCTCCAAATACTTGAAGATATTCAGGAAGTTGTTAGCCGCGTGGTTTTGCCGAACGCACGTATATTAGGACCAAAATATGGTAAAGATGTTCAAAAAATTATCCAAAATGCAAAGTCGGGGAATTTTGAGATTTTGGCTGATGGTCGGGTAAAAGTTGAAAAATTTATCCTTGGGCCGGAAGAAGTTATGATTGGTTTTCATGGCAAGGAAGGGTTTGATGTCGCGAGCCAAGATGGAATTTCTGTCGTTTTGGATACCGTTGTTACCGATGAGCTCAAAGCTGAAGGCTACGCGCGCGATATTGTGCGTTTTATACAGGATTTGCGCAAGGAAGCGGGTTATAATGTTGACGATCGCATTTATGTGATGATTGCGACCAATGACCCTATTAGCATGGCCGTGACGCGTTTTGCCGATTATATAAGTCGTGAAACGCTTGCTCTTGAGCTTCAGCAAAAAGGAAATATGGAGTGGGACAGGGAAAAATTGGTTGATATTGAGGGGGTGGAGGTAAAGATTGCCGTGAGGAGATGAAGTGAGTATAATGCGCTGGTGTTGTGATCCGTAATCCGTAACATCATGGTAAGAAAAATCATAATTGGCGTGGCGCTGAACGCCGCAGCTCTCTACGCTGTAACAAAGCTTTTGTCTGATCTGCAATATACAGGTGGCATCAAATTTTTTATCATTGGAGGGCTTGTAATAGGCGTGTTAAATACCTTTGTGAAGCCTTTGATGAAACTGTTGTCGTTTCCGATTGTTTTATTTACGGCAGGACTTTTTAATTACGTTATTAATATTATTATTTTCTGGGCGATGGTTAAAGTTGTAAATGTTGTACATATTGGAGACGTGACGGTGACAGTTAATAGCGTTGTGACTTACGCGCTTGCAGCTCTTGTCTTTGCGCTTGTTAACTGGTTATTACATATGTTTATTCGTAACTCGTAAAACTCCTTGTTCAAAATTCATAATTCATAATTCAAAATTCATCTATGTCTACTTTTCTAAAATATTTTCAAATCATTGTATCCATATTGCTTGTTTTGTCCATTTTGGTCCAAAACCGCAGTTCAGGACTCGGGTCCAGTTTTGGCGGCAGCGGTGTCATTCATGTGAAAAAGCGTGGCGCTGAAAAGGTGCTTTTTTATGTAACGATGGTGCTGGCCTGCCTTTTTGTGCTTAATTCTCTTCTGTTTTTGTTTTTTAGATAAAAAAATAGACAGACCATAAGCGGATTTTTTAATACCAATATGCTGAAACGCTGGAAGAACATACTTTTCAGAGTCTTTCGTTCTTATAGCATTGAAGAAAAAGTCATCAGCGTCATTGTCGCGGGTATTGTTTTCTTTATGCTGGCACAAACAGGGCTTGGGCTGTTTAGAATTTCTGGTCGTGTCGAGCAGGAATCCGGAAATATTTACAATGAAGCGTTTGTGAGTGAAAGGCCAGTCGTTTTAAACCCGCTTTACGTTGATTTTCATGAGGCCAGTAGAGATATATCAAGTTTGGTTTTTTCAGGATTGGTCAAATATGATCCTCAAAAAAAGGGTTTTGTGGATGATTTAGCGATTTTAAGTATTAGTGCGGACCGAAAAACATACCGTTTTACTCTGAAAGACAAACTCAAGTGGCACGATGGATTCTCTATAACGGCGGAAGATGTTTATTTTACATTTCACGAGCTTGTTCAGCATCCAAAATTTCAAAATCCAATTTTAAAACTTAATTTTGAGGGAGTGAATATAGTGATGGTTGATCAAAAAACAATTGAATTTCGTTTGAAAAAACCGAATGCTTTTTTTGTGACTAATCTCAATATTGGCATCGTCCCAAAACATCTGCTTGGCAATGTTCCCGTTGAACAATTGCCATCAAACATCTTCAATGTTAAACCTGTTGGTTCAGGACCATATAAAATTGATGCCCCTTTGGAATTGCAAAAAGACGGCATTCAACGTGTTACTCTAAAAACGTATGAAGATTATTACGGGCAACGACCAAAAATCAAACAAATCCGTTTTTCCGTTTACCCAGTGGTGGAAATGCTACTTGATCAGCTCGCCACTTTGAATGTTATTGCTAAAATGCCGTTATCTTCAACTGAATTCATCCAGAAAAAGAAACGTTTTTCATTGATACCATATGAATTGCCTCAATACACGGCTATTTTTTTCAATCTTCAGCATCCGCTTCTCAAAAAAGAAAAAATTCGTCTGGCCCTTTTAAAAAGCATTGATAAACAGGCTCTTCTAGTGGATTTTAAAGATAAACTTGCGGTTGATACCCCACTGCTTGAATTGCAGCAATCAGAGTGGATTTATAAACCAAATCTTACGGAAGCCAAAGGGGCTCTTTTTGACAGCGGTTTTAAGCAAAAGCTTGGGAGCGATGGTTACCGCAGGGATTCAAACGGCAAGCCCCTTAAATTTACGCTGCTTATACGTTCGCATGAAGAGGGGACTCCTCAATTTGAAGAGATGAAAAAATTGACTGATTTTTTGATTAAAAGCTGGAAATCCATTGGCGTTGAGCTGAAAATTGAGGCTGTTAATGAAGATGAATTTAAACAACAACTCCAGGCTAAAAAGTATGATATGGTTTTGGCAGGACAGGGTCTTGGGTATAACTTTGATACATACGCGTACTGGCATTCCAGTCAGACTACGGATACCGGTTTAAATTTATCCAATTACAAAAGTTTTGCCGCAAATCAGCTTATTGAAGAGATTCGTGACACTTTTGACAGTAAGGAAAAGGATAAAAAACTTAAAGATCTAGCTAAAATCCTGGCAAAAGATATACCGGCCATATTTTTATACCGGCCACGGTATACTTTTGTTACTGACGGTAAAATCGGAGGAATTTCGCTCAAAAATATGGCTTTCCCAAGCGATCGCTTTGCAAACATAGCGTCATGGTATTGATAAAAATCTTTTTTTCCTGATATATTATGGTTGAATTTCTAATTTCCAATTTTGAATTTTGAATTACTGAAAATATTATGCAAGTTGTGCTCACACAGAATGTTCCTTCACTCGGACACAAGGGTGACGTGAAAAATGTCAAAGATGGCTATTTTCAGAATTTTCTTTGCCCTAGAAAAATGGCAATGCCTGCCACGCCATCAGCTTTAAAACAGGCTGAAGAAACGCGTAAACGTGAGGTTGTCACGCATGAGCATATTCGTGAACAGGCCCAGGAACTGAAGGAAAAAATTGATATTGCCAAAGTGACGCTCAAGGCAAAAGCCAAGGGCGATAAGCTGTATGGTTCAATTACTGAGCGCGAAATTATCAACGCCCTTGAGAAAAAACTTAATATTCGTCTTCAAAAAGAACATTTATTGCTTTCGGAGCACATTAAAACAGTTGGAGCGTATGAAATTCCAGTTAAGTTGGCGGAAGGCATTGAAGCCAGGTTTATGTTAGAAGTAAAAAATGAGTAGTATTGGTAAAGTTTTAGCTCTTGATTACGGTAAATCAAAAATTGGGGCAGCCATCAGCGATGAAGGTCAAACGGTTGTTTTTGGCCGCGGCTTCATTGATTGTAAAAAAAGTCTCAAAGGTTTTTTTGAGCAAATACGTACGTGGCGCAAGGACGACAATATTAATACCATTGTCATAGGTTTACCCCTTGATGAGAATGGCCGGGAAACACTCCAAACTCGTCGTATTCGCAATTTCGCAAAAAAACTTGAACATTTCCTTAAGTCAATCAAACTGACCGCTTCAGTGGTATTTGAAGATGAATCTTTTACTTCGTTTGAGGCGAATGAGCGCTTGGTAGAACTTGGTTTTGAGGCGAAAAAATCAAAAAAACATGAAGATGAGCTCGCCGCTGTGCTGATTTTGCAAAGATATTTAAAACGTAAAAAATAATGTAGGGATAATCCTGGGATTGTCCCTACAAATGTCCCTGATAATTAATTAAAATTTTATCTTCCTGTTATTTTTCTGGCATATAGTAAGGAAATCTTTTGTCATACATTGAAGATTTATTATGATTTTTAATCGTGAAAAACTCATTATTTTGGCTATCCTTCCGGCAAGGAACAATGAAAAAAGTCCAA
>CAYHVY010000057.1:0-6878 GCA_964360095.1 uncultured Candidatus Peribacteria bacterium | reverse complement strand
TTTTATATGCGTTTTTCCCGTTGGGATTCGGCCAGAAAGGAAAAATATATTGATCAACCGGAGCACTGGGAATTTTGTGAAAAAGTGATGAAAGAGGCGATGGATGAATCAAAAATTCCTTATGTGGAAGCCATGGATGAGGCGGCTTTCTACGGACCAAAAATTGATTTTCAGATCAAAAACGTTCTCGGCAATGAATATAGTATCTCAACCAATCAGCTGGATTTTGCCGCCGGGGACCGTTTTAATCTCCGTTATACCGACAGTGAAGGAAAAGAAGAAAAAGTTTTTGTTATTCACCGCGCGCCTTTAGGCACACACGAAAGAACTATCGGTTTTTTGATTGAACATTTTGGCGGAGCATTCCCGACATGGCTTGCGCCGCTACAGGTCGCGATTTTACCAGTTTCAGAAAAGCATCTGGATTACGCGCGTGAAATTTACAATGAACTTTTTGAAAAGGGCGTCCGCGTGGAAGTTGATGAAAGCAATGAAAGTCTTGGCAAAAAAATCCGCGCCGCCGAACTAAAAAAGGTCCCATACATGCTTGTTGTTGGAGACAAAGAAGTTGAAAACAACCAGGTCGCCGTCCGCAATCGCAAGACAAAAGAACAGGCCGTCATGAAGGCGGAGGAGTTTGCGATGAAGATTTTTGAGGAGATTCGGGAGCGGCGACTATAGGAATTCTATTTTTAGAATCACCTTTATAGCCCTCCAATCTATGATCGGCAAATTTTGTACCGAATAAAATTGGGGGAAATAAATATTTAAATAAATTATCCCATTCTCTCGCCGGTGTGTAAGCCCGCCCATGTGATCTGGGTGTATGGTCGCTAAGATTAATCATTAAATTCCTGATTGTTTCCAGAACTAATTCAAATGGTATATTGCGATGCACTATACGGCCGTTCGGGCGTTTTTTCGCGGGAGTAATAGAAAGCTGACCTTTGAAAACACGGGACAATGCGACATCAAGTGATCCGCTTGTTCTGCTTCTCTCTCCTCTTTTTTTGATTTGTCTTTTTGCAAAAACATCCTCAACTTCAGTATGTTCATCTCCCGGTACGCAATGATCATAAAGGAATCTTCCAAATACCCGTAAACTGGCCTCGGAAGCACATGCCGTGGCTCTTACTCCATCATATGAAACTTTTCCTCTAAGACCTTTGGAGATATATGATCTTTGACTCTTACAATGGAATAAATTACCGTCACCGCTATACCACAATAACTTGACAGCCGTATAACCTTTACCATTTTTGTTAGGTACTTTCACTTCTGTTTCAATAAAATCTTTTGTTTCAACTGGATAAATCATATATGTTATTCCTTCAGTTTCTGCAGATATGGTTTCTCTAGGTCTCTCATGCATGAGAGGATGTTTTCCCTGAAAAATTTTATATGTCCGCGCGCGTTTTTTACCCTTCAGCTGAACTGATTTTGGTATATTGCCATCAACTGGAACAGCTACGCGAACACTTCTTGTCACAGGTGTTTCTTTTGTAATTTGAAGTGCATCTTTAAAATCATTTTCAACTTCTCTTCTATCTTTGCGCAATTGCAAATAAGCCGGATCAAATGCCCGCTGTCTGCAGTATAGAAACATTTCAAACATTGTTCTGGCCTGATGCTGTATGATTTTTGGCGGCATGTATAAATAATCTGGAAATTGCTGGAGGAATGATTGTGGATCAGATGACCATAAAATCAATTTTTGCAAATCCTGACAATGAAAAATTGCCGGAACAAATTGACAATCTGTACGTATGGGATCATCCGCCGGTCTCATTTTTAAAGCATTTTTGGTTGTATATTTAAATTGTTTTTGCGCCAAGCGCAATTGTTTTGCCACGGCCTGCTTTATTTGCTTGTCAGAGATGCCACCTCTACGCTTTCTGCCATACCCCAGACGGTCTCTCAACCATGCCATATACCGTCTTTGATCCTTGTCGGCGATTACATGTAAAGGCTCCATGACATTATCGGGAAAGACAGTCATGGCCATGCCTTCAGGGCTTATTTTAACCGCGTCAACTATATGTAAGTTATGTTGTTTTGGAAGTTTTCGCTGTCTGACGTTTTTAATAAGAGGTATAAAATGCTTTGAGAAAAATTCGTCATATCCGTCAATCAATTTTTGATAAGGTACATCATGACTTTCAGTGCTTTTTTCCGCCGTTTGTACGGGAATACCCACATTACTAACCAATTTCCCTGTTGCTTCCCTTTCTATTTCAATTATTTTTTCCGCGGCGCGCAATTTTTTTAATTTGTTATAAATCAGAACATAAAGACATTCAATTGGATAATTGTGTTTATCAAGAAATTCAATAAATTGTTCCAGCTTCCCGCTGTTTACCCTTGTCGCGTGCCCACTTTTTATTTTTACGCATCTTCCAAAAATATAAGACAAAACAAAATTTTGTCTTTTTTGTTTTTTTTGTTTTTGGGCTTTTATTTCCTCCGGATCGTCCCCATTTCCTTCTTCAAATTTATCCTCGTCTTCATAAGCCGATTTGTCTTTTTCAAACAATTTATTAAATTCATCACGTACGATGTTTTCCGTCGCGATATCTATTTGCCGCGCAAGATTTTTTTTTATTTCACCGTCAAATATTTCATAAAAATTTATTGCAGGATACCGTCTTCGCAGACCATCAATTAATGTGCTTAACGTCCCCTGATAATGTTGCGACGCGAAATTATCAACGAATTGTTTTACTTCACTCCGTGCGGTTGAAAAGTCTTCACTCTTAAGTTTACGTGTTTGTTTTGGGGCAACTTTGCTGGCAGGTCTTTCTAAAATACGCCCTAGGCTACCAAGACTATGATCCAAAGTCATAAGTGGTATCATTAACGCGATGAATGCGGGTGGAGATGTTGGCAATTTTTTTTGCCCCAAATTTTCAATTTTGGATCTTACACGTTTCACGATTTCATCAATGCCGCTTGCGCCTTCAGTTAATGTGTCCAGGAAAGCATCAACAATGACCTGCGATATGCCGTTAATTCTGAATCTTTGAAAAAATTCCTCCGGCAGAAGATTATATTCTCTTACATATGCGTCAACCAACGCGGTAATGATTGAATGCAGAGATATTTTCACACTGCCGCCCAGTGTGTATGCGGCCATAATAAGACCATAATCAAGCATGTTTTGAGTAGGCGGCTTTTGTAATTCCGGCCCGTCAGCAGATTGACCAGTTTCGGCCGTATGTGTTTGTTGAGGACTGTGCATTCTGGTATTCAAATAAGAAATAGATGTTTTAATTACCCCATCTTGAAAATAAGACATGATTTTATCATAACCCACCTTTTTGTCAATGTTCGTTATTTGATCAAATTCTGCTATGTTTCGTGTGTAATTTGATTATTTGGAATGAGAGATAGCCGTTATGCATTTTTGGATCACGTTCTGGAGTTTTTGTGGCTAAGTGTTATTTTTCTTTTGCCACTCATATTTTTGCCAGTTTTATATACTACTTTTGAACTGCCAAAGGTGGTTTTTTTGCGAGTAATAACTTTTCTCATGCTGGCAATATGGCTTGGGAAAAGCTTACTTGCAGGCAAAATGAGCGTGCCGGTTTTTAAAAAAATGCCGGTTTTTGTTATTTTGATGTGGATATTTATATTTTTATATTTTCTGGCGTCAGTTTTTTCGGTTGCGCCGGTTTTAAGTGTTTTTGGCTGGTATCCACGTTTTCAGGGACTTTATACATTTTTTTATTATGTCATTTTTGGGATGTTGATTTTTATGAATTTACGCACGGAAAAACAATTGGAACGCGTCATTATTGCCATTATGAGTTCTGCGGCGTTTGTGAGTCTTATAGCCCTATTACAGCTTGCTTCTGTTGATTTTTTAAGTTTTTGGGATGTGGATAAATTTTTGGGTCGCGCGTATGGCACAATGGCCCACCCTGATTTTTTAGGAGGTTTTTTGGCAATGATTATTCCTGTCATGCTGGCCAGGCTTATACATGAGAAAAATCAGCTACTTGCTGTTACTGCCCTGATATTAAGCTTGAGCGCGCTCTATTTTAGCCTGACACGATCGGCGTATTTGGGTTTGTTTGTCGGACTGATTTTTTTCTTTTTGATTATTTTTTTAAAAAAGCGGCAATGGAAATTGTTTGCCGTGACTGCCGTTATTCCATTCCTGGCGATTGCGGCTCTCCTTATGATTAATATTTTTAGCAACAATGACTTTATAAAAAATCAGCCAGCGCTCAAACGCCTTGTTTTTCAAGAGGAATCTTTGCGCTCATTACAAACAAGATTTGCAATCTGGCCGCAGGTATTTAAACAAATTATAGACCGGCCGTTTTTGGGATATGGACCGGAAACATTTGCAGTTACTTTCCCGGCCTACGCGCCCGCGAGTCTAAATTTTTGGGAAAATTTTACAGATATTGCCGACCGGCCGCACAATGAATTACTCGGCATAGCGCAGGAAACAGGGATAATTGGGGTTTTTGTCTATATTGCATTTTTAGTTGGACTTTCTGTTACAGTTGTACGAAAAATTATTTATTCCAGCGGGCAGAATTGGGAAATTATTTTGGCATTTTCAAGCGGGATTTTGGCTTTGTTTATTACAAATCAGTTTGGATTTTCGGTCACTGTGACGTGGCTGTATTTTTTCCTTTTTGTTGCAATACTGTTGCGTTTTCTCACAAAAAAAGAAAATGTTTTGCCTGTTAATATGCCTGTTTTCGCTAAAATAATACTGTTTTTACTTATCATGTTTTCAGGATTTACGAATGTTTTTTTGCAGGATATTCAATCGGTTAGAGCGGATTTCTTTTATAGAAAGGGCATTGAATATCAAAAGATGAAACAATATGACGACGCGCGTAAAAATTTTCAATTTGCCAGGCAATTTGCGCCCCTGCAAAGCCATTATTTTCCAAACGTCTACAATGATTTTGAAAAAGCCGCGATAAAGGCTCCAAATTACGCGCCAATTTATCTGGAATGGGGAAAAATGCTTTTAGCCAATAGAAAACCACATGAAGCTCTTCAGATGTTTGAAAAATATTTATCACTTGTTCCGGCTTACTATCAATGGAAAAAGGATTTATCAACGCGATCAAAGGATGACCAGGAAAAATATCGTATTTTTTACAAATTGCATCCGAATTTTGATAAAGTATTTTGGTATATAGAAAAGGCAAAATTGGAAATTGGAAATTGAAAATTCATTGGAAAAGGATAGCCCTCCGGGCACTTGATGGCTAGGGCCTTCGCTCCGCTCCGGCCTGATTGAAAATTGATCATTGAATTGTCCGCCTGAGGCGGACAGATTTTGGATTTTAAAAACCTCGGAGGGTTGACTTTTTTCAGCCGATATTTAAAATGCGTGGTTGACTTGCCAATAATTGATTTTTCAGCTTTATGGGTATTTCTGATCTTGAAATTCATCTTGCTCCAAAAACCGTGTTTGAAATCGCACCCGGCGTTCCAGTTACGAATACCATGATAACTATGTGGCTTGTCATGGCTATTTTGATAGGTCTGGCCTCTTTTGTGCGCATAGGGCTAAAGTATCTTCCCCGTGGTTTCCAGAATTTTGTGGAGTGGAGTTTGGGTGGAATGTACCGCTTTATGGAGGATGTTGGCGGAGTTGCCGCGAAAAAGCATTTTGCAATTTTTATCACATTTTTTCTTACTATTTTATTTTCAAACTGGCTGGGGATTGCCATGGGAATTATAGCGGAACAATCAGGTTTTTTACGTGCCCCAACCAGCGATATTAACTCTACGGTCGCGTTGGCTGCTGTTGCCTTTTTATATTTTGAATACCAGGGAATGAAAGCGCACGGCTTTTTTGGCCATCTTGGACATTTTGTAAATATTAAAGCCCTCTTAACAAAAGGCGGCATGGGAATTATTGATTTTTTTGTGGGATTGCTACATATCATTTCTGAACTGGTACGGCCTACCGCTTTAGCTTTGCGTCTTTTTGGAAATATTTTCGGCGGTGAAATTGTACTGACTGTCGCTTTTCTTTTGATTGGAGTGGCCTTTCCACTGCCATTTATGGGACTTGAGTTTATTATTGGTTTAATCCAGGCGTTTGTGTTTTCGGTCCTGTTTTTGACTTTTACCGCTCTAAATACAGCACACGAGGAAGAACATGAAACTATTGTTCCTACAAAATTTGAAAGTGGAGCGCCTGTACATGTGGCCTTAGGCTAGGCTTTGATGGCTGGTTTTTATTTTTATAAAGACCGGCCATGAGAGTCTATCTCAAAAATTTATTTCCTAATTTTTTTATTTTATGAATACCACTATCGCCGCGGCCATTGCTATTGGTCTGGGAGTTTTAATGCCAGCTTTTGCTATTGGGCGTATTGGTTCAAAAGCGGTTGAATCTATCGCTCGTCAGCCTGAAGCTGCCACTAAAATCCAGTTGAACATGATTTTGGCCGCCGCCTTCGCGGAAGGATTAGGTATTTTTTCCTTTGTAATTGCCATTTTGATTTTAAATAAATAATGGAAATATTAACAAAAAATGAGGGAAAAACCACAGCAACTGAAACGGTTCAAAACGCTCCGGAAAAACATCCAGAGGGGCTTTCCATTCAGCCGACAACCGTCGCTTTCCAGGCGCTGAATTTTGTGATTCTTGTCGTGATATTGCACAAAATTCTTTATAAGCCGCTCATAAAATTGTTGACCGAACGGGAGCATAAAATTAAAGAAGGCGTTGAAAACGCGGAAAAGGCTGAAGTTTCGCTAAAAGAAGCTGTAAGCGTGAAGCAAAGTATGCTCAAAGGAGCCAAGATTGAAAGCCAGCAAATGCTTGAAAAAGCGCGGAAGGAAGGGGAAGAAGTCAAATCGGGAATAGTAAAAGACGCGAAGGGTGAAGCTGA
>CAYHVY010000056.1:0-6924 GCA_964360095.1 uncultured Candidatus Peribacteria bacterium | reverse complement strand
TGGGCTATCGCCCAATTGTTTTAAAAAATTTTCAAATTTCTTTTTCTTTATTTATAAGGGGAAATATGGTGTTTCCTCCGCAAAGCTTCGGAAACGTTTTTTTGATGAGGGGAATATATGGAGTTCCGCCGATAGGCGGAACAGTTTTTATAAAAATATTTGACAACGTTTTGAGCATACAGTACCATACATAGCGTATGGATAAAATGATAAATCTCACATCAAAAGAGCTAGAAGCCGTGCGACATATTCGCAACTGCGTCGCGCATTATGGCCGTACTCCTTCGGTGCGTGAACTCATGCGTGAATTAAAATACAAGTCACCCCGTTCCATACAAGATCTGCTAGAAAAGTTGGAAGAAAAAATGGTTGTGAAAAGAACGAAAACAGGAAGCATACAGTTAAAAAACGACCCAGAATCCAGCTCATCACATGCTCAAACCATAAACATCCCCATTGTTGGTACTGTGTCCTGCGGTACGCCTATATGGGCGGAAGAAAATATTGAAAGTTTTGTTGCTGTATCTACCGCCATTGCTAAATCTGGGGCAAAATATTTCTTGCTCCATGCCTCCGGCGACTCAATGAACAAAGCAGGGATAAATGATGGAGATTTAGTATTAGTAAAACAACAATCATCTGCTCAAAACGGCGACAAAGTTGTCGCGCTAATTGATGACAAAGCAACGATCAAAGAATACAAACACGCTGGAAACACCATTATACTACAACCAAAATCTACAAACCACGAACACGCGCCTATTATCCTTACCGAAGATTTTCAGATTCAAGGTGTTGTCGAGAACGTAATTCCTAACACACAATAATTATGTCAAATTACCATGTTTCAAAAAATAAAGATTTAGGCATGTGGAAGACAAAGCGCGATGGCGCGGATCGTGCCAGTGGATACTACAATACCAAAGCTGAAGCCGAAAAGGCAGCAAAAGGCTTTTCCGCAAACAACGGTGGTGGCGAGGTGCGAATCCATAGCCCAAAAGGTCCAATTCGCGATAGCGACACTGTACCGCCTGGTCATGACCCTAATCCACCAAAAGACAAAAGAGATTAAAAATGCCTTATGGTAACATTACTTAAAATTAACTTAATATGAATCTTTCTTCACTTCAAATCCTATCAAAAATATTCAAAAATCCGGAGGACGATCTCGCTCTTTTTGATGACTTGGGTGTTTTGGAATTTTATGAAGATGAAAAAGGTCGTGTTTATGTAAAAACACTTGAGCATAACGGAAAAGATAAGATTGTATTAACTGATAAAAAGACTGCGCCCGAAGAAATTGTTAGACAGCTTTTTTTGTACGACCTGCTCAACAAATATAAATATCCGAAGGATAGGGCAAGGCTTGAGGTTGACGTGCAGTTTGGTCGTGAAATTGGAAAAAAACGTGCGGATATTGTCATCTATCGTGAAGACATGCAAACACCGTATTTGATGGTCGAAGTAAAAAAACCTGACGTGAAAGATGGCCTTGGACAGCTCAAAAGCTATGCCAACGCAACAGGCGCGCCGATTCTCATTCTCACTGACGGTAAGCTACAAAACAACCTTCTCAGAACCGATCCAAATTTATTTGAAGATTTGCCTGATCTTCCAAAATTCAACGAAACAGTCGAAGATGTACAGAAGAAAATAATTACTTTTGATGATCTTGAGGAAGTTACTAATCTAAAACAACTCATTCTTGATCTTGAAAACGCTGTTCTTGCAAATGCAGGAGTTAATGCATTTGAGGAAATTTTCAAACTAATCCAAACAAAACTTTACGACGAACTGGAAACGCCTCGCAATCAAAATAGACGTTTCCGTGTTATCGCAGGAGCATCAAATAAAGAAAATCTCGATAATATCTCGCGACTTTTTTCTGAATCTAAAAATCAATGGCGTGACGTATTCAAAGATAAAGACGACATTGAAATTCCAATAAATGCAATCGTACCAGCTGTATCACTTTTACAAAAATATTGCCTTTTTGACTCTAATCTTCAAGTCATTGATGACGCTTTTGAATATCTTATCAATCAAGACGCAAAAGGTGGGAAGGGGCAGTACTTCACTCCTCGCTTTGTGATCGATATGTGCGTCAAAATGCTAAATCCAAAAAAGAATGAAAATGTTGTAGATACAGCGTCAGGTAGTTGTGGGTTTTTACTTCATGCAATGCAACATGTTTGGCGAACCGAAATTACAAAAGAAAATTTCGGAACTAGTTATGAATTGAAACGCAAAGAATATGCAGATCAACATTTATTTGGCATCGATTTTGATCCAAGAAGCGTAAAAATAGGAAAAGCGATGATGTTGATTGCCGGAGATGGTAAAACTAATGTCTCTTATGCAAATTCTTTAGATAGCGAACTTTGGGACGGAGAGGTAAAAGCGCGATTTGGTAAATTTTTACACCATTTCGATGATTTTGATTTAAACAGTAAAAATCGAGAAAAAATGACTGATTTTGATTTCGACATTATAATGACGAATCCGCCTTTTGCAGGTGAGGTGAAAGGTACATTACTAAACAAATATGATCTGGGCTTTAAATTTGATAAAGATTTTGAACGTACTAACAAGCATCAAAATAAAATGACGCGTGACATTCTCTTTATTGAACGCAATCTTAATTTTTTGCGTGTAGGCGGTCGTATGGCAATTGTTTTACCACAAGGCGTGTTTAATAACACTGATCAGGAATACATTCGCCGCTATATTATGAAACACGCTCGACTTTTGGCAGTTGTGGGGCTTCATGGCAACTCATTCAAACCACACACAGGGACAAAAACCAGCGTATTATTTTTGCAAAAATGGCGAAGTGATGAAGAACGAAAAAACGCTGGTAACTACTCAATCTTTATGGCAACAAGCGAGAAACCAGGCAAAAATAATAGTGGTGATTATGTGTTCAAAACAGATGCAAACGGCAACATTAAGAAAAATGAAAATGGTGCGTATGTATACGACACCGATCTTGATGAAATAGCGGAAAAATTCCAAGCGTTCGCGAAACGCAATAGCTTTGATTTTATTTAAATATGGCCCAAATAGCAGAAATCACTATAGATAAACTTGAAAACGGGCTCAGATTGGCTGCTGAATTTTATACTGCAAAGAGTCTTATAGGTAGCGAGTACTATTTTGGTAAAGATATAATTGATTTTGTACAATATGGCACCTCGGAGGAATTAAACGAGAATCAATCAGGTACACCAACTTTAAGGTTAAATGAATTTGACAGTATTTTCCTAGGAGAGCCATCTAAATACTGTGACACATTATCTGAGAAAACTACAAAGGGGCTTTTGGTTAAAAAAGGTGATGTATTGGTTTGTCGAACCAATGGAAATCCAAAATTAGTAGGAAAAGCAGCAATCGCACAAAATAATTTTGATTTTGTTTTTGCATCATATCTATTCCGTATAAGACCAAAACTAGGATTATTAAATCCGGAAACGCTGGTTGTTTTTCTTAATTCAAATATTGGAAGGTCAGAGATTGAAAAAAATTTAATGGTTAGTAATCAGTCAAATTTTAGCCCAGCTAAGTTTAGGGAAATTAAAATTCCAATATACGATAAAAGTGTTCAGGATAAAATAAAAAACATGGTTTTTTCAGCATCTGCTAAGCACTCTCAATCAAAATCCCTATACGCTCAAGCAGAACAGCTCCTTGTACAAGAACTTGGTCTTGAAAATTTTGTTTCCGAATGGACAGCAGGTTATGCAACGGACTTTAACAGTATTCTTGGTTCTTTTCGTATGGACGCGGAGTATTTTCAACCAAAATACAAAATAGTAGAAGACAAAATTAGAAAATACAAAAATGGCTGGAAGTATCTGCCAGGGCTACTAAAAATTTCCAAACAAAAAACAGAGATAGACGAGGAGAAAACGTATCAGTACATAGAACTTGCTGACATAAATGCATCCTTGGGCATTGTAAACAATACAAATAAAATAATCGGTGCTGATCTGCCAAGTCGAGCAAAAATGTCACTACAGAAAGGTGATGTTGTCGTGTCTTCGGTGGAAGGATCAATCGCTAAAGTGGCTTTGATAGATCAAGATATAGAAAATTTAATAGGCTCAACGGGATTCTTTGTCCTGAGAACAAAAGAATTTTCCCCTGAAGTGAATCTTATTTTATGCAAAAGCCAGATAATGCAATTATTACTTGCAAGAGAGGCACAAGGTACAATTTTGACAGCAATTCCGAATAAATCGCTTGAACGCGTGGTTGTGCCTTTTTTCACTAAAGAAATACAAACAAAATTAACTTCTCTTGTGCAAGAAAGTCACAAAGTGCTGTATGAATCCCGCCAACTCCTCGAGCAGGCAAAAAGAGAGGTCGAAGAGATGATAGAAGCTAAAGCAAACTGATTAGGATATATACTTTTATGACTATTTTAAAATCAATATGAACGAAATTATATGCCCACATTGTAAAAAAACTTTCAAAGTCGACGAGGCGGGGTTTGCCGATATCCTAAAGCAAGTGCGTGATCATGAGTTCGAGAAAGAACTGCATGAACGTTTAGAGGTGGCGGAAAAAGATAAAGAAAGCGCCGTCAAGCTTGCGGAAGCTAACATAAAAAACATTCTGCAGACTGACGCGGCAAAGAAAGATACAGAAATTGCTAAGCTGGTAGCAAAAATTGAATCCGCCGAAACCGAGAAGAAACTTGCTGTTACTGAAGCGGTGACAAAAGTTGAAAAGGAGCGAGATAGTTTCATTGCCGAAGTAAAAATTAAAGAGAGTGAAAAACATCAACTTGAAGTATCGTGGAAAAACAAATATGAAGTAGATTTAAAGGCGAAAGACGAAATAATTGAACGCTTTAAAGACATGAAAGCCAAGCTCTCTACTAAAATGCTTGGAGAAACTTTAGAGCAACATTGTGAAAATGCGTTCAATCAGTTACGTGCTACAGCTTTCCAGAAAGCTTACTTCGAAAAAGATAATGATGCCAGTGGTGGCAGTAAGGGCGATTACATTTATCGCGAATCCGATGAAGCCGGCAATGAGATTATTTCCATTATGTTTGAAATGAAGAACGAGTCGGATACCACTGCTACTAAAAAGAAAAATGAGGATTTTCTTAAAGAACTCGATAAAGACCGGACAGAGAAAAAGTGTGAATACTCAGTTCTGGTCTCACTTCTTGAGGCAGAAAATGAGCTGTACAACACTGGTATTGTAGACGTATCGCACCGTCACTCTAAAATGTACGTCATTCGTCCGCAATTCTTTATACCGATGATAACCCTGCTTCGCAATGCCTCCATGAAATCCTTGGAATACAAAGCGGAGCTTGCGATTATAAAAAATCAGAACATTGATGTTACTAATTTTGAAACCGAACTGAATGAATTCCGTGATGGTTTTGGTCGTAATTTCCGCCTTGCGTCTGAAAAATTTAAAAGCGCTATAGACCACATTGATGAGTCCATTAAGCAACTCGAGAAAACCAAAAAAGACCTTATTTCTTCAGAAAATAACTTACGTCTAGCTAATGATAAAGCAGAAGATCTAACAGTTAAAAAACTTGTTCGGGGCAATCCTACAATGACAGCTAAGTTTGAAGAGCTTTCCGATAAAAATGAATAAGATGTTTTCGGTCGGGGCAATTCACCCCTTTTGTTCCCCTCTTGCCCCTCCCTCAAACGAGAATAGATGTTTTGGGCTACGGGCATTCACCCCTTAATCCCCTCTGCCCTTCGCCCAAAACGGAAAAAGAAATTTGAAAATTTTTATAAAACAGATGTTTTCTTATCAGAAAACAAAAGAAAAGGAATACATCCGCTAACAGCGCGTTAGCGGTTCGCTTATTTGCCAGGATTTAGAATAAATCAGATATTGCCGGGATTTCCGGCTATTTGACATTTTATATTAATTCCCGGTATACTTGCTGTGTATGAAGATACATATTCCGAACAGTGTATGGCTAGGGAACATTGATCCTTTCCTTAAAGGTTTTGGACCAACAAATCCAGATCAATTAAATATAACATTCAATAAAAAATGGATGTCCATACATCCGATGGTTTTATCAATGATTGCTGCTCTTGGCATAAAAACGGATTCATCAAAGATTGAATGTGAAAAACTTGAAGCAAGATCAAAGCACTATTTAGAAAGAATGAGGCTGTTTGATTTTTTACACATACCGTCTGGTATTACGATGAAAGAGCATGAACCAGCAGGGAGATTTGTACCACTAACACAAATAAAAGACTCGGCGGCATTAACAAAATTTATTACAGAAGTAACGCCTTTGCTGCACCTTGAACCTAAACATGCCGAACCAATACGCTACATAATGAGTGAGTTAATTAGAAATGTACTTGAACACTCCATGTCAAAATACGGTGCTATTGTATCCGCTCAATATTACAAAAAAAGTAATACCGTTCGTATCGGTATTACCGACACAGGTATCGGTATATGGAAATCGATAAATCAATCCCATAATCCCAAGAATGACTTGGAGGCAATTCGTTTAGCATTAACTCCCGGCATTACTGGGACAACTAAGCGAGAAGGTGGAACAGATCGGAATGCAGGAGCGGGTCTATTCTTTATAAAATCAATAGCTTCTATAAACAGTGATTTTTTTGTTATTTATAGCGGTAAAGCAATGTACAAGCTACTGAAAAGAAAAGGCAAAAAAATAGAATTGCATGCTGATCCTTTCAAAGATAGACATTCCAAAAAAGATGATCTGCCTAGTTGGGAAGGAACCGTTGTTGGTATTGATCTTTCACTAGATACAACGCAAGAATTTTCTCTACTTTTAAAGTTACTTAATGAAACTCTAAGCAAAGCCATAAAAGAAAGAAAAAAAGCTCGTCATAAAAAACCACAATTTATATGATCCATATAAAATTATTCAAACAAGTTGGCCCA
>CAYHVY010000055.1:0-7115 GCA_964360095.1 uncultured Candidatus Peribacteria bacterium | reverse complement strand
CGCTTGTTACGGTATAAGTTACCGGTGGATAATATTTTTGTAAAATTTCTTTTACTTTTTTTATGATGGCGGAGGAGGAGATTTCTTCATATTCAAGGAGTTCTTCGGGTTTTCCGCTATGCGGCATTTTTGTTACCGCCAAAGAAAATATTTGGACAGGAATGTTGGAAATGGCGCTTTGAACGGCATCGTGAATTCCCCCTTCCGCAAAGTGATCTTCTACGGTGATAATGGCTTTTGTTTGGCGCGCTGCCTGCTCCAGCGTTTGTATATCAACGGGTTTTACACTGTATAAATCTATGACACGAATGGCAATGTTTTCTTTTTTGAGTTCCTCGTAAGCTTTGAGCGCCTCAAAAAGTGTAATGCCTGCTGCAACTATGGTAATAATGTCTTCAGGAGAGGTTTTTAGTGTCTTGCTTCCTCCGATTGGAAAATCATCATTGTTGTTATAAAGTATTGGGGTATCCTTTCGGGTAGTCCGAATGTATACGTTCCCCTGGTGTTTTGCGGCTTCTTCAACAAGTTTTTCTGTTGAAATGGCGTCACATGGATACAGAACAACCCCGTTTAAAAGCGTGCGAAACATGGCAATATCTTCAAGGCCCATTTGGGATGCCCCGTCCTCACCAATGGAAACACCGACGTGCGAACCGACAAATTTGATGTTGGAACCGGAATATTGACTCATCCTGATCTGATCAAATGCTCTGCTGAAAAATGCGGCAAATGTTGAAACAAAAGGAATTTTTCCACGGCGAGAAAGTCCAAGCGCCGTTCCTACCATGTTTTGTTCAGCGACAAACATTTCAAAATAATGATCCGGGTTTTGTTTTTTAAAAGTTTCGGCAAAAGTGGAATTGCTTACTTCCGCGTCCAACACGACTATGTTGGAAAATTCCGAGTAAATACGAACAAGAGCGTTACCATAAGCTCTGCGCGTAGCTGCTTCTTTAGACTTGTCATATTGAAGGGGAGACGGTTTGAAACCGTCTCCTACTTGCTTTTTTGTTTGTAATATTTCCTTATTACCATTTTCAGGTTTGAGAATTTCACCGCGCAGGGTGGTATCCACAGGGTCCAATTCTTGAAGAGCTTTTTTTAATTCATCATGATTTAAAGTTTTCCCATGCCATCCGTCCTGATTTTCAAGAAAAGAAATTCCTTTTCCTTTGAGAGTCTTGGCAATGATCATTATCGGTTTTTGCCGTAGGGAAGGGTCGCGACCGTTCCCTACGGCAGTTTGATACGCTTCAAAAATTTCCGGCAACGAATGTCCGTCAATGACGATGGTTTCCCAGCCGAATGCTTCTATTCTTTTTTTGTACGCAGTAAGATCGTGTCCATACATTGTTTCACCCCGTTGGCCAAGACGGTTAATATCCAGGATACCCACTAGGTTATCCAATTGATAATGCGCGGCAAGCTGAATGCTTTCCCACTGGGAACCTTCCGTCATCTCACTGTCTCCGATGAGTACGTATGTTTTGTACGGTAATTTATCCAGGTATTTTGCGTTCAACGCCATGCCAACGCCGATTGCAAGTCCCTGCCCAAGAGAACCTGTTGCCGCTTCGGTATAGGGAAAAGCGAGCGTGGGGTGGCCTTCCAGACGGCTTCCAAACTTTCGCAGAGATTTTAGCTCCTCTTCTGTAACAACGCCGGCTGCAGCATATAAAGCATAGAAAAGCGGAGAAGCGTGGCCTTTGGAAAAAATCACGCGGTCATTGTTTGGGTAGTCATGGTTTTTAAGGTCGGCGCGTAAAATGCCTCCAAAGAAAAGTGCAGTCATCAATTCAGTGGCGGACATTGAAGAAGTGGGATGCCCTGATCCAGCCTGTGTGGTTGAAACAAGGATAAAATAGCGAATCAGCCGCCCTAATTGTTCAAGTTTTTGTTGATTGAATACTTTATTGATAATCACTTTTAATTATTAATTTTTAATTACATTATGGCTGCCAAACTGGTTTCTTAAAGTTGAAACAACTTTACCTATAAAACTTGGCTTGTTTTGGGACTCAACACGAAACTTCAGCGCGTCTTCAATGACAGAAACCGGTATATCCATTTTTTTTGCAGTTTCAACTGTCCATTGACCTTCACCGCTGTGCGATACTGTTCCGGAAATTTCTTTCAAATCTTCTCCATATTTTTTAAAACCGTCTTTTAACCAGCCGACAAGCCGTGATTCAATAACGCTTTTGTGATTATATAGATCGGCAATTTTTTCTAATTTTAGTTTAAACGGAGACTGTTTCAAGATCGCAAAACCTTCGCCAAGAGCCTGCATCATACCATATTCAATGCCGTTATGAACCATTTTTACAAAATGGCCGGCTCCGGAAGATCCCATATAACCATACGCATTTTCCGCGGCAATGTCTTTGAATAAATTTTCGTATTTTTTAAATATTATCTCTTCACCGCCAACCATGAGGCATGCGCCGGTTCTGGCTCCATTTGGGCCTCCGCTTGTTCCTATATCCATAAAATGAATTTTCTTTTCAGCCAGAATTTTTGCTCTTCGCATGGAATCTTCATAAAAGGAATTACCTCCATCAATAATCGTGTCGCCGGCCTGAAGAAGAGGAATTAGTTTTGCTAAAAATTCATCCACGGCCTGGTGAGAAACCATAATCCAAATAAGACGCGGCACAGGAAGCATATTCACCAATTCTTCCAAAGAATGAACGGCTGACAGGTCGTGGCCTGCCTCTTCTGCAAATTTCTTTATGTTCTCCAGCGGCTCCGGACTACGGTTAAACGCGACAATATTGTGTTTCTTTTCTAACAACCTTTGCGCCATGTTAAAGCCCATTTTGCCCAAGCCAATATAACCTAATTTCATAAAGAAGAGAGTTAAGGAGCATTAAATGTCGGCGGCATATGGACCGTTGCTGCCTTTTTTATATGTGTACAATGGAATTTTTTGCCAAGCCGCGATAATGGGAGTGATAAATTCCCAGGATGCTTTAACTTCTTCCGTGCCTGTAAAAAAAGTCTGGTCGCCGCGAATACAATCAAACAGGACGCGCTCATAATCGTCAACGGTCTGTTTTATTTTTTCGTCACTGTGGTAAGAGAAAGAAAGATTTTTGGCTTCCATATGCGAAGTTAAACCTGTTTTTTTTGCCCAAAAACGGACGGATATTCCTTCTTCAGGTTGAATTTTAAATGTAATAATATTCTGGTAATCACAGGTCTGGTCAACGGGGCAAAAAAATGAAATTGATTTTTTGAGATGCACAATGATTTCCGATTTTTTCTCTTTCATCGCTTTTCCACTTTCAAGATAAAACGGAACACCGTTCCAGCGTTTGTTGTTGATAAATGTTTTTATTTTAAAATAAGTTTCTGTTGTTGAGTTTGGTTGAATATTTGCCTCCCTTCTATAGCCCTTATATTGGCCGCGCATCGCATATTTTGCAACGTCCGCAGAAAGCATCGGCTGAAGAGCATGTAAAATTTTTGTTCTTTCCTGCCAGACACTTTTGACATCGGGTGATTTTGGATTTTCCATGGCAATCAGCGCAAGCATACGAAGTATGTGGTTCTGACCCACATCGCGCAACGCCCCAATGTTGTCATAGAAATTTCCGCGACCCTGAATATCCAGTGATTCAAAAAGTTTAATTTCAACTTTTTCAATGTATTTGTTGTTCCAGATCGGTTCAAAAAGCAGGTTTGAAAAACGAAAAAGGGTAATATTTTGCAATGCTTCTTTCGCAAGATAATGATCTATGCGGAATATTTGTTCCTCCCGAAATAATTTTCCTAAAAATTCGTCAAGTTTTTCCGCCGTGGCGGTATCTTTTCCAAAAGGTTTTTCAATGAGAATCCGCGTCCAGCCCGCTCCATCGCTACAGGAAATAGCAAGGCCGAAATGGGAAATATTTTTTAATATTTCTTCATAAAAATCTGACGGAACAGCAAGATGAAAAAGTTTATTTGAACATTCTTTCCATTCATGCTGATCAATCTTAACAAGAGTTTTTTTTAGCTTTTTATAGCTGTCTGAAATATCAAATAATCCTTGATGATAGCTAATATATCTGAGAAATTTTGTGAATGTTTTTGATTCAAAGGACGCGCCCAAGGGGCGCGGCACTGTATTAGCCTCGCTGCGGCTCGGCCTGAGTGATATTTTTTTCCCTTTGAGAGCATTTTTGAGAAATTTATGATAATCGGCGTTGCTAAAAGGACGCCTTGACCAGGCAATGATTTTAAATTTTGGAGGTAGAAGATTCTTTTGAAAGAGATGGAATACGGCCGGAAGAAGTTTTCTTATTGCTAAATCTCCTGTCGCGCCAAAGATAATCAGGATTGTTGGTTTTGTAGTTGCGATTGTTTGTCGCATGAAATTTTAGTAACAACATAATAAGGTCTGGTATATATATATCATGACTTACCGCAGGACAAAACATTCATTTTTTCTTTTGATTGGCCTGGGCTTTGCAGCCTTATTAAGCTTTATTGGAAGCTTTTATTTGTATATTGCCTACTTGATGCCGCTACCTCCCGTTCTGCGAAACACCGTAGACGGGGGAACAACGAAAATTTATGACCGGCGCGGTGAACTACTTTATGAGATTTTACAACCTGAAAAGGGGAAAAAAACCTTTATTACTCTGGAACAAATACCAAAAAAATTTATCCTGGCCACGTTGGCCGCCGAGGATATTCATTTTTATGAGCACTACGGAATTGATTTTGGCGCTATTCTTAGAGCAGTTCTATTTAATGTGAAAGAAAGACGCATTGTTACTGGCGCCAGTACGATAACCCAGCAACTTGTCCGTAATCTTTTTGGTTTTCAGGTGGAGAGAAGTTTTTCTGATAAAATTCTTGAGGCGATGTATGCAGTGCGTTTGTCCCATGTTTACGAAAAAAAACATGTTTTGGAGCTTTATTTAAACAGTATTTATTATGGGAATTTGGCTTATGGCGCGGAGTCCGCGGCGCTGGATTATTTTGGCAAGCATATTTACGACCTGGACTTTGCTGAAAGTACGCTGTTGGCGGGTTTGCCGCAGGCTCCGTCCGCGTATAATCCGCTAATATATTTTGACCGTGCGAAGAAGCGTCAAAAATATGTGCTGGATCAGATGGTTAAATATCAGCTTGTGTCAGCGGAGGAAGCAGATACAGCGCTGAAAGAACCTTTGCGTTTTCGCAAAAACAAAATGATCATAAAGGCTCCCCATTTTGTTATGTATGTTTTGAATGAACTGGAAAATATAATTCCGGAAAAAAGTCTATTGAATCGTGGTCTTTCCGTATACACAACATTGGATTATCGTCTTCAGCGCATGGCTGAAGAGACGGTTTCCAGACATGTAAAATCGTTATCGGACAAAAATGCAACCAATGGAGCATTGCTGGCAATACATCCAAAAACAGGCGAGATTTTGGCCTGGGTCGGGAGTGAAAATTATTTTGATGATGATATTGATGGAGCCGTGGATAACATTACGTCGCTCCGTCAGCCGGGTTCGGCTATTAAACCTTTTAATTATTTACTGGCGTTTGAAAATGGCTATACGCCCGCGACTCTGCTGTTTGACACGCAAAAACAGTTTGAAACTTCCACTGGTCCTTATACTCCAAAAAATTATGATTTAAAATTTCATGGTCCAGTGCGGGTGCGCGAAGCGTTGGCCAGTTCTTTGAATGTCGCCGCAGTTAAGATGCTTAATTTTGTTGGAGTGGAAAATTTTATTGTATTTTTAAAAAAACTTGGAATGGATACTTTTGACAGGGGTTCCAGCTTTTATGGCTTAGCGCTGACGTTGGGCGGTGGAGAGATTAGAATGTTTGATTTGGCGCGAGCATATAATATTATTGCCAATTACGGAAATAAATTCAGCTTCAGTAACATCCAAAAAATTATTGATGTTAAAGGAAAAATTATTTTTCAGAAGATTCAGCCCCAAAAAGAGTTTATCTTGGGAAAATATGGTAAAGAACACGCATATCAGATAATTGATATTTTGAAGGATCCTTCGGCTCGTTTAAAAGGTTTTGGCGAAGACAGTATTTTGGAATTGTCACACGAGGCGGCGGTAAAAACGGGTACAACGCGCAATTTTCGCGACAATTGGACGGTTGGTTTTACACCGCAGCTTTTGACAGCGGTATGGGTTGGTAATGCTGACGCCAAACCTATGAAAAATATCAGTGGAGTTGATGGAGCCGGCCCCATCTGGCATGATTTTATGGAAAGCGCGCTGGCGTTTGAACCAAAACTTACGTTTGAAAAACCACAACTGTTAAAGGAAGTCGCGATATGCGCTTTGTCGGGCAAATTACCCAGCAGCTACTGCGCTGAACGGGTTTTTGAAATATTTGTTCCAAAAACCGAACCGAAAGAAGTTGACGATTATCACAGACAGTTTTGGGTCTTAAACAGCAATGGACATATTATTCAGAAAGCATGTGTTGATAATTACCCATTATTACAACGGGAGCAAAAAGTTTTTGTGGTATATCCACCGGAAGTCCAAAATTGGGTTCAAGAAAACGGCTTTCAGTTGCCGCTTTTCGAACCATGTGTGTCATCCGATAGCTCATCTGGTATATCTTCTGACTATTCAGCAAAAAGGGTTCAGAGTGAAAAAGAATTGCCTTTTATTGAGAATATTCAAAATGGCGATGAGTATTCTCTGTTGACTCATTTACCAGTTCAGAGTCAAAAAATACCTTTTAGAGTAATTGTGCCTGCCTCAACAAAGGAAGTATCTTTTTGGCTTGATGGTAAGGAAATTGCGCAAGAAAAATCTTTACCATTTACATATTTTTGGAAGCCACTGAGGGGGCAACATATTTTATTTATAAAAGCTGTTCAGGGTGATGGACAGGTTTTGATTAGTAAAGATGCTGCATTTACAGTGAAATAGTTGGAAATCGGTGGTATATAATCCATTTGTCCGTACTTGCGTTTACAGTAAAGCGGGAGAATGGGGGGAGCGTAAGGTTGTAATTCTTTAAGTGGCCAGTCGTACATACTTCATGTTATTTTAACTTTGCCAGATTGTTTTGGGAAAAATGTGGCGGCGTAGTCAAGTGGTTAAGACAGCGGTTTGCAAAACCGCGACCCATCGGTTCGAATCCGATCG
>CAYHVY010000054.1:0-7183 GCA_964360095.1 uncultured Candidatus Peribacteria bacterium | reverse complement strand
AAAGACGGCCTGACGATGTCGGGCGAGGAATATCAGCCGCTAGGCGGCACCGAAGGCCAGGCAAGCGACGTTTACATTCACGCGACCCATATAATTAAAGTGAAAAATCGTCTGAACCAAATTTTAGCAAGCCACACGGGTCAGCCATTGAAAACTGTAGAAAAAGACACCGACCGCGACTACTTTATGTCCGCGGAAGAAGCGTTGAAATACGGCCTTGTGGATAAAATTATCAGTAAAAGGATATAATCAACGTTTTTTCAATAACATCTTATGTTTACGCGCAACCGTGACCGCGTAACGCACCATCTCTGCGGGGATATCAATGCCAGTCACCTGCATTAAGCCTTCAAAGCCAGGGTTTGCGTTTACTTCCATGACGACCGGACCTTTGTTGGTGCGTAAAAGATCAACGCCGGAAATTTCCAGACCAAGAGCCTGGGAAGCGCGAACGGCAAGTTTTTGTTCCTCGGAACTCAAGATTACCTTTTCGGCAAGGCCGCCATGATGGAGATTGGAACGAAAATCCCCCTGGATAGCGGTGCGCCGCATTGAAGCCGCAACTTTATCTCCAATAACATACGCCCGAAAATCACTACCCTGTGCTTCTTCAACGTATTCCTGAATCAAAATGATACTTGAACTTGTATTGTTCCAGATAATATCAAGAGCGGAATACAGAGAACGTCGACTTTCCACTATAGCCACTCCAATACCATATGAACCAAATGGAGATTTAATAATAATTGGATATCCGCCAACTTTTTTAATACCCTCATCAAGATATTGCAACTTCCGCACAACCAAAGTGCGCGGAACTGGAATATTTCTATTGGTAAGAACCTGCAAGGTGCGCAATTTGTTTTTTGCCCTTGCCGTAGGCAAATATTTATTGACGACCGGAATGCCCATCATCTGGAACTGTTTTACGATGGAAATTTCAAGATCAATACCGCCGGAAACGCTTACACGTGGAATTAAAACGTCGCAGCCTTTAATTTTTTTGTTATTGTAGAGAATTTCCGGCCGGCGGTTATTAAAGTACATCTGGCATTTTTCCACTCTATACATTTTGACAATGTGCCCCTGGGCTTTTATGGCTTCGCGCAGCAAAGAAGACTCGTGCGAAGTAGAAACAGATGCCATGCGTGAAGATTTCAACCTGCTGATATACGTAAAATCAAGTATGCCAATCTTGAATGGTTCCATATTCAATAGTTAAAAAGAACGCCGCTATGATAAATGGAAAAATGATTTGAACACAAGCTGATTTTTCAGTAGACTGCACGACGAAGTACATTTATTTGCATTATCAATTCCATATGCTCTCATCCAAAAAAACAGGCAATAGTAAAATGCTGCTGATGCTTTTGATCATGCCGATGCTGTTTTTGAGCGGATGCTTTAACTTTACCCAGGAAAAAGACAAAAAACCGCCTACCGATGAGCGATCGCGCATCATTGAACACAGTGATTTTACCATGAAAATTCCGCGCGAATGGGACGTTATTGAGCCAAAAGATTTTACCAGCGAAGTGCCGCAAAACACGCTGATGGTTCTTCGCAACAACGTTAAAAATGAAAATTTCACAGCAAATGTCAATATTCTAAAAAATAATCTTCAACTTCCAAAAGAAACACTTGAATATGCCAAAGAAGTTATCAACCGGCAAAAAAATGGACTTTATAATTATAAGGAAACAAAAAAAGACCTTGTAAAAATCCAGATCGGCGACAAGAAATACGACACTTATATTGTCTATTTTGAAGGTAAAAAAAGTCCCGAAAGTGAATTGGCAAAATTTGTTCAAACATTTGGCGTAAAAGGCAATTTTGCCTACATTGTGACGGGCGCGGTTTCGCCGAATGAAAACAGCAACACTGTAAATGTTGTGGAGGATATTGTAAAAACATTTGTTTTAAAATGAATGTTATTGTCGAGCAATGAAGCCTGTAGAAAATCTTGCCCGGGTGGAGAAATTGGCAAACTCACAACACTTAAAATGTTGCGCCGCAAGGCTTGCGGGTTCAAGTCCCGCCCCGGGCACCAGAAATAAAATGGACTTTTGTTTTTTCATGGCAATGAGTGTTGTATTGCTGTATCATGTTGCTCGTAGTTATTTTTAACCCTTATTAAAATTTTATGATTAAAATAAAATATTTCTCAATCGTCACGGCCAGTTTAGGTTTATTACTGATTTTGGAAGGCCTTGCCAGCGCTTCGCCTTTCAAGGATGTATCGGATGATCATCAAAATTTGAATGCGATTGTTGAATTGAAAAATCGGGAAATAATCGGAGGTTATGCAGACGGAACTTTTAAGCCAAATAAAACCGTAAACCGCGTTGAGGCTTTGAAAATAATATTGCTTGGATCAAAAATAAATGTTCCGGATAAAACCGGAACCGGCGGCTTTAAAGATATGGAAAAAAATGAATGGTACGCCAAATACATGCTAAAAGGGCTTGAATTGAACATTGTGCAGGGTTACAAAGATAAAACGTTTAAGCCTGTGAAAACCGTCAATCTGGTGGAAAGTTTAAAAATGCTTTTAGTCGCAAACAATACTGATCTTTCCGGAATCACGGTCAACGAAAATCCCTACAAAGATGCTAAAAAAGATCAATGGTATGCCAAATATCTTCAATACGCCAAAGACAATAAACTGATTGACGCTGACAGTGATGGGAAAATTTATCCTGATCGTGACATGACCCGGGCAAGGCTTACCGAAACCATATACCGTCTAATAAAAGTGAAAGAAAATGGAAAAATCAAAACGCCCTCGGCTGATAAAAGCGAAGCGTCAAAAAATGATGAAACAATAACTCAAACCTCAACAGAAGTGCGTGACCCGAAAAAAGAGCCAACTGGACCTGTAAATCCAGGTTCTTCCGGTGGCGGTGGCGGTGCATCAAAGCCGGAGCCGGTGTTTTTGGGTGTAAAAATTGAAGGTTTTGCGTTTAATGTAAATTCAATGACCGTTGGAGTCGGAACAACGGTAAAATGGATGAATAAAGATTCGGTAGCGCATACCGTCACCAGCGATAGTGGCAAATTTGAGAGTGGACTTCTTAATAACGGACAAACGTGGGAATTCACCTTCAAGGAGCCCGGAACTTATGACTATCATTGCGCCCCACACCCGTTCATGAAAGGAACTATTATCGTAAAACCGGCCAACGAAGTGCCGACGATTTAGTGGGAATCAGTGTAGTAAAAGACAATTCACATTAGGGTGGATCTGAAATAGAAAAATACAACTTTCAGAGGTTCATTGATTTTATTCAGGGGTCAGTAGCTCAGTTGGTAGAGCAGCTCCCTCTTAAGGAGACGGTCCTGGGTTCGACTCCCAGCTGGCCCACCAATTGGGTGTCAGGTATGTAAAACTTTTTTGAGGGAATTGAGCGGAAAATTCACATCTTCGCAATATCTACAATCGCCGCTTTGCCGTCTGTAAAAAACTCGTCGCCGGCGCTGTTTTTGCCTAACTGCGGCGGAACAATCTGAATATATTTTATATTCATTAAGCCGAGCGATTCTATAATAAAACTTCTTTCAGCATCAATGTTTGAATCAATAGCATGGGTTGGAAGATAGTGGGAACTGAGCTTCACTCCTTTGTCAAAGCTTGCCGTTGCCATCCAAATTTCCCGGCCGTCCGGAAAAATATAATCAATTTTCCATAAGCGGGTGTGGTGCCTTTGCCTGAAGGTACCGCCGCTTATTGGCTGTTCAAACGCAATGTCATTTGGCATGGCGTTGAGGTATGACGGCGTAACTGGTCCGTTAAAGTATTGTTCATTTCTGATGCCGATTGATATGGCTTTTAAAGTATTTGAAACAGTAGAGGGATCGGCTTTGTACCATCCATGTTTTTCAAATAGATTTTCAATTTGTTCCTGATGTCCGATATAAATGAAACTTACCGGCTCCATCTGTCCTCCGATAAGTGTTTCACTGTAATGCGGCAACTGCTCTACTGTTTTTTCATCAACCGTGGAAAGCATTTTTGGATGGGTATCTATTTTTGTTTCTTGAATTTTGATGAAATACGTATTCAGGAAAAGAGAAAATAAAATTAGCAGAACTGGAACAATCCGCAGCTCCCGGAGTGATCTTGTTTTCTCCTGTTTAAAGAGATTAAACCGTTCATTGATTTCAGAAATGGTGATAAAAATGCTCAACAAAAAACAACCAAGCAGGATGCTCCCCAGAACATCGCTTGGATAATGGACACCTAAATAAATCCTGCTCAACGCAATCAAAACAATGACGAAAATACTTCCAAGAAATACCAATATTTTTGATAAAGAGTGTTTAATTGATTTAATTATTAAATAGGCTAAAAAGCCAAACATGACTGTTCCGGCAACAGCGTGGCCGCTTGGAAAACTAAAACCGTCTTCAAAAATAAGGCTTAATGCAGGCGAAGGGCGCGCGCGTCCAAAAATATGCTTGAGGAGAAATACGCTGCCTTCAGCGCTAATTAAACTTGATGCATAAAGAATGCCTGTGAATTTTTGTTTTTTTCGTAATAAAAATATAAGTGTTATAAGTGAAGTAAAAATTACCGACTGCCAATTTGCAAGGAAGGTAACAAAGCTAAAAAATTCCGTCTGTTCCCCTGTTCTAATCCTTGGCATAAGATTGAGGATTCTTTGGTCAACGCTTATAATTAGATCCTTAAACTGAACATCTTCGGCGATACCCAGAAAGAGGCCTAAAAAGAAAATTGCCATTAATACGCCGATTGTCAGTATAAGACCTTTATGGCTTTTGATTGAAAATCTTTCACCGATCCATTTAAACAATGCCGGGTATTGCCTTCTCGCCCGTAAAAAGTAATTATTCTGCTGAATACCTTTCCAGGCAGCAAAAAGAAGGGACCAGATTATTTTTAAAGGAGTTTGTAAAACTTGAATTAATTCATAAAAAAAGAGCATGATGAAAAGAAGTTCCACCATGATAGCCATGACGAAAAAGATAGGGATGTCAAAAAAATCCAATTCTTTCACCGCAAAGACGTTGATTAAAAGGATCAGACTGATTGCAAATAGAATGACTATATGAAGTTTTGTTTGCGGCGCTTTTTTAAGCATGTTTTAGATCTTATTCTTACCGGTAAATTGCTATTTTGATGACATTGTACCATGTTATTATAAGCGTTAGTTTTTGATTGAAGTATGAAAAAGATTTTTCTTTATACTGATACGCCGATCGCGGGAGGAGCAGAAAAACAAATGCTGCTGCTTGCAAAATATCTGCGCGATTTTGGTAACGAAGTAAAAATTATTTGTTCAACATTTAAAAGTTTAGATCGCTGGTGCAATGCCATCAAAAAAGAATCTACCACGGACAATCCGGTAATACGGCTTTCTGCCTGGCACAAACATGATCCGCGCCAGTTTTTTCAACTAAAAAAATTGTTGCAAAAAGAAAAGCCTGATATTTTTCACATTCATTTGTGGAATCCGGGCGCGGGCCGTTATGCTTTTATGGCTTCAAATAAACAAAAAACAAAAATCGTGGCGACTGAACACGACCCATTTATTTTGAAAGGCATAAAAAAAATCTTCAAAAAAATGGCGTTGAAAAAAACAAATCATACTATTGCAATTTCTCACGACAACGCTAAAAAAATGTTGCAATGGTACCCTGAAATAAAAGGAAAAATCAGTGTCGTTCATAATGGTATTGATCAGGACGGTTTTTTATCCGCCACGGACGGTAAAAAAGAGGTTTTTAAATCGGTAGGGAACGGTTTGAAACCGTTCCCTACCGATTTTATCATTACCAGCGTTGCCGCGCTGCATCCGCGTAAAGGGCTGAAATATTTGATCGCGGCCATGCCAAAAGTGCTTAAGCAGAAGCCAAATTGTAAACTTGTTATTGCTGGAGAAGGTCCACAGAAAAAAGAACTGCAGATATTAATAAATCGTCTGGGTCTTGAACGTAAAATTATATTATTGGGACATCAGGATAATGTTATCAACATCCTGAAAGCAAGCGATATATTTGTATTACCTAGCATTAAAGAGGCATTTGGACTGGTTTTACTTGAAGCCATGGCGGCAGGAATACCAATTGTTGCGAGTCGTGTTGGCGGCATTCCGGAAATTGTGGAAAATCAAAAAAGCGGTTTGCTTGTTGAAAGCGAAAACAGCTCTGCCCTTGCGGAAAAAATCATATTACTTGTAAACAATAAAGCTTTACGGCAAAAACTAGCTTCCGAAGGACTTAAACGAGTACAACAATTTGACGCGAAAGAAATGGCCAAAAATACAGAAATGGTTTATAGAAAGACATTACGGGACGCTATGCGGAATTAGAGCTTGAATTTAGGCATAAGCCATTTTCTGGCCTTCTACAATGAAGTTCGGACTCATTTTAAAGGTTCTGGAAGCTAGATTCCAGAGAATTTTTGAAAAACTGATCAATTGACCACCCTGCGCCAGCGTGCATTGAAAGGGGGCAATGCATGCTGGCGCATTCACGCACAACACAACGCACCGCCCGAAAGGGGGCGGGCGGCGCGGGAAAATACAAATGCATTCACTAAAACAACAATCATCCCTATACTATTTTTGCCAAATTGAGGTGGCCGATTTTCCCTAGCCATTATACACACAAACCTCGCCGAATTCCTGCCATGGGGGCTTATAAAAAACCGAAGTGAATGGTTTTAGAGCCACATGCCGCATTACGAGACGATTGACAGATTCACCTGACAAGTGATACATATCATCACTATGGTGGGCTCAGATACAAAATGGAGACTGAGAGATATTGCTTAACCATCTTTAACTACGGAATTACAAGAAAGACATTTAGGGAAATTTGTAAGCAAAGCAGACACGCTGGACGTTTTGGCAGGCTTGTTAAAGAAATCTATCGTAGAGCAATTATATAAATTTCAAGAATCAGACTGGGATCAAGATGCGACAGAAATCATAAATTCAATAAAAAGTAGATTTGATGGGAAAAAGATAGTGGTTAGAAGTGCTGCATTGAATGAAGATACTGCCGAGTCTTCAAACGCAGGGGCATTCAGAAGTGTGTTGGGTGTTGACAGTTCAGATGCGGAATCAATCGGACGGATGCCTGCAAGTGGCCGACATTGTTATTGAAAATAATTCTGAAGATATTGTTTCAAATTTTGTATTTAATAGTGGTGATATTA
>CAYHVY010000053.1:0-7280 GCA_964360095.1 uncultured Candidatus Peribacteria bacterium | reverse complement strand
GAGACTACGTTTTAGGGTGGAGGTTGTGGGCTGTTGGGAGCCAAGAAAGGCATAAAGCAGCATGATAAATCCCCCGATCGCAAAAAGCCAATCTCTGACGGATTTTGTGGCACGTTTAACATCTTTGCTTTCCGGCCATGCCGCTCCTGCTACAAGCACGAGCGAGCCAATGAGGCCTGTGAGAAAAGTATAATTCATGATAATGACTGTTAAGAATGTTTGAGAGTGTAAGATAACTTTTTATTCATATAATTTTGAATGCGTGCCCAATTTGACCAGGATTATTTCATTTTTAGATAATTTCTTATAAATTGCCCTGTAATCTCCAGTGATATTTATACTTCTGTAATTTTTATATTTTCCGATCAGTAAATGATTATTTAGACTTGATGCGCAAGGATTTTCAGCGAAAAGAATCAGTTTTTCATCTACTTTAATTTGAAGTTTTTTTGGCAGTTTGTTATAGGATTTTTGAAAATGATTATGAAATCTGTATTTCATGTACTTTTTAAGCGGGCTAAAGTATCTTTAATATTGTCAAATGAAGGAGAAATATTTTTTCCAGTAATAATATCTTTTTCGATTTCATTAAGCTGCTTTTCCATTTCCCTGCTCATTACCTCTGTTTTCAGCACTGTAAAATAAATTGTTTTGTTTCTTACAAATTGACGCAAAAACGCATTCACAAGAGTTCCAAGTGGAAAGCCCAGTTCTTCAGCTGTTTTATGAGCTTCTACCTTGAGTTTTTTTTCAACTTTTACTGTCATCACAGTTGTAGCCATATTTAGGAAGTTAATTACTAACCAAAGTATATACTCTGTATTTTAATTTTTCAATAGGAAGCCGTCATTCTTAGTATATCTCTTTTAAATAGCATTTTTCACAATATACTGTTTCAGGACGATCCGTGGAATAAGTTGTTTGAATTTTATTGCCGCATTTTGCGCAATTTCGATCCCAGAGCCTGCGCGGATTTCTTCGTTTTATGCGACCTTGATGCCGACAATCCGGGCATTTACGGGGAACCGGAATATTCATTTTTTTGTAAAATTTTATCTCTTGTTTGATAACACGGAAATTTTTTCCGCATTCGCAACATGCCAAAATTTCATTACTGATACTGTCAGGGACATCGTTGATTCGATCAGGAATTTTATATGTTTGAGCTTTGTATTCTTTTTGTTCCTGATCTTTCCAGCGATAACCCCTGGCAAGGGCTGTTGTTTTATCCAATGGAAAATATTCCTGAGCCACAGTTTCGTTGTAGGCAAAAGGAGAAAACGCGGCCGGGAAAAATTCTCCCCATTCATTCCTGGTTTTCATATATTCAATAATTTGCGGTACGAGTTTTTCATATTCCCCTTGCGAATATTGTTTGTTGAGGATGCAGTATTTTTTTTGATTCAAGCCGATACAGCCGAAGCAGTTCTGCGAGGAAAAAGTCAGGTTACAGTAAAATAAATTACTATCATGCCAGCAAGAATCAACAAAGAGGCAATGGAATGTTCCTGAACAGCCAATAGTTTGATAATCTAATTCACAACGATCATATCCGCTGCAATTGATATCCATGGAGCTGTACGTCTCATCTATCTGGTAACTATAGGCATTATCTTCAGAGTTTGCGGTATCAAAACAGGAACGAAGGTTTTTTGAATTATTGTTATTATTGCCATCGCAATGCTCACAGTTTGACTGATATACCGAACGAAAAGGAAATTTTGTACGAAATTCATCAAGATAGTAGGCTTTGGCTTTTGAAAATCCTTTCTCTGTATTTAATTGATATGCTTCCAGCTGTCTGAAATATTCCTCCTTTGTAGAGGGCTTATTGAAGATATAATATTCTTTATGTCGAAGATTTGAAGAAAAGAGACAATTTTTACATCCTTTTAAATCGACTGAAAAATAGCAGTTTTGGGAGTTCTCGCAATGGTCAAGATAAACGGAAGAATAGCAATTTTTCGAAAAATTGCACTCATAGCAAAGTTCACTTTTATAAAGCTGAAGATAATCAACACAATCTTTATTTTTTGTTGAATAATGGCCGTAAAGACAGTCTTCTTCATAATGATTTCCAAAAGTCAGGTAACAGTTTTTATTGGCAAAAGAATAGTTACAATACTCGCTATTCTCAGATTGTTTATTGATAATTGCCAAACGTGGCGTAGACAGCATCAACTTTTTATATTGCTCAAAAAAATCTTTTTGAAAATCCAGATCTTTACCATAATCAAGCGCATCCCATTGATCGCTCCAGAAACAAGTTTGGCAATAAACTGGAAAGGGCTTATCTGATGAGTAGATTGATATAATATCTTTTTTACAAAGATCACATTTTCTCTGATATAGAGTACGTTCATTGCGAAAAGACAGCCGGCGTTGTTGTCTACAGTCGGGGCATAAAGTTGGTTCCGAAATTGAAAGTTTAGAATAAAATTTCTTATCCTCCTGGGTAATTTCAAAGTTTACGGTACATTGTTTACATTTTTGCATATGGATATTTTTGTCATATGACTTGGTCGGGCTGGCGGGATTTGAACCCACGACCTCATGCACCCCATGCATGCGCGCTAGCCAACTGCGCTACAGCCCGATACCTTTACTTTTGTAGATATCCTTCCGAAAGCCAATATTCAGAATGATCCCTTTTTTGTTATATTTTGCAAATACAATGCGTATGGAACCCTTACGTAAACGAAATATCCCTTTCATGCCACTTAATGCTTTTATATCATAACCATCGAGATTAAGCGTCTGAATTGATGAAAAAAGCTTTGTGAATATCGCCCGGTCTTTTCTGTTCAGCTTATTGAAAAATTTGTGGATTTTATCCATCGATTTTTTTAATGGCTTTTAGAAGAATTTCAGGATCAATGCCTTTGTTAAAGTGTAGGCCGAATTCTTTTTCATTTTCATAGTAACTGATGGTATCCTGGTCAACCATATTCATTACCTGAAGAGTAATGATGCCGTTTCCTTTATCTTCAATAAGAACCGGCGTATTTTTACTTATGTGATATTTTTCCCGAATAGCCGGCGGAATTGTAATTTGGCCTTTTACAGAAGGCAATGCAGTGTGGCTCATAAATATAAGGTATAAAGTAAACTTTCCGAAAGTATACTATCAGATATTTTAAAAAGTTGCAATTTTTTAAAACGTCGTTACCTGTATATTTGCCGAACCGATAAATCCGGCCTGGTCAAAAATTTTGGCTGTGATCAAATGTTTTGTATTTTCAGATTCGCCACGTGGCAATCTAATAAGTCCATCATAAGGGGGTGTTACGGTTGAATATTTGAATTCATCATCCAGATAAAATTCAACTTTACTTATACCATTTGGCGCATTTATCTGGACAGCAACATTCACTCTGCTTGCGACATTTACAAGCGCTCCATTTGGCGGATTAATAATGGAAATTACAGGTTTTTTAGCATAATTTTCCGCACTCCGGTTAGGGCATGTTTCCGTTGGAGGAGGGCCAATGATTGTTCCTGTGTTGTTTTCGGCATCTACCTCTCCAAAACGCCCTTTCAGCCATTCCTGGGCTCCTTTTTCCCATTCAGGTAATGGCGCAATATCGTGCTGATTGACATAAGTAACCTTTCTTCTCATTTCCGGCGGTGTCAATTCGGTGGCCAGTTTGTCGCAAAAACTATCAATTTCAACTTGAACGTAACTGTTATCTATTTCCGTTGGAACAGAAAAACTTGCAAAAATATCAGTTCTTGTTTGATTTGATGGAGTTGCTGACCCTGGCAATTTTCCGCTTGCCGCGGCGACAGTCACTTTTTTTATTCCTTCCGGCATGGGAAAGTCTTCTGACGGAGTGTCTTTTAAAGCCTCAACCATGAAAGCTTTCCAGATTGGCGCGGATACGTTGTATCCATCGGCATTCAGAGCCAAATTTCCATCACTGTCGCGATTATTTCCAGTCCAGACACCGGCAACCAGATTTGTCGTATATCCAAGTGCCCACAGATCATGCGGATAATAAGTTTTATCCCCATTTGGCTTTGTTACAGTACGGTTGCTTGTGCCGGTTTTGGCTGCATTGACATGGTCCGGGATGGTAAGATTTTTACCGAGCCTTACCGATTGATCTGACAAAATACTATTGATCAGGTAAGCGATCTGCGGATCCAGAACGGGTAATCCTTCATCTGGTTTCCATTCCTCCAGGATGTCACCGCGGGCGTTTTGTATTTTTAGAACTGACAACGGTTTATGGCGCACGCCGCTGTTCGCAAAGACACCAAATGCCGAAACCATGTCCATCAGGCGCACTTCACCTGCTCCAATGGCCAGCGGCCACCCAAAATCCAGATTAGGATCAATAAAATTGATCCCCATGCGCATGGCAAGTTCAATAATCGGTTTTTGTTCTCCGGCAAGAAAATACGCCTTGATCGCGGGAATATTTCGGGATTGCCCCAGAGCCGTACGTATAGTCATTGGTCCCCTGAATTTGCCGTCAAAATCTTTAGGAAAAGCGCCCTTAAAATTTGTCTCCGTGTCAAAAACAACCGAAGCCGGACCGTAACGATTGTAAAAAGCTTGCGCGTAAACAAAAGGCTTAAAAGAAGATCCGGGCTGACGATAATCCAGCGCCACGTTTTCATTTCCATCAATGCTTTTATCAAAATAGTCACGCGAGCCGACCATGCTGAGAATTTGGCCTGTTTGAGGGTCAATCGCTACCAGCGCCGCATTTTTTGTATGAAACTTTTTTTCATTTTCCGGCGCCATTTCTCTGATGATTTTTTCCGCCGCCGCCTGCATTTTTGGGTCAAGAGTAGTATAAACACTCAATCCTCCCTGCTCCACGACTTCCTTGCCATATTTTTCTTCCAACTGGCCGATCACATGAAAAACAAAGTGGGGATGCTTAATCGGTTCACGGTATTCTTTAAACGTGATGGTGTGAATTTTGTCCAGCGCCGCTTTCATTTCTTCTTCAGTGATATATCCAAGTTTTTCCATGCGTTTCAAAACAAGATCGCTGCGTCCCTGGATGTATACTTTGCCATTTTCACTGAAACTTGCCTCTTTTCCAATCAAGCCCCGGAGGAATTCATTTTCTTTTAAATCCCCTTCATTTTTAATATTCCTGAACAATAAATTTTCCGCGGTAAATTGTCTGGAGAGGGTAGAGTAGAGATGCGGACCATATGGATTAAAGTATGTTGGAGCCTTGGGAATGGCAGCGAGCAGAGCGCTTTCGGCAAGATCAATGTCTTTCGCGTGCTTGTTGAAATAGACTTGCGCCGCCTTTTCAGCGCCATAAGCATTGTTGCCGTAAGGAATTTTGTTTAAATAAAGTTCCAGAATTTTCTTTTTATCAAAAGCTTTTTCAAGTTCTATGGACAGGATAAGTTCTTTGAGTTTTCTAATGTAGGATTTTTCCGAACTTAAAAAACTGTTTTTGATGTATTGCTGGGTAATTGTTGAGCCGCCCTGTTCACTGCCGCGCAAACGAAAAATATTATTCATAAAAGCTCGAACAATACCCGCGGCGTTAAACCCTGGATGTTCAAAATATTGCGCGTCTTCAATTGAAATGGTGGCATTTACAAGCAGAGGGGAAATTTCCGGATATGGAACATATTGGCGGTTTTCTCCGCCGTGTTTTACATATAGAATATTTCCTTCGCGATCATAAATGGTTGTGGACTGGGCGACGGAAATTTTATCAAGATCGCGAACGTTGGGCAGTCCTATGCTCAAAAAAGCAATTGAAACACCGATGAAAAGTATTCCAAGAAGCAGCATGCCCAAAATCAACAACCCCGCGCGAAACAACATATGGGGCCAGCTTATATCCTTTCGTCGGACATCATGATATTTTCGCCAAAGATGATATTTGATTCGCCTGAATTTCATAATCGTGCGGCAATGATATCAAAAATTATTGATATTGTCTTGAACTATGATTCGTCTGATTGTCTTGAACTGTGATTCGTCTGATTGAATGAATACTATGATTTAATATATGCTTCTTCCTTTGAGATGTTGTCATATGTTAGTATTCAGCAGTATTATTTTTATTACTGTTTTTTATTCATGATTACTCTTCAAAAAACTTATGAAATCGCAAAAGATTTAGCCATTAAACGCGGCCCAAGAACAAAAAAAGATATTGATGAACAACTAAAAAAACTAAAACAGGAGTATGAAAAACTGGAAGAAAAAAAGAAACTTTATTTTGATTTGGAAAGCCTGAATAACCCGTTTCTAGACAGCCGTATTGAATTTGGAGATCCCAAAACGCCTTTAAAAAAAGTTTTGGTTGGCATTGATATTTCCGTTGGGGAAGTGTTGCTTGCGCATGAGCTTTCAAAGTCAGATAAGAAAATTGATGCCGTGATAGCGCATCACCCCGAAGGACGGAGCCTGATAAGTCTTACACAGGTTATGGATTTGCAGGAAGATATCGCGATGATGGAAGGCGTGCCCGTGAATATTGTTGAAAAATTGATGAAAAAACGCGTCGGCGACCTTAACCGCGCTTTGCATCCGGCAAATCATTTTCAGGTGGTCAACGCGGCGGAGTTGTTGAATATTCCTTTGGCCTGTTTTCACACATTTGCCGACAATCAATGTTACTGGTTCATGAAAAATTACATCACGAAGAAAAAACCGAAATATGTGAGCGATATTCTAGACTGTCTTCTTGAACTTCCGGAATTTCAGCAGGCAAAAAAAATGGGCAACGGCCCTACGATTTTTGCCGGTGATGAAAAGTCGCGGGTTGGGAAAATTTCTTTTTCTGGCTTTACCGGCGGCACTTCCGGTTCCAAAGATATTTATGAAAAAATGGCTCATGCCGGCGTGGGTACCATTTTGGCGATGCACATTCCCGAAGAGCACCGCAAACTGGCTGAAAAACATCATTTAAACGTCGTTATTACCGGTCACATGGCCAGCGACAGCCTCGGCGTCAATCTGCTTATGGATGAACTTGAAAAACGAAAGGTTGAGATTCTGGCCTGCGGAGGGTTTATACGTGTGAGCAGGGCAAAAAAACGTTTATTTTGAGAAGAATCATTACTGGAATAACAACGATTAAATTTCAAACAACATCAATCCACAACCCAGCTTTTTGCGATTAGCTGTTGTGTATTTAAGAGGATTTCCATAGTAGGTTGGTCTATCGTAACTCCATCAAAAATGGCGGACACTAATTGTTTTGGTTCTAGTCCTGTTGCACCATGCAGATTGGCTCCACTCAGGTAGGCTCCACTCAGGTAGGCTTCACTCAGATAGGCTCCACTCA
>CAYHVY010000052.1:0-7547 GCA_964360095.1 uncultured Candidatus Peribacteria bacterium | reverse complement strand
AAGAAGGTTTATCCTGTCACTATTCATTTGAAGGCACGCGACCGCGTGGGTCTTATTCGTGATATTGCAGACATTGTCGCCAGTTTCAATATTAACATTGTTGACTTCTCCGTCAGCTTTAAAAAACAGAATAATGGTACGATTGAAAGACAGATGATTGTGGAAGTATTAAATGAGGAACAGTTAAAAAAGCTTATTGAACGGCTCAAAAGGGTGTGCAACGTGATGGATGTGGCGGAAATGTCTTGAACCATGATTCGTCTGATTGAATGAATACTATGATTATTTTGATACACAATCAATATTTTCCTCTAGGCTGGAGCGTAGCGGAAGCCCTAGCCATCAAGTGCCCGGAGGGCTATCCTTATCCACCCGCCATTTTTGCGTGGATTTTTTCTCCGATGATTTCGCGGTTTATGAAGTGTTGTAAAAAAGTGTGCGTGATGAGTTGAAGTTGTTGTTTTTGGCTTGATGAAATGTGAATTTTGATATTTTTTGGCTGATTTTTCCCCAGGAGATAACAAATTAACTTGATGATCTCAAAAGAGATACGGTTGCAAGGTCTTAGGTTTAAGGCCAGGCTGTTACCTGCCCTTACATTATCTGTCTCTCTGCATTTATCACAGCTTAAATGGCCATTTGGATCAAGCCAGATATTAGAAAGAGCATTCCAGCGTTGGCGGCAAAAAGCGCATGTGGCAACATTTGGCAGTGCTCCGTTCAATTTTAAAAGCTGCAATTTAAACCGTTCAAGCGCCAGAAATGCCGGATAAGACAAATTGAGGCGATGAAAAGTTTCCCAAATAAGGTCAAATAATTCCATGCTATGTTCCAGGTCGCATGTGCTTTTTTGGAAAATTTCCAAAATCAGCATGGCGCAAGTTAGCGTCTCTACACTTTTGTAAATATTATTAAAATTTTGTTCAATCTGGCATTGAGTAATTGTAAACCACGTAGTGCTCTTGTAGAGTTGTATTTTGCAGAGATTTAATGGTTCCAAATGTCCGCTCCAATGGCTTGCGATTTTGCGCGCGCCTTTGGCAATGGCCTGGATTTTCCCCAAAGATGGGCAATAAAGAGTTATGCTGACGTCGTTTTCGCCAATCGGTCTTTTTTGAAGGATTACTGCCCGTGTGTTGAAAGAACGTTGCATAGTGGAGAAATTCCAATGATCAAGCGCCAAATGTTGAAAATGACCAATGATCAAGCGCCAAATGTTGAAAATGATCAATGATCAAGCGCCAAATGTTGAAAATGATCAATGATCAAGCGCCAAATTCCAAACAAATGCAAAATTCAAAGCACAAAATTAAAAATATTTTGGATTTCGGTCATTTGAATTTGTTTGAAATTTGATCATTGGTTATTGATCATTATAGCGTGTGTTCTTTTCCTTTTGCGTACTGCTGGACTGCGGCGAAACTGCTGATAACGCCAAGAACACTGGTGATTGCCAATTCAACCCAGAAAACTTTGCCGATTTCAAGAGCGTTGTAATAGTTCCACAATGTGCTGTTTTCAATCTGGATGTTTTTGCTCAAAAGAAGAAGAAAAAGAAAACTTGTCATGATGGCAGAGCACGCATACAGCACTCCCTCAAAAATAAAAGGAAGACGCATAAATATGGGAGTCGCTCCCACCAGACGCATAATATTGATTTCCTGGCGGCGCATGTAAATGGTCAATTGAATGGCATTCATGATGACGAGGGTTCCGCCGAGAACAAACACCAGCACAAGCCAAAAAATGATCTGTCTTACAAAACGGCTCATGTTGGCCAGGTTTTTGGCGACACTGGAAAGTATGGCGTTTTCACCGGTTCCGCCATCAGCGACATAGTTTTTTAGAAGTGTTTTGTATTCGCCTTTTTCAAGAAAATTTTCAACCTTTTGATAATCTTCGGGTTTTTGGAGGGTTATGCTGATGCTTGGCGGAAGGGGATTTTTCAAATCAAATTTCTTTAGAAATTCCGCCGTTTTTGGATGCGTTTTTGCCACGACTTCCAGCGCCTCTTCTTTTGAAGTATAGGTGGCTGTCCGAATTTCTTCCATATCTTTTAGAGCTTTCAAAAAAGTTTGCGCGTCATAAAAACTGACATCGTCCTGAAGATAGATCACAACGTCAACGCGTTCGCTTAGGGCTTTTAACGTCTGATTTCCAATAAAATGAACAACCAGAATAACATTGAAAATAAAGACAATAACGGCAATCACAAGAACAGTGGCTATGGAAAGCATCTTATTTCTCCAAAAATTCCGCAGCCCCAGCCCCAGACTATTTGTAAAAGCGCGTAGAAAGTTGCCCTGAATTTGAGATTGAACAATTGAATTATTAGCCATACTGTGCGTTTGATACTGGAATTTCCGTTTCTTTTCTTATCAATGATGATTTATACATTTGAGCATAATAAGGTTGCAATCGTACAATCGTAGCGTTGAGCTTCAGATCAATAAGGGTTTTTTCAATACGCTGTGTAAAAATAAACTGATCATAGCCAAGCGCGATTACATCCGGACGAAATTTTTTCAAAACCTTATGTTTGTCGCCTTTGTAACCCAAAATCACTTTATCCGCTATCCCGCTATTTTTGACGATTTTGAGCCTTTGGCGTTCATTTTGCGCTGCCGGTCTTCCCTTAATTTTTTTGACCGTTTCATCACGCGCGATAATCACGATTAAATAATCTCCAAGGGCTTTTGCCTGCTTTAAATAATTTTCATGACCCGCATGAAAAATGTCAAATGTTCCGAAAGCAATAACTTTTTTAAAAATGGTATTAGACATTGACTCTATCTGGAATAAAAAAGCTGATATACACTAAACCTGCGAAAATAATAAAACAAGCTGTAACAATGGCAATATTTGCCATTTTATGATTTTTTTCTTTCGTCATATTCGCCCGCACGCTAACAAGGCCATAGATAAGGGTGATCATCGCGAATGGAACATCAAGAATGCGGCTTATTATCAACGGGAAAGGCAAAAAATAACGGTTCGCCCCCATCAGGCTGCCGCCGATATGGGCCATTCCCAAAACAATAAAAAAGATCAGCGCGATTTTTTTGATGTTTTCAATAGTGTTCATTTTAACTGTTATTCCGGACATTCTGATGATATCATAATGCGCGAAATTTCACATTCTCCATAATTCGAAATTCAAAATTCAAAATTCAATAGCATGCTTACTCCTGCACAGGTTCGCCACATTGCTAAATTGGCCAGACTCGGTATATCAACTGAAGAATGCGAAAAATTTTCAAAACAGTTGAGTGATATTTTTGCTTATGTGGAAAAGCTTAATGGCGTTGATGTGAAAGGAGTTGAGCCAACCTCGCAGGTGACTGGTTTAAAAAATGTTATGCGTAAGGATGAAACTGAACGCTTCTCTGAACGCGACATGCTTTTGAAGTGCAGCGAATTACCGCTTGAAAAAGAGCAGATCAAGGTGCAGTCGGTTATTGTTTTGTAATCTGTAATCCGTAAGGAACGGTTTCAAACCGTTCCTTACGGCCTTAACAATATGTTGTATTCTCTCACATTATTGGAGGCTTCTGATGGCCTGCGGTCAAAGAAATTTTCTTCATATGAGCTGACAAAAGCGGTTCTTGAACGCGTGAAAGCCCTAAATCCCAAGCTTAATGCATATATAACCATCACGGAAAAAGAAGCTCTGCAAATGGCACAGGAGGCAGACATTCGCCTTGCCAGTGAGAAAAACGTCACGCCGCTTACCGGCGTGCCGGCGGGACTCAAAGACATTTTTAATACTGAAGAAATACGCACAACCTGCGCTTCCCCAATACTCAAAAATTTTATTCCGCCGTATGATGCTACCGTGGTGACGAAATTGAAAGAAGCCGGATTGGTTTTGCTTGGCAAGCAGAATATGGATGAATTTGCCTGCGGCGGCTCAACAGAACATTCCTGTTTTGGACCAACAAAAAATCCATGGGATATGACATGTGTGGCTGGCGGTTCGTCCGGCGGTTCCGCTGCGGCGGTGGCTGCCGACCTTGGTTTTTATGCTTTGGGAACGGATACTGGCGGTTCTATCCGTGGGCCTGCGTCGTTTTGCGGGGTGGTTGGTTTAAAAGTGACATACGGGCGTGTTTCCAGAAGCGGCGTTACCGCAATGGCTTCATCCTGGGATACGATCGGTCCCATTACAAAAACTGTTACTGACGCGGCCATGGTTTTGAATCATATTGCCGGCCATGACAGGCGTGACGCTACGACTCCTGATGTGCCTGTTCCCGATTATACTAAAAACCTTGGAAAAACAATTAAAGGCCTAAAAATTGGTATTCCAAAAGAATATTTTGGAGAGGGGATTGATGCTGATGTTGAAAAATGCGTTCGCCAGGCTCTGAAAGAATATGAAAAACTTGGAGCGACAATTCACAATATCAGCCTGCCGTATACCGATTATGCTGTTGCCGTGTACTATGTCGCGATGCCGGCCGAGCTTTCCGCGAATCTGGCGCGTTTTGACGGTATTCGCTATGGTTCCAAGCCAAAAGGGACAGTCAAAGATTTTATTGATTATTATTATGAAGCCCGTAATGCCGGTTTTGGCGATGAAATCAAGCGCCGCATCATGATTGGAACATATGTGCTGTCTGCCGGATATTACGATGCATACTATCTGAAAGCGCAGAAAGTGCGCACACTCATTATTCGTGATTTTGAAGAGGCTTTTAAACAGGTTGATGTAATCGTGACACCTGTTTCGCCTTTTCCCGCCTTTAAGATTGGAGAAAAAGCCCAGGATCCGCTAGCGATGTATTTAGCTGACGTTTTTACCATTCCTGTCAATTGCGCCGGTGTGCCCGCTTTAAGTGTTCCCTGCGGTTTTACATCAACAAAACTACCTGTCGGCATGCAATTGATTGGACCCCAGTTTAGCGAAGATATGTTGTTACATGTAGGTTTTGCTTATGAGGAAGCCACAAAATGGCATGAAACAAAGCCTGTCCTGTAACGATTATTGCTTTTGAGCGTTACACAGTGTGAACATTTAAAACTTATCCTTAGGCAGGAGCGTAGCGGATGCCCTAGCCATCAAGTGCCCGGAGGGCTATCATTAGACCGCAGGCTTTGCTGCGGTTAAGAATCAAGTGCCCGGAGGGCTATCTTTATTTTTTATTAATTATGAAAAAAACTGTCATTTATGGTTGGCTCACAAGCCTTATTTTTTCCCTCACTGCCGGGTACGCTTTGGCACTTCCGCTCGTTTTTAACTGTCATGATTTTAAAAATTGTATTGTTTACGTTGATGCTTTCGGCGCCCCTTTTGCAAGCGGTCTGGATAAGGATCATCCCATGCAAAATATTACTGATGCGGTAAATTTTATCAAAAAAACCCCGGAAGCTAATGATTACGATACGATTTATATCAAAGGCGGAACGTATTCCGGCGAGACATTTCCGTGGATTTTTGATGGAGCGACCTACAAAAAAAATATCAATATTTATGGCGGCTGGAATGCTGATTATAGCAGCAACACACCAGGTTCGTCTCCAACTTTTATTGGGATGAAGGGGGCCGATTTGGCTCTTGCCATCAATTCGCTTAGTGGCGTGGTTAATGGTTTGGAAATAGCTGGCGGAGGTGGGTTTAAAGCACAGTTGATTGTTAACAATACGGGTTCCACAACCTATCATGTTTCAATTGTAAATAATGTTTTTCATGATAGCGCTTCCAAGGATGTGGGGGCTTTGGCTCTTGCGGCAAGCGGCACAAACGATGTCGTTGTGCGCAATAATACTTTTTACAAAAATTCTCCCATAGGACCGGTGCTGTATCTGGATGGGAATATAACCGCCAACAATAATCTTTTCTATAATAATTCCGGCGGATCAAGCCTGCAATGTCAGAATGGCGGTATGATCTACAATAATTTTTTTCTATCGGAAACGGCTTCGCATGTAGCCTATATTTTGGGCAAATGTTCATTTTTACATAATACTTTGGCTCGTAACACCATAAAGAGCGGTGACGAAAGCGCGGTCGTTTTTATATCCAGCCTTTTAAATACAGTCAACGATAATCTTATTGTCTATAATAGCGGAGGTCCAACTATTTTAAATTTGCACTCAAGCGATGCTTCATACCAGTATAACGGCTTTTTTGCCAATAGCGCCGAAGTCGCCGTTTTGGGTAACAATTTTATGTGCGATCCAAAATTTTCACTATCATTGTCTTCCGATATGGTTGATCCTAAAAGCCATAAATTCGGGGCAGGTTCAACATGTATTGATAAAGGCTCAAAAAATGCCACAGTAACAGATGATTATTTCGGAACCATACGCCCCTTGGATGGTGATGGTGATGGAACGGTTGCGTACGATCCGGGTGCTTATGAAGTGCCAAAGGTTGCGCTTATGACACCGGTTATTTCTGATCTTAAAGCTGTGCCGTCATCCTTTACAGGCGCTTCCGACGGGTCTGTATACACCAAGATAAGTTTTAACCTTAATGTGAGCGGCAAACTTTTCCTTACCGTTTATAACATGAGTGACACTGCCGTTAATAAACTTGTGGATGCAAGGGATGTTTCGGCTGGAGCTCAAAGCGGGGCGTGGAATGGTTCTGTCACAGACGGATCATACGCCGTGCCCAGCGGGGACTATTATATCAGGGCGACAATAAGCAACAGCAGCGGTAATAATAATAAACAGGTCAAGGTGACTTTTCAGAATCCAGTCCCGCCTTCACCAACTCCCACACCAGTTCCAACTCCTGTGCCACCCAGTGATCGTTGTGCCGGCTTTATAGATGTGTTGGTAACTGATGCCATGTGTCCCGCGATTAAATATGTCAAAGAAAAAGGTATTTTCAGTGGTTATCCTGATGGCAGTTTTCAGCCAAAGAATGTCATTAATCGCGTAGAAACCGCCAAAACCGTGTTGCTCGCATTTTTAAGATCTATTTTAGCTGACGATGGCACAAAGTTGGGTTTTACCGATGTTGAACCCGGCGCGTGGTATATGAAATATGTCCGTACGGCAAAGGCATGGGGTATTTTAGCCGGCTATCCTGATCATAGTCTAAAACCCAACCAGCAGGTCAACCGCGTTGAAATGTTGAAGATATTTTTTACGGCTTCAGGGAAAGATTTTGCAAGCGTTATGGTAAAAAAAGCACCCTATAAAGACACCCCCATAGATGTGTCAACGGAATGGTATTTGAAATATGTTCAATATGCCAAAAATTACGCTCTTGTGGATGCTTCACCTGACGGGTATTTTTTTCCTGCTGAAGGGATGAAGAGGGGCGATGTCGCACAATTGTTTTATCGTTATTATATGGCTGGTTTGTAGGGGTAAGTTGAGGATAAAGCTATTCCGGGGTTTTAAAAACGCGCAACGCAAACCTTAGGCCTATGTGTAATTTCAAAAGAAAAACGATTTTCATTATCCATAAGCCATTTATTCCTCCTTCTCTTCTGTCTTCACCTTTTACGACATATCCTTAGAAGACAACCTTCGCTCTCAAACCTACTACCAAGCCTTTTAATCGTACGACATTACGCACATTATCACTG
>CAYHVY010000051.1:0-7602 GCA_964360095.1 uncultured Candidatus Peribacteria bacterium | reverse complement strand
CCGAGACTGGTTCTTCCGAGACAGGAATAGCAGACACTGGTATATCAGACACAGGGGCAGCCGACACAGGGGCAGCCGACACAGCTCCAGTAGTTGTGGTTGTTGGCGGAAAAACGCTTAGCATACTTTGTAAGCCTGTGACGGGATTTGCAGTGGATTGGTATAAGAAAGGTTATTCTTATCAAGCTTCTAAGGGCGATAAGGCACTCGCTTTATACTATAATGGGAATAAGCTGGAAACCGTCCCGGTAGAAACATCAGCTGCCATCGCTATGGGTGCTAAAGGGGAAAATTGTACAGTATATGGTGATGCAAAAGGTTTTACAGTATATAAAGTGGATGTTGAATCGGCATTTGTCATGCCGGACGGAAAGAATTTTTTTATGGATCCACAAAAAGCCTGCATTGAGGGAGGGGCGGCTAAAGAAGCTCTCGTAAGACGATATGCTTCAGTTGCTGCCGGCAAAACGTCATTACTACCAGGCTGGACAACCCTTGGAGTCAAAGATGCCCCAACAACCACATCGATGCCAGGAGACAAATGTAGGCTGGAAGTTAGTGTTCTTGGAAAATAGTCAATCCTGCCTTATTTAGCATCAGCATTCAATATTTCTCTGCAATCCTTTTTTGTAAAAAACCGGTCGGACTGCCTTAACGCAAGGCTTCGGGCGATTCTATTCGCCCTAAACAGGCTTTCAAATGTACCGGCATCTGTCCAGTGGCCATCAATAAAATGCGCTTCCATAAGCCCTTTTTTGATGTAGTCGTTATTGACATCTGTAATTTCCAGCTCTCCGCGCGCGGACGGCTTGAGTGTTTTAATAATTTCAAAAACGCGCGCGTCATAAAAATAACAGCCGGTGACAGCATAAGATGTTTTCGGCTGTTTTGGCTTTTCTTCAATGTTGACAACATTATTGTCGCGATCCAGTTCCGCCACGCCAAAACGATATGCTTCTTTTGTTTTCTTTAGAAAAATACGGGCGCCTTTCTGTCCTTCAAACGTGACGGCAGCGTCTTTAAACGAGGCTTCAAAAATATTGTCCCCCAGAATAACGGCAATATTTTGCTCATTTGCAAAACTTTCCGCTAGACCAAGCGCCTGTGCTATGCCACCGGCCGCGTCCTGGGTTTCATAAATAATTTTGCAGCCATAATCTTTGCCTGATCCCAGCAACTTTAAAAATCCACCGGCGTGTTCTTTCCCTGTAACAATCAAAATTTCACGAATACCGGCTTGCACAAGCGTTGAGAGAGGATACATGATCATCGGCCGGTCATAAACGGGAAGAAGATGTTTATTAGTGCTATTTGTGAGGGGGTGGAGACGGCGGCCGTTGCCGCCTGCGAGGATAATACCTTTCATAAATAATTTTCAATTATCAATTAGGCCGGAGCGGAGCGTAGGCCCTAGCCATCAAGTGCCCGGAGGGCTATCCTTTTACAATTATCAATGAATTTCCAATGATCAATTTTCATATAATGTAAGATATTCTAGTAATGCATCCTGCCAGGGCCGAAGTTGTGGCAATTTTGTATTGATGAGCGCGGAATGCGCGGGTCTTTTTGCCATTGCGGCATATTTCGCGGAAGAGCATGGTATCACATCCATGGGGAGATTTTTCAAGCCAAAAATTGCTTTCGCAAATTCATACCAGGAAGTTGTCCCCTCATTCGTAATATGATAAATGCCCGAAGGATATTCTTTGCTTTCTACAAGCCATTTTATTTGGTGCGCAAGATCGTGAGTATATGTCGGTTTGCCAACCTGATCATTGACCACGGTAATTTCCCCCCCACGTTTTCTCTTTTGTTTTGCCGCCAATTTGAGCATTGTATTGACAAAATTGTCTCCATTAAGCCCAAAAAGCCATGACGTTCGGATCAAAAAATATTTTCCGGCCGACTGGTTCGGGTAGGACTCATATTCCATCTCTTCCAATATGAGTTTTTCGCCCAGTTCCTTTGAGTTTCCATAAGCGTTTATAGGAGACGTTTTATCTTCTTCCACGTATCCTTGAGTCTTTTTTCCGTCAAAAACATAATCCGTGCTGAAGTGGACGAGGGTTGCGCCTATTTCACGACTTGCTTTTGCCAAAATCCCGGCAGCGTAGCCGTTGACCAGATCGGCTTTGTCCTGTTCTGTTTCAGCACCGTCAACGTCGGTATAACCGGCCGCATTGATGACAATATTCGGCTGAATTGTCATCAGACGTTCAAAAACAGCATCTTTTTGCGTGACATCAAGTTCTTTTGAGGAGAGAGCCACGAAATCTTCCTGCGCGAAAACTTTCTGCAAATCATGGCCAAGCATGCCATTCTTTCCTATGATGAGAATACGTGGCATAGTGGTTTAATGAAAATTACCAATATATATAATGACCAATATATATAATTACCAATGATCAAGCACCAAATTCCAAACAATATTGAATGATCAAAATTATAAATTCGAAATATTTTGAATTTTGCGCTTTAAATTTGTTTGGAATTTGATCATTGGTTATTGATCATTGATCATTGATCATTGGTTATTGGTTATTGGTTATTGGTTATAATCCACTCATTTATTTCATTGATAATCCTATCATTTCGTACCAATCTTCCGTCTTTTTCTTTCCGTAATTTCCATTCAACGCTTTTTGCTTCCAGAGTTCTCCTGCTGATGATAATACGCAGCGGTATGCCAATAAGATCAGCATCATTTAATTTTTTCCCTGCCGTTTCATCTCTATCATCATACAACACATCAACGTTTGCCTGAAGCAACTCATTGTAGAGTTGTTCCGCACTTGTTTTTGTTTCCGCTTCTTTACCAAGCGCAACAAGGTGTACATGATAAGGAGCAACCATTTTTGGCCAGATAATTCCTTTTTCATCGTGGCTGGATTCCACGATTGTGCCGACAAGCCGTGTTGTTCCAATACCGTAACATCCCATAATAACGTGTTTGCGCTCTCCATTCTCATTGGTAAAATAAAGGTCAAAATCTTTGGAATATTTTGTGCCAAGCTTGAAAATATTGCCCGCCTCTACGGCCTTCAGCTCTTCCATAAGATCGCCGCAGCGGTGACATGTAAGGTTTGGCTTTTCTGGAGTACGAATATTCTCCGCAATCTCAAGATTCTGGGCCGTGGAACATTTTTTACAGACAATAATCGTATCTTCGCCGGCTGGAGTTGCGACTGAAAATTCGTGAGAAAATTTATCGCTAAAAATACCGCCGGAGGCCTCAACAACATGAGCTTCCAGGCCGCAACGCCGATACACATTCATATACGTCTCTTTAACGCGCTCATAATAAACATCAAGATCTTTTTCATCAGTATGAAAACTGTACATATCTTTCATGCCAAATTCACGGCCGCGCAGAAGACCTGATTTTGCCCTCGGTTCATCCCTGAATTTAGTCTGTATCTGGTACACCGCAAAAGGAAGGTCTTTATAAGATTGGACAAATTTTTTCGCCAATGGGGTAACCATTTCTTCATGGCTTGGAGCCATCACAAAGTCCTTGTCTCCGGCCCCTTTTGTGCGATAGAGAATGTCTGTCGCCGTTTTATCACGCCCCGTTGTTTGCCAGAACTCAATTGGATGAAGGGACGGCATGAGAATCTCCTGACCATCAATTTTGTTCATTTCTTCACGAATAATCTGTTTAACTTTTTCAAGCACTCTTTGCCCAAGCGGAAGAAAATCATAAATGCCTGCAGCGACTTTTTCAATAAATCCGCCCTGCGTTAAATATTTGGCGTTGACGGAATCAGCGTCGTGCGGAGCGGTTAACTTTGTTTTACCAAAAAGTCTGGAATAGCGCATCAAGAAATATTAAATGTTAACAGGCAGTTGCTTTTGTTTAAGGATTTCAAGCCATTTATGATTGGCATTATACCATTCAAATGTTTTTTGAATACCTTCTTCAAACTTAAAAAGAGGCTTCCAGCCAAGGCGTTTTTCAATTTTGGACGGATTCATCGCGTAACGCCTGTCATGGGCTCTGCGGTCTTCCACGAACGTAATAAGCTTTTCACTTTTTCCTAAAAATTTTAAAATCAGCTTTGTAATTTCAAGATTTGTATATTCATTATGTCCTCCAATATTGTAGATTTCGCCATAATGATTACTTTGTAGAATGAGGTCAATGGCCCGGCAATGATCCTCCACATAGAGCCAATCCCGAATATTTAAACCATCTCCGTATATTGGAAGCGGTTTTTCATCAACCGCAAGCTGGAAAAAATGGGGGATCAATTTTTCCGGAAATTGGTAAGGGCCGTAATTGTTGGAACAGCGGCTGATGGTTGCAGGCATACCATAGGTCTGAAAATAGGACATGACAAGGAGATCCGCCGCGGCTTTGGAAGCGGCATATGGACAGTTTGGATTGAGCGGTGTTTCTTCAGTAAAATGATTTTTTGAACCTGTTCCAAGATCGCCATATACCTCATCGGTGGAAATTTGATGATAGCGTTTTACATCATTTTCATTAGCAGAAAGCAATAAATTGTGGGTACCAAGGATATTTGTTTGCACAAAAATGTGCGGGTCTATAATGCTGCGATCAACATGCGTTTCCGCGGCAAAATTCACGATCATATCAAATTTTTCAGTCTGAAAAAGAGTCTGAACAAATTTTTGGTCGGCGATATCGCCCTGTATAAAACGAATTTTACCTTTTTCAGTGAGGTCGGCAATGTTATCCAGATTGCCGGCATACGTGAGCTTATCCAAAACGATAATTTCTTCATCCTGGTGCCGCGAAGCGTAATACCGTGTGAAATTTGAGCCGATAAAGCCGGCTCCGCCAGTGATGAGGGTTTTTTTTCCTGTATTTTTTTGAATTTTTGAATGTGCTCTCGTCATAATTGTTTTGTGTGTGCTAAAAATTTTTCAAAATCATATATATATTTTTCTTTCTCATAATTCATATTTGAGATGGCTATAAGCACAGTATTTGCGGAAAAGCTGCTAAATTCACGCCAGCACATCGCACTCATCAATAGGGCATCGCTTGGGCCTTTTAAATTGAATTCATGCCATTTTTTCCCGTCATGAATTTTCGCTTTTACCTGACCCTGCGCGCACACATATATTTTTTTTTCACCAATCACGGCATGTCCGCCGCGCACACCCTTGACATCGGTAACATAATAAATACGTTTTGGTTTCCAATTAACGTAGTCTTTCACTTCAATGAAACTGAGATTGCCCCGGGCATCCACGTGCGTTGGAATTTTTATTAGTTCAATACTTTCACAAATTGAATTTTGTGCTTTAAATTTGTTTGGAACTTGGTGCTTGGTCATTGGTTATTATCAGATTTGGTGCTTGGTCATTCCCTACAACGTTCTTATCCTTTTCTCAATCTTGTAGCTTTCAAGAATATCGCCTTCCTGAAGCGGTAAAAAGCCTTCATAGCGGATACCGCACTCATTTCCTTCACTGACTTCGTGCGCCTGTTTGTCAAAAGATTTCAAGGATGTGATAAGCCCCTCACCTACGATCTGATCACCACGAAAAATCCTGACTTTTGTTTTATTTTCAATGTACCCTTTGACTACTTTGCAACCGATAATAAGCTCTTTTTTTTCGGTGAGAAAAATCTTTTTTAACTCGGCGCGGCCAAGAATATTTTCAACAATTTCAGGTTCAAGAAGGCCTGTAAGAATCTTTTTTATATCATCCAGAAGATTATAAATGATCGTATAATTGAGTACTTCAATATTTTCACGTTCCGCGATTTTTTTTACCTGCGGAGAAACGACGCTGTGAAAACCCATGACAATGCCCCCAGATGCCGCCGCCATCATGACGTCGGATTCTGTAATGTTGCCCACCCCGGAAAGAATAATTTTTACTCCGACATTTTCATTTTTTATCTGAGCGATGGACTGTTTGAGGGCTTCAAGAGAGCCTTTAGTGTCCGCTTTTAAAACAAGTTTAAGCTGTTTTAATTGACCGGAACTGATCTGGGAAATAATTTCACCGACACCGCGTTTCTTTAAAAGATCAGCTTCGCGCAACGTCATGACATTTAACGCCTGTTGACGTGCGATATGTTCATTATTGACCACATGAAGAATATCTCCGCTTTGCGGTGTTATAGGCATACCGGCTATAAGGACCGGCATGGAAGGTCCTGCGCTTGCAGTGGTTTTGCCGGTATAGTCTTTCATCACTTTTACTCTGCCGAAGAGGGAGCCAACAACAAAATTATCAGTCACATGCAGCGTGCCTGTGTTGACAATGACAGTGGCTATCGGCCCCAAATTTGGGCTTAAATTGGCTTCAATCACTGTGCCGACGGCTTCACGCGTCGGGTTCGCGCGTAAATTTTCCATTTCTGCCGTGAGCAAAATCATTTCCAGAAGATGTGGAATGCCCTGTCCCGTTAAGGCGGAAACAGCCGCCATGATGGTTTTTCCTCCCCATTCTTCGGGAACAAGACCATATTCTCCCAGTTCTCCCTTGACACGGTCAGGTTGAGCGTCTTCTTTGTCAATTTTATTGATTGCCACAATGATTGGTACTTTTGCTTCCTGCGCGTGCTGAAGCGCTTCCACGGTTTGCGGTTTTACGCCTTCGTCGGCGGCCACGACTAAAACGGCAATGTCAGTGACGCGCGCGCCGCGCGCGCGCATGGCGGTGAAGGCTTCATGCCCCGGAGTGTCCAGAAATGTGATTTTTTTCCCGTTTTTTTCAACCTGATACGCGCCAATATGTTGCGTGATGCCACCTGCCTCGCGCGAAACAACGTCAGTTTCACGGATGCAGTCAAGAAGTTTGGTTTTGCCGTGGTCAACGTGCCCCATGACAACAACAATCGGCGGGCGCGGCTGCAGCATGGCCGGATCATCTTCTTTTAACAATGCTTCAAGATTGCCTGTAAAGACATCCTCCGCACTCAATTCACCACGTTTTTTCCTGATTTTAACGCCAAAATCATCGGCAATAATTTGCGCGGTTTCATAATCAATTTGCTGGTTGATGTTTGCCAAAATGCCGTTTTTCATCAATTCGCCAATAACTTTCGCGGCTCCAAGTCCCGTTTTTTCCGAAAATTCCTTAACGCTTATGACTTCCGGAATTTCAATAATTCTGTCTGTGACGAGTGTTACCGTTTGAACCGGAACGGCCGGCTTTTTTTGGCCTTTTTTCAGGGTATCTTTGCCGGCCATCTGTTTGCGCTGGCTGCGGATAATTTCCCGTTCCATTTCCTGCGCGATAATTTCATCATACAGTTCGGCTTTTTCTACAGGAGGCCCTTCCACCGTCCCTAAAATTTCTTCCGCTAAGGTTGCTTTTGATGTTTGCAATTCTGGTGTTTTTTTGGCTTCAGTTTGGCTTTTTTCTTTAACAGCAACGTTTTCTATTTTTGCTTTTTTTGGCTTCACATTTTTAATAATTTTTCCGGTTTTTTTCACCGGTTTTATTGGAGATTTTCCCCCTTTTTCTACAACTTTTTTTACCACGGATAAAAAACTAAAAAATGGCTAAAAAATGCTACAAAAGCACTAGGCAGTGTAGGCAAAAGTTGGGCGTAAGTCAAACGGATGAAATAATTTAGAAATAATTTAAAAACCGTTCATAAAATAGTGATAA
>CAYHVY010000050.1:0-7610 GCA_964360095.1 uncultured Candidatus Peribacteria bacterium | reverse complement strand
AAAATAGAACGGATTACTGAAAAACACGTCACGGAACTTGAAAAAATTATTGATGAAATTGACCTTCAGGTTCAGCCTTTGAAAAATTTTATTCTGCCGGGCGGCACCTTATTGGCAGGCCATTTACATCTGGCCCGCAGTGTCTGCAGAAGGGCGGAAAGGGCTATTGCGGCCCTGCAATTAAAGGAATCTGTTAATTCGCAGGTGATTGTCTATATGAACCGGCTTTCCGACTTGCTTTTTATGATGGGAAGGTATACAAATATGCTCTCGGAAAAATCCGAGGAGAAATGGACAAGATAACAAATAAATACTATGAATGGTGAAGCTATGGAAACCAGAGTCGCACTTGATATTCCTGACATGTGGTATACATGCGTGATAACTGGAATTACAAAAGCAGAATCATTTATGTTGGCAAATTTATTTCGAAATTATGGCCTGAATGTTGAACGGAATGGTAGAAAATTGACATTATCGCATGCCGAACCATCTACACCCATAGTAGATTCTGACAATATCCATTTAACACTGTGTCTATTGTGTATAAAGGGTGCAGAGATAGTTTTTACATAACGGCTTGAAGCAGATTCGCAGTGAAACCAGCCGTTCCCCCCACGCTACTTTACAATAATTTTGCCCTGCAGTGCCGGATTCAGATGATCGTGGAAGGGGCAGGTTTTGGCTTCTGTAAAGGTAAAAGTGTAAGTTTCGTTTTTCGCGAGACCTTTTAGCGCGTCAAAGCCCGGACAAATCTGATGGGTGGGATGAATGCCGCTGGCCGGCCAGTGTAAATTATCATCCATATTGATGAAAATAACTTTTGTTCCTGGCGCAATTGTTATGTTTGAAGGCGCGAAGCCATCAGCCTTGATGGTGATTCCTTTTAATGCTTCAGACGGAGCAGTTGTTTTGGCTTTCTCTGAAGTGATTTTTGTCTTTGAAACCGGAGTTGTTACCGTGGTCTTTTGTTTAATTTCCGGAGTTTTTAATGGTTCCTGAGTCGCTTTCAACTCAACTGTGGCGGCAACTTGATCTGTCTGTTCTTGCTGGGTCACGGCAGCCTCCGAGGAAGAAGTTTGTGAAGAAGTGGCGGGCGGAGCCGATGAAGTTTTTGGTTGTTCCTGAATTGCCGGCACCTCCGCATTCTGACAACCTGCAAGAGAAAAAACCAGCGCCAGTCCTCCACTAATAATAAAAAATTTATTCATGGCTATTTTTATTAATGAATATATATAAGATTAAATCCCGGGCTAATCATAATCTTTTTATTGAAAAAGTGAAATCTTTTGCATCGGACAAGGTGCTTTAGCTATACTCGCGCAGAAGAGCTTCCATATTTTGAGGGATGAAAAATTTGAGAAAATTTAGGAAAATTTTAATTCTTGGTTCAGGCGCCCTTAAAATCGGCGAGGCGGGTGAGTTTGATTATTCCGGCTCACAAGCCATTAAAGCCATGCGTGAGGAAAAAATCAAAACGGTACTGGTTAACCCCAATATCGCTACGAATCAGACCAGCAAAGGACTTGCCGATAAAGTTTATTTTCTTCCTGTGGATGAATATTTTGTTGAAAAGATTATAGCGAAAGAACATCCTGACGGGGTTTTATTGGGATTTGGAGGTCAAACGGCTTTAAATTGCGGCTTGGAGCTTGAAAAAAGAGGAGTATTTAAAAAATATGGCGTGAAGGTCTTGGGAACCGCTGTCAGCGCTATTGAAAAGACTGAAGACAGGGCGCTTTTTAACAGAGAAATTTTAAATATTGGAATGAAGGTGCCGCGAAGTATCGCCTGTATAAGCGCAAAAATGGCCATGGCGGCTGCGCTTAAAGTGGGTTATCCGGTCATTGTGCGGGCAGCTTTCGCTCTTGGAGGAAAAGGGTCGGGTTTTGCTTATAACGAAAAGGAGTTGAGCGTTTTGCTGGATACGGCTTTCGCGTACAGCAAACAGGTGCTGGTGGAAGAAAACCTGAAGGGCTGGAAAGAGCTTGAATATGAGGTCGTGCGGGATCAATACGACAACTGTATTGTGGTATGTAATATGGAAAATTTTGATCCGCTTGGCATTCATACGGGGGAAAGTATTGTTGTTGCTCCTTCCCAAACGTTAAGCAATGAAGAGTATCACAGGCTTCGCGAGCGCGCCATGGCGGTAATACGACATTTTGGCATTGTGGGGGAGTGCAATATTCAATTCGCTCTGGACCCGGCTTCTGAAGATTATAGAATTATTGAAGTCAACGCGCGCTTGAGCCGCAGTTCCGCGTTGGCAAGCAAGGCGACAGGCTATCCTTTGGCTTATATCGCGGCGAAATTGGCGCTTGGGTATGCGCTTCCTGAATTAAAAAACGCCGTAACAAAGACCACAACGGCCTGTTTTGAACCGGCGCTGGACTATCTGGCGCTAAAAATTCCGCGGTGGGATTTGGATAAATTCCGCATGGTCTCCCAGGAAATCAGTTCGGAAATGAAGTCCGTGGGTGAAATTATGGCCATTGGCCGCAGTTTTGAAGAAGTGCTTCAAAAAGGCTTGCGCATGCTGCAAATTGGCCTTTATGGTTTTGTCGCGAACAGTAAAGTTGACATTAAACCGGAAAATCTTGCGCATGAAATTCAAGTCCCAACGCCGCGGCGTATTCTTGCAATCGCGGAGGCCCTGCGACGCGGCATGGAAGTCAAAAAAATTAGCAAACTTTCAGGGATTGATCAGTGGTTTTTAGGTAAATTAAAAAATATTGTTGATACTGAAAAAGAGATTGTAAAAAATAAAAACCTTCCAAAACCCATACTGGAAAAAGCTAAAAAAATGGGATTTTCCGATAAGCAACTTGCGGAACTCACCGGGCGACAAGAGGAGGAAATTCGGCAATATCGCAAAAAAATGGGCATTGTACCAGTTGTAAAGCAGATTGATACCATGGCTGCCGAATATCCGGCAAAGACAAATTATCTCTACCTCACGTATCACGGCACACAGGACGATGTAAGTCAAAATTCAGCAAAAAAACGTCCCCGCGAAGGCGGGAATGCGAAGGCGGGCCAAAAAATCATTGTTCTTGGTTCCGGACCTTATGCTATTGGCACTTCTGTTGAATTTGACTGGTGCTGCGTAAATGCCGTTCGCGCCGCGGGTGAAAACGGCTATGAGACAATCATGATCAATTATAACCCTGAGACCGTTTCCACCGATTACGACATGTGCGACAGACTATATTTTGATGAACTTTCACTGGAGCGCGTGCTTGATATTTGTGAAAAAGAAAAACCCGAAGGCGTGATTGTCGGGGCGGGAGGGCAAATTTCAAATAATTTGGCTTTAAAGCTCGCAGGAGCAGGGGTGAAAATATTGGGTACTGACGCGAAAAATATTGACCGTGCGGAAGACCGCCACAAATTTTCGCAGATAATGGATAAACTCGCTATTGATCAGCCAAAATGGAAGGAATTAAATACAATTGACCAGGTGAAGAAGTTCGCGAAAGAGGTCGGATATCCTGTTCTGGTGCGACCTTCTTACGTTCTTTCCGGCGCCGCCATGAGCGTCGCCCACAACGACGACTCTCTTATGCAATTTCTAAATAAGGCGATCAATATTTCCCAGGAGGCGCCGGTCGTGGTCAGTAAATTTGAGCAGGGTGCCAAAGAAATTGAGATTGATGCCGTGGCGCTGAAGGGTAACGTGATTATTTATGCCATTGGAGAACATATTGAAAACGCCGGCGTTCATTCCGGAGATGCCACCATCGTTTTACCTCCGCAAAAAGTCTATATTGAAACCATTCGCCGCATCAAAGACATCACAAAAAAAATAGCAAAAGAATTACACATAACAGGTCCCTTTAACATTCAATTTTTGGCTAAAAACAATGAAATCAAGGTTATTGAATGCAATCTAAGAGCAAGTCGTTCTTTCCCGTTTTCTTCAAAGGTTACAGGATATAATTTTATCCAGATCGCGACCCAGGCCATGCTTGGAAGTAAAAATTTGTCTTATTTCCGCAGACAGAACTATAAAACACTTGATTTAGATTATGTTGGCGTGAAAGTTTCACAATTTTCTTTTTCAAGGTTAAAGGGGGCTGATCCGATATCGGGAGTAGAAATGGCTTCAACAGGGGAAGTTGGCTGTTTTGGCAATGATATGTATGAGGCTTTTTTGAAGGCTATGCTTTCGGTTGGTTTTAGAATACCGAAAAAAAATATCCTGTTAAGCATCGGAACAATTGAAGACAAGGCCGATTTTTTGCCAACAGCTGAGCTGTTTGTGACAATGGGCTATAAATTTTTCGCCACAGAAGGCACATCAAAATTTTTATTTGAAAATGGAATTGAAAATACATTATTGCACAAGATTCGCGGCAATCTGAAGCCAAATCTTCTTGACGCCTTGAGCGGGCGGAATATTGATCTTGTGGTGAATATTCCAAAAAATTACAGCCGTGAAGAAGTGACGGATGGCTATCTGATACGTAGAAAAGCGATTGATTTTAATATTCCCCTTATCACAAATCTGCAGGCGGCAAAATTGATCGCAGAATCTTTAAAAAGATACAAACTGGAAGATCTGGCAATCAAGGAATGGAAGGAATACGTGTGAAATCCGAAATCCGAATGTCAAATGTCAAATGACGAAGTGAAAGAATGACCAATAACCAAGCACCAAATTCCAAACAATAACCAATGATCAAATTCCAAACAATATTAAACGATGGCTAAAGCAGATCTGGAAAAACTTATTCGGGCACTTATAAAAGAAATTGGCGAAGATCCGGCGCGCGAAGGGCTACGCGATACGCCGCGACGCGTCGCGGCATCATATAAAAAAATCTTTTCCGGCTACAGTAAAAAGCCCGAAGATGTTTTAACGGTGTTCGGCGATGAAAAATATGACGAGATGATTGTTGTAAAAAATATTGAATTTTATAGTGTATGTGAACATCATATGTTGCCTTTTTTTGGTGAAGTTCACATTGGCTATATTCCCAATGGAAAAATTATAGGTCTTTCAAAATTGCCGCGTCTGGTTGAGATTTACGCCCGCAGATTGCAAAATCAGGAACGGCTGACCAATCAGATTGCGAAGGCGCTTCATTCAATTTTGAAGCCAAGGGGGGTCGGCGTTATTATTGAAGCGCGTCATTTGTGCATTATGGCGCGCGGCGTGGAAAAGCAAAACAGTGAAGTGACCACTTCATCGCTTATTGGCTTGTTTAAGCGGGATTTGAATACAAGGAGTGAATTTTTAACCTTCATAAAAAAATGAGCGCCTTTTTTGGATCAAATAATTCCTGGTTCGAAAAACGGGCAACACAAACCTTAGGCCTATGTGTAATTTCAAAAGAAAAGCAGTTTTTCCTTATCCATAAGCCATTTATTCCTTATCTTTTCTGTCTTCTCCTTTTACGACATATCATTAGAAGACAACCGTCAAATCTCAAACCTACTACCGAACCTTTAAGCCGTACGACGTTCCATGTATTATCACTTCGTTATGAACGTCTTATAAATTCTTTCTAAATTTTCTAAAAGAAAAAATCTCATGAGCGCTTTTTTACCAAAAACAGTGCGGGATTTGATTGAAGAACTGTCAAAATTGCCTGGCATCGGGCCAAAATCCGCCCAGCGGCTTACTATGCATCTGTTGTATTCTCCAGAAGGCCGGTCACATCAACTGTCTGAAGCAATCCGTGAACTAAAAAAGGGTCTGCGGTTTTGCGAAAAATGTTGGAATATCGCGGAAAGCGAGTTGTGCGGTATTTGTGCGGATAATAATCGTAATCAGCAACAGATTTGTGTCGTTGAGGAAATTTTGGATGTGGCAGCGCTGGAGCGAATTTCCGACTATCATGGCACATATCATGTTTTACACGGTGTGCTTTCTCCTGTGGATGGAATCGGGCCTGAACAGCTTAAAATCGAGGAATTAATTAAGCGCGTAAAAGGCGAAAAAACAGAAGAAATGGAAATTATACTGGCAACGAATCCAAGCCTGGAAGGTGAAACTACAGCCTTATATCTGGTGCGCCTTTTGAAACCCATTGGTGTGCGTGTCACCCGTATAGCCCGCGGCTTGCCCGCGGGCGGCGATCTGGATTATGCCGACGATATGACCTTATCTCGGGCCATGGAAGGCCGCATGGAATTCAGCGATTGACATTGTCATCCGATTTTATTATTATCCATAAGCGATTTTAAGGGTTTTATTTTTTAACTTTTTACTGTATCAGCAAACAGTTTAGAATCAATCGTCAAATTCGGGCTCCTTTTGTTCGTTTGATTGATGAAGAGGAAAAGCAACTTGGCGAAAAATCATTGGAGGAAGCCCTTAAATTAGCTGAGGAAGATGGTCTTGACCTTGTTGAAGTGGCTCCAAAAGCTGTTCCACCAGTTTGTAAGGTTTTAGATTATGGCAAATATTTGTATCGTCAGCGCAAGCTTGACCAGAAACACAGAAAAATGCAGAAACAGGCCGAAATGAAAGGTATCCGCATCAGTTACAGTATTGACAAACATGATCTGGAAACAAAAATCCGCCAGGCAAAAGGTTTTCTGGAGGAACGAAACATTGTTAAAGTGGCTTTGATGTTTAAGGGAAGGGAAGCCTCACATTCCGAACTTGGAAGAGCAAAACTTTTACAGTTTGTGGAAGCTCTGAAAGATATATCCCAGCTTGAACTGGCTCCAAAAAAACAGGGCAATACCATGTTTATGATTTTGATCCCCAGTCAGCCAAAAGTGAATAAGGAATCATGAGTAAGATTTTTACATCTGTGGATTGAAAACTTGAAATTTAATTTTTTATTATGAAACTCAAATCACACAGCGCGACAAAAAAGCGCGTCAAGGTAACTGGAAGTGGCAAGTTTATGGTTCAAAAATCTTCAAAGCAACATCTTCTTACCAATAAATCAAAACGCCAGAAAAAGTTGTTCAAAGGAAGAGCTCCAATTTTCCCGCGCACCGAGCGTAATCTACGTCGCCTTTTGCCTTATTCATAATTTCTAATTTCTAAACCATGACACGTATCAAACGCGGAGTCGCATCCCATCGCCGACACAAAAAGCTTTTAAAATCCACAAAAGGGTATTCCAACCTTCGCAGCCGCATTGTGAAGTGGGCAAAAAACGCTTCCACCAAAGCAGGCCAAAACAGTTACGTTGGGCGCAAACTCCGCCGCCGCGACCTTCGCAGTATCTGGATCACACGCGTAAATGCCGCCTGCCGCGAAGCCGGTATGAATTACAGCCGCTTCATGTATGGCTTATTAAAGGCAAAAATAAAGGTTGACCGCAAGATTCTGGCTGAACTGGCTGTCAACAATCCTGAGGTGTTTGCGAAGTTTGTGGAAGCGGCAAGGGGTTAAGTTTAAAAAGTATTGCAATAGTAATTTCTGTTTATTATAATGGGAGCATGTTAAATGAGTCACCAGCATTGGATGTGCCTGAAGCAGGCACGACTGTCCCTTTTATTTTGCCAAATTTTGGTACAAGACTTAACAGGGCATCATTGACGGCGGATGAAAGAAAACGATTACTACGCGCTACTGGCATAATAGATTCAGGAGAAGAACAGCAGAGCTTATTTTTACATCAATAGTGTGCAAGTCTCGT
>CAYHVY010000049.1:5184-7814 GCA_964360095.1 uncultured Candidatus Peribacteria bacterium | reverse complement strand
AAATTCAAAACATTTCGAATTTTGTGCTTTGAATTTATTTGGAATTTGATCATTGGTTATTGATCATTGGCCATGCATATTCGGATTGATCTGAAAAAATAAGGAATCATACATATTTGTGATATAATTAAGGAGAAATCATCTTTTTTCCCATGTCCGATTTTTTTGCATCCTTATTTTCAACTATCCTTGTTCTGGCCTTTTTGTATGCCTTTTTTCGTGTGTCAAAATGGCTTCTGCATCATCATAGCGACCTGGAGCGTTCATTGAACATGGTCTTTTTAAGAATTCAGATTCCAAAAAAAGAATCAAAAGATGACCTTGAAAAGGAACAGGCTCAATATTCTTCGGGCAAAGATTTTAAAGAAGTCCTTGGCGTTGCCACGCACATGTTTGATTCCATTCACAGTATTTATACCAAAAGTTTCATAAATTATTTTACCGGACAGGACTTTTTATCTCTTGAATATGCCGTTCTGGAAGGGCAAATTCATTTTTATATTGTTCTGCCCGGTGAACTGGTTAACCTTGTGGAAAAGCAGATTACAGGTTTTTATCCCGACAGTTATGTGGAAAAAGTATCCGATTATAATATCTTTAAGCCAAAATCCAAATATGCCGCCTATGCCATGGAGCTCAAAAAGCCCTATTGGTATCCTTTTAAGAGTTTTTCACGTCTCAATTCTGATCCGTTAAACCATTTGACGAATGTCCTTTCAAAGCTTGGCGCGGATGACGGAGCGGCGATTCAAATAATGATAAAACCAAAAAAAGATGGGTGGCAAAAAAAGGGCCGTCACGCGGCCAAAGATATCCTCAATCAAAAGGGAGGAAATGGATTTTCGTCTCTTAACCCTTTAAGCTGGATTTCCGCCATTTTTGATGTTCTCGTGAGGGGAAAATTGGAAGTTGGCAAAGACAAAGCTTCCGATCGAACCACGCCCATCACGGAAGAAGAAGTGAAGGCTATGGAGGAAAAAAATTCAAAAGTCGGGTATGAAACCATGATCCGCTTAATAACCGCTTCACCAACGCATCCAGAAGCCAAAACGCATCTTCATAACATTAAAAGCGCTTTTGCCCAATATACTTATCCTGCGGCCAACAGTTTGACCTATACGCGTTATGCTTCAGAAAAAGCGATAGTAAAAAAGTTTATTTTTCGGCATTTTCATCGCCCATGGTTGCAGATTCTGCGCCGCAAGAAAATGATTTTGTCCTCCGAGGAGGTGGCTTCCCTCTTTCATCTGCCAAATATCCGCTACAACAAAACGCCTAATATCGCATGGCAAAATTATAAAATTTCCACCGCCCCCGCCAATATTCCAACAGAAGGAATTTTGCTTGGACACAATGTTTATCGCGGTGCAACGCATGAAATCCGGATGAAAAATGAAGACCGTTTCCGGCATTTTTACGTGATTGGCCAAACCGGTACTGGAAAATCTTCCATTTTGCAGGTGATGATCAGGCAGGACCTTGAAGCAGGGCATGGAATTGCCGTTGTTGATCCGCACGGTTCTTTGATTGAAGATATTATGAATTTTATCCCTCGCAGTCGGGCGGATGATGTGATTTATTTTAATCCCGGCGATATGGAACGCCCTCTTGGATTGAACCTGCTGGAGGGCGAAACCTGGGAAGATAAAGAGCTTGTGGCGCTGGATGCCATGAATATCATGATTAAATTGTTTAATGAGGAGATTTTTGGGCCACGCATTCAGGACTATTTTCGCAACGGCTGTCTGACTTTGATGTCAAATCCAGAAGGAGGCGCTTTGACCGACATTGTGCGTCTTTTCACGGATGATGATTATCAAAAGCTTCAGGTTCAGCACGTGACCAACCCAATCGTCCGCTCATTCTGGGAGAATCAAATGGCCAAAACCGGCGCGCGGGAAAAGCAGGAAATGATCCCCTATTTTGCCGCGAAATTCGGCCAGTTTGTAACCAACACGATGATGAGAAACATTATCGGGCAGTCCAAATCCGCTTTTGATTTCATGAAAGTGATGCAGGAAGGAAAAATTTTGCTTATGAACCTTTCAAAAGGTGAAGTTGGCGAAATCAATTCAAAATTACTGGGTTTGATTATTGTTTCCAAGCTACAAATGGGAGCGTTGCGCCGCCAGCGCATCGCAAAAGAACAGCGTCGGGATTTTTACCTTTATATTGATGAATTTCAAAACTATATCACTGAAAGTATTGAATCCATCCTTTCTGAAGCCAGAAAATACCGTTTAAGCTTGAATATCGCCCATCAATATATCGGCCAGTTGGTTGGTCCAAATAATAATACCAAAATTAAAGATGCCATATTTGGAAATGTCGGCACCATGATGTGTTATAAAATCGGCGCGCAGGATGCCGAATATATGGCCAAGGAAATGGCCCCTGTATTCAGCGAGCAGGATCTTATAAATCTGGATAAATTCAAAGCGGTGATGAAGCTTTCCATTGATACCCAGCCTTCCAGGCCATTTAGTATTACTCCAACCAATCCTTATCTTGAAAAAGGCGACAAGGACGCCGCGGAAGCGTTTAAGCAGCTTTCCCGTCTGAAATACGGCCGCGACCGCGAATTTGTGGATCATGAAATTATGCGAAGAATTGGAGCGGTGGTATAATAC
>CAYHVY010000049.1:0-5084 GCA_964360095.1 uncultured Candidatus Peribacteria bacterium | reverse complement strand
ATAATACAGAAAAACCCTTCCTTGAGGAAAGGTTTCTGTTGACACCCAGCAGAACTGTATTTACAGCGCCTGAACTTTCGCTTAAAGAGTACCAAACGCAGCTTTAAAAATCAAGCAAAATTTAAAAAATATACCACCCATATGGCAAGTTATTTTGCCATTTTTGGCTTCTTTTAGTGGTATAATTAAGGGATTTAAAAAAAATAAAAACTAACACAAAATATGCGAAAAGCTTTTTTAAAAGATTTTCGGTTATGGAGCCGTTTCATTGTTGCCATAAGTTTTGGCGTACTTCTTTTAGCTCAACCTGTAAAGGTTTTGGCGGCTGAAGGATATGAAGAACTGCCACCGCTTTATCCATATCAAAAAACGTTTATTATTTCGGCCTACTACTCCCCTCTGCCAAATCAAAAACACTATGTCCTGGGTTCTTATATGGCCGATATAAAGTTAAACGGGCGGGGAACAAACGGCGCGGACGGTTCAGAAGTGTATGCCGGCATGATTGCCGCTCCAAAAAACTACCCTTTTGGAACAAAAATGAAAATTCCTGGAGTTGGCACAGTAGCCGTGCATGATCGCGGAGGTGCCATTGTTGAAGCTGGAAAGCAAAATCAATCATATGACCGTCTGGATATCTGGATGGGGTATGGCGATACCGGCCTTCAAAGAGCTTTGGAATGGGGAAAACGCACAGTCGCCGTCACGATATACGGAATTGATCCGAATTTAAAGGAAGAAGTTGTTTTGGAAGGCTATTCTGAAGCGGAAAAATCAGCTGCCGCTGCCGCAAGGGCCATAGGAGCCGTTTCTGAAAATGCTGAACAAAGAGGTAAATTAAAATATAGTTTACCGCCTTATTTTTCAAAAGATTTAAATTTGCAGGACGAGAGCGAAGATGTAGTGAATCTCCAGAAAGCCCTACGCGCGCTCAATTTTTATCAGGGAGAAATACAACAGAAATATGATGAATTGACCCGCCAGGCAGTAATAAAATTCCAGGTTGACTCCGGAATTATTGATAGCAAAGACGATTTTGGTGCCGGTTATTTTGGACCGCAGACGCGTTTACGTCTGGGAAAAGCCATGGAAAGGCACAAATTGGCGCTGCGGCAGAATTTGCCGCAACCAGGTTTAAGTAGGGAAGATCGCGGCAGTGAGGTCAAAAAATTACAGGAAGCCCTGGTAAAACTTGGTTATGATGTTGAACCGACCGGCGTATACGATGAATCTACCGTGAAGGCGCTTTTTCAATTTCAACAGGAAAATGGAATTATAAAATCCACGTCTGATCATGGAGCCGGCGTTTTTGGACCGCGCACAATGGCAGTGCTAGCGACAGCGTATGTTGACGCGAATGCTGGAAAAACTGCTTCCGAAAGCCAGATTTTTCGCCCTCTGATGGTATTTACGGATGATTTAAAACCCGGAGATAAAGGGCCGGACGTGCGCAAATTACAGGAAGAACTTGCGCGCATGAATTTGTTTGGCATTGAGTCAACAGGTTATTATGGGGATGTCACAGCCCACGCCATCTTTAAATTCCAGCAGGTTAATGGTATACTTAAACGCGAAGATGAGCCGGCCGCAGGCATTTTGGGCCCATCCACCCGCCGCCGCCTTCACAGTCTTATGAGCGAACGCCGGCAATTTGAACGCCTGATAGCTGAAAAACAAAAAACAGGAAAGAAAAAGCTGGTGGCGGTAAAATAATTTAACGCACGCAAATTTATGCCTCTGGATCGACGTAATGACGAAGAACCTAGAATCATGTATAGCATGACAGCAATCAATATAGATGATGGTTACGAAAAATGCTATTTGCTCCATACACCGAAAAAATTCCCTAAAGTGCCATTTGACAGCATATTTGTTGCAGAATATTTTGTATTAGGCAATCCTAATAAAAGATATGTTCAGATTGCATCCCAAATAGATCTTGATTATTTACTGCGCAAGCCTGAAGAATACATACTGGCGCCCCAGAAGTTAAAATTTTTCTTTGTTAGTGCCGAATCGGTTCGGTAGAAATAATTCAATTGAAATCAAAGTTTGCTTTTGAAGTATTTCATCAGTTATTTTGTGCAAATTATGCGGGTTTTAGCATCCTTATACTCAAAATAAATATTAATTCTTTTTTTTGGGAGCAGTTTTTCAATGCGTTCCGGCCATTCAATGGCGATAACGGCGTTTTTTTGAGAAAAAATCTCTTCCAATTCACTTGCCAAAATATCATCCGGCTCTTGAATGCGGTAAAAATCACAGTGATAAAACTTTTTTTTCGTTATTACATACGGTCTTATCAGCACATATGTAGGACTTTTGATTTTTTTGATTGGGATGCCAATGGCTTCCGCCAGCCCTTTACAAAAAACGGTCTTGCCGGCGCCAAGGTCTCCGTACAGACAAAAAACCCCACTTGGAACTTTTTTCAACAGATGCCGCGCCAGATTGCGAGTTCCCTGTTCTGATTTCGATATAAAGATCTGGGTCATACGATTTCAGAAAGAATTTAGAAAATGTTCACGTGATGTATTAATGATCAATAACCAATGATCAAATTCCAAATAAATTCAAAGCACAAAATTCAAAATGTTTTGAATTTATAATTTTGATCATTCGATGTTGTTTGGAATTTGGTGCTTGATCATTGGTTATTTTCAATATTTGGTGCTTGATCATTGGTTATTTTCAATATAGGCCTAAGTTTGTGCTGCGCTTTTTTCAGTACCCGCGAATTGATTTTAAGGCTTTTTTTTGTTATAATGAAGGGAAAATCAAAACAAAAACATATGCGTAAAAACCCTGACAATCACAGTCAACCCCACGTTCTGCACTGTATTATAGGTCTTGGTTTTTTTGCCGCAAGTAAACTGTTTTTAAGCAAAAATGGACGCGATCTTTTTGTATCGGTTATCCCAACCAAACAATCTCCGCCATATGATGGGCTGACAATGCCGGTTCAGAAGGTTCCAAACTGGACCGCAATGGATTTAGCCCAATGGAAACTGCCTTATGATCAAATTCCACAGGAAAAACTCATTCCTATTCCGCGCTACGATGCCAATCAACTCAAAACGCCGGTAGAACAATTGAGCTGGAATAACGCGGATGATTTGGTTACGCGTAACGCTAAAATCACATATACCACGCCCTACATGGGCAATTATAAACTGGACGGGCTTGAATATGCCGGAAGCCACCCTGCCGTTGACATCAAAGTTCCAAGTTTTACACCCGTTTTCGCCATTGGAAATGCTGTTGTGGTTAAGGTTTCACTCATGAACAGTGGTTTTGGCAATCATGTCGTGTTGCGTCATGATAATTTTCCATCTTTTGATAATTCCGCGGTTGCTACAACCTATTACTCAAGCTACAGCCATTTGGGCAGTGTTATTGTCAGTGAAGGAGATATTGTGCGGAAAGGCCAGCAAATAGGCCAAAGCGGCCAAAGTGGCGCGGCCACCACGCCACACGTGCATTTTCAAATTGATAATGATAAAGCGCCGTGGCATCCGTACTGGCCTTACACGTACCAAGAAGCCAACGCCGCCGGCGTGAACTGGAGCGAGGCTATTAATATCGGCCTTGGCAAGGAAAAGGCTCTAGCGACCACCATTCACCCCCTCATGTACATACAAAAATATCTTCAAATGACGGATTCGCCAACTTTGCCAAATCCAGTGGTGCCTGCAACCACACCCTCACCAGCCGCCGCGACAAATTCAACCGCTTCCATGACTTTACAACCTTTACCACCAAACACGCCTATTGTGGCTTCAGGAGGCGGGCAAAACCCTGTTGTAAATCAACGAATAATCGCTCCCCCTTTATTATCCAACACTTCCACGCCGCCACCAATCGCGCCGACAACCCCTCAGGCGGCCGGTTTTTCCATTGTAACTGATGAAGTATTTTTCCCGGGAGTCCCGCTGAATTTAACCATTCAGGCGGTTGATTCGGAGAAGCGGCCGGTTAAGGACTACAAGCCAAAAAACGGTCTCAGTTTAAGCATTATTTTGGGCGGCGCGGCGTTGCAAAAAAACTTCTTTTTTCCTGAAGATTTTCGGGACGGAAAAGTTACAGCGACAGCGACCCCGACCGCGGCGGATCTTGGCCTGCGTTTTAGAGCTACGGACGGCGCTTTTACAAGCGACAGCGCTATTATTCCGGTAACACTCTTTAAAGATGTGGCCGTGAAGAGCGACGTTTACCAGGCTTTAAATTTTCTGAAAAATTATAATGTGATTGAAGGCTATCCGGATGGCTCTTTTAAACCTCAAAATGCGGTTTCGCGCGTGGAAGCGCTGAAATTTATCCTGAAGGGTGCCAATAAAACCATTGAGGAAATAGGCCGATTGCCGTTTAAAGATACGGATGTTAATGAATGGTACGCAAATTATATCGGAACCGCCTACAAAAGCAGTGTGGTAAACGGCTATCCGGATCAAACTTTCCGCCCAGTGCAAACGGTAAACCGCGCGGAGTTTTTAAAAATGTTGCTGCTTGCCGCGGACATAAAACCGGAAACAGCTCTTAATGAAGATATTTTTACCGATGTTCCAAAAGATGCCTGGTTTGCTCCCTATGTTAAATTTGCAAAGGATAAAAATCTGATGGAGGCCATTAATGGCGTTTTTAAGGCAAAACAGCCGATGACACGGGCGGAAATCGCGGAAACAATTTATCGCATGATTGTAATAAAATTAACCGGCCAAAACAGATATTCGCCGGATTTGGTAGTATCCGCATCCAGAGCGGCGGAATATTTTGCAGCACACAACGGATAATCAAAGATTGCGCCCGGGCCGATTCGAACGGCCGACCCACAGCTTAGAAGGCTGTTGCTCTATCCACCTGAGCTACGGGCGCATAATGATAACTGATAATGCTTTTAGTATTATATATTAAAACAATATTTCACGCTGAAATTATCAATTGAAATGCGTCAGATTATTAACAAGATAAAATTATAAAACATTTGGCACATTTCTTTTTTCGCCAACAAATGCTATCTTAACGGCTGACGGTAGACCGTAACGAAGTGGAGGTTAAGAATCAAGTGCCCGGAGGGCTATCCTTTA
>CAYHVY010000048.1:0-7979 GCA_964360095.1 uncultured Candidatus Peribacteria bacterium | reverse complement strand
CACGATTCCAAGACAGCTTTTTTGTCAAACGTTTTTTGGGTCAGTGAGTGGTTACTTTTTAAGCCACACTACCTTCCAGATGTTTTTGACAAAAACGGCGATAAACTCCATCCAGGAGCAGATTCAGCGCGTCGCACGCTTCCGAAATGGCTTGAACAAGACGTTTTTTACTCTCTTCGGTTGTGGCTTCCCTGAGGAAAATTTCTCTTTCGGACTGAGAATGCCATTCATCGGCCTTTTCGTGGACGGTAAAAAATTCAATATCTTCAGGCTTCTCAATACCATACCACTTTTTGAGTCCCTCAATTTTTATTCTTGCAATTTCCGGAATTTGTACTTCATACGCATACATGGCTCCAAGCCCCTCTACAGTTGAGCGACTACGGGCAATCATGCGAAAGGTATTAATCATAGCCGATGTTTCCGGCAAAGGTTCAGCTTCAGTAACCTCTTCTTTTGAAAGCCCAAGAGCATTTGCAAATTGCAACCAAAGGGCTGGATGATTTTTTTCACCCATTTCTTCTTCACGCATATTATCCAGAATTACCTGGCGTATTTTAATATCCGGGCAGTTGGAATGAATCGCGGAAAGATATGTGGGAAAAGCCGCTTCGTGATGATAATATTGTTTGGCATATTCTCTAAGCATGGCCTTCGTAAGTTTCCCTTCAGTCCACGCTACATAAAATGGATGTTTAAGGAGACTTTTCTCCGCAATCACGCGATCAATCTGTTGAATAAGAGTCATAAGTTTGAAAATAAGGATAGCCCTCCGGGCACTTGATGGCTAGGGCTTCCGCTACGCTCCAGCCTAAAAGTATAAAAAACAGGTGGCATTCTAGCCAATCGACACAGGAGTGTCCACTTTTTTATAGGTTGATAGCCCTCCGGGCACTTGATTCTTAACCTTCGCTCCGCTCCGGCCTACATGTCATTTACAAACAGCTCTAGATTCAATTTCTTATTGATTGATTTTTGCGCACACAGCCAGTATGCTTCGTGAGCCGAAGAGAGCTTATAAAATAAGGAGAGGTACCCAAGAGGCTGAAGGGGCGGGTTTGCTAAACCTGTAGGGGGACGATTTGTCCCCGCGAGAGTTCGAATCTCTCCCTCTCCGCCAAGTTTTACATCCGTATTGCAGTGCTGTAAGGATAGCCCTCCGGGCACTTGATGGCTAGGGCCTACGCTCCGCTCCGGCCTAATAGAATTAGTTGATTATGAACAAACAAATACAATTTAACAGGTGGCCGGCAATATTGATTGCGTTATTGCTGTTATTTGGCGCGGGTTTTGCAGGTTATCCGCTTATCCCCGCGCCAAAAGTGCAGGGATATTCGCTGAAAAACGGTGTGCGGAAAATTTCCTATAACGCGCCGATAAAAATAACTTTTACGCAGCCGATGGAGAAAAGTTCGGTTGAAAAGGCTTTTCATATAAAGCCGGAGGTGCAAGGCGGTTTTCAATGGGAGAAAAATTCGCTATTTTTTATTCCAAAAGAATCGCCTAAAATAGGCGCTGGTTTTGAAGTCGCTTTGGATAAAACGGCTAAAAGCATATTTTTGAAACCTCTTGATTATGAATATGAGGAAAATTTTGAAATTGTTGGTTCGCCAAAAGTTTTACTCTTTTCAGCTGGAGAAATTAAAGGTGGCGCTCCCATTGACGCAAAAATAACTTTGCATTTTGACAGGCCGATGACGCAACTGACCAGTTTGGATAATCCTGAAACAAAACCGGTATTTTTAAAATTTAATCCACAGATTGAAGGACGCGTAAAATGGCTTGGAACCTCATCATTTAGCTTTATTCCAAACGCATTACATTATGCCACAGCTTACACAGTAACCATACCGAAAGGGACAATGGCTGCCGATGGCGGCGCGACGGATCAAGATTTCGTTTACAATTTTGACACCTTCAGGCCTGCGCTGGTGAATTCCAGCCCGGAAGATTTAAGCGTTTATAACGGACCGGAGACAAGCGTGAAGTTGACTTTCGATCAACAGATGGATATTGCAAAAACAAAAAAGTTTATTCATTTGTGGTTATGGAAGGGCATAAAGAATGACAACGTTAACATGAAGGCTTTTAGGGATGCTTATACTACTTTTGTTCCTTCAAAGTGGGATGAAGTGACTTTTGAAGCCAATTATTACACATTACAGGAATACAAAACCGACAATGATATCAAAGAAAAAGGAGATTCATCATCTGTTTCAGGCGAACCAAAACCTGAAGAGTTGAAAAAAACACTGGTTTTAAAACCAAACCGGCCTTTGCCAGATGACAGTTTATTTATGATAAAGGTTGATAAGGATTTTACTGGCATTGAAGGTCCCATACCCATCGGCAATGATGAATTCAGAGCTTTTAAAACCGTTGGAGAAGTGAGTATTGTTGAAACAAAACCAAAACAGGAAGAGAGCAATTATGATATTGGTGGTAGTATTGGGCTTTCTTTCAATCAGCCAATTGATTCAAAAGATATTGAAGACAAGATAACTATTGAACCAAAAACCATAGATATTGAATCAAAAAAAGAAAAAAAACTGACAGCGTCAGCAGAAAAAAGTTCAGGAGAAGTAAATATCTCTTATGATATTAAGCCATCTACCGCCTACACGCTCACTATAAAAAAAGGATTAAAAGCTATGTTTGGGAAAGTTTTAAAAGATGACTTTGTACTGCGCTTTAAAACAGCGCCGCTTGCGCCGCGTTTTGAGCTTGTTAAATCATTTGATATGAGTATTTTAGACGGCTACAAGCCGCCAGTTTTTTATGTCAAAACAACAAATGTCAATACGCTCCATTTTGAACTGATAAAAACTGATGAACAACGGTTTGACGCACTCTATAAAAATGGATATCTGGATTACCATTATAGGCCGGATGGCGACTATCGCAGTTGGGATAAAAAAGTACCGAATGAGGTCAATAAAAAGCAGATTAATAAAGTTGATTTATCAAAGGAATTACAGAGCGGGTTAGAGCCTGGTTATTATTATTTTGAACTAAGCAGTCCAGAGGTTATTAATAAAGAATATAGATCCATGGTTGTGGACAAACATGTTTTTATGATAACAAAAACCGCGCTGGCTACTAAAATTAGCGAGAAACAATTGCTAGTATGGGCTGCGTCTTTGAAAGACGGCGCTCCCGTTGCCGGAATGAATATTGGCGTTCAGCGTACCATGGATAAAGAAAAAAATATTCTAAACGGGACAACAGACAAAGAAGGCCTTGTAACATTTGATTTATCCGGTATTAAAAAAGGTAATCCTTACAGTTATGATGAATTTACCGTTGTTGGTAAACTGGATAATGATATGACAATGGCACGCACCACCTGGGCTGAAGGGATAAATCCATGGAATTTTAATATTGATTATCGTCCGCAGGAAGAGAAATATTTTGCCTATATTTACACGGAACGGCCTATTTACAGGCCCGGGCACACTGTTTATTTTAAAGGACTTATACGGGCGCAGGAAGATGCCAAATTTTCTTTACCCGGTGAGAAAAAAATTAACGTCATCATCAAGGACAGCCGCGACAATAAAGTGTATGAAAAAGATCTTGCTCTTAACGCGAACGGCACATTTCACGATGAATTAAAATTGAGCGAAAATAGCCATACTGGCAGCTACAATATCCAGGCTTCATTGCGTGCGGCAAAAGAAAATGGAGAGAACGAGTCAATTTCTTCCTCATTTTATCAAAGTTTTACCGTAGCAGCTTACCGAAAGCCCGATTATAAACTGACTATTGAAAATGACAAAAAAAATTATGTGAACGGAGATCAGGCAAAAATAAAAGTGACCGGACAATATTTCTTTGGCGCTCCCCTGGCCAACGCAAAAATTGAATGGACGGTCAAAAGTGACGATTATTATTTCTTTTTGCCAGCTGACAGCGCGAGTATTTATGCCTCAAAATGGTTCAGTTTTTCCGGTGACGGGCAATATTGCTACTGGGGATGTCGCGGAGAATCAGCCGTTGTTTCGCAGGGGAAAGCCATTTTGGACAAAAACGGACAATATACGATTACCTTGCCGCTGGATATTGCAAAGAAAAAATTAAGCCAGTTGTATACGGTGGAAGTAACGGCTTTTGATTTGAACGATCAAAGTGTTTCAAATCGGGTGAGTATGCCGGTTCATCAGGGGGAGCATTATGCCGGAATTATGGGGCGGGATAGTGTGGTTCAAAAAGGAAAAGAGGCTGTTTTTGAGGTTATTACCATTGATGCGGAAGGCAAATCTGTGGCTAATAAAAATCTGGAGATTTCTCTGTTTAAACGGGAATGGAACACGATTCAGAAAAAAAATGTTGACAGTGATTTTTATTATGAAAATAATTATGAAAATATTTTTGTGGAAAAAAAGTCCGTTATTACCGATCAAAAAGGCCACTCTGCTGTAAGTTTTACGCCAAAAAATGGAGGGGACTATAAAGTTGTTGTTGAGGGAAAAGACGGTCGCGGGAATAAAATTGCCGCTTCCGCAGCTTTCTATGCCACTGATCAGAGCTTTATCAACTGGGGAGAAAGCAATAATGACCACATGGAGCTTGTGCCCGACAAGCTGGAATACAAAATCGGCGATGTCGCACATATTCTAGTGAAATCGCCATACCGCAATGTGTACGCGCTGGTTACAGAGGAGCGCGCGAATATTCTGCGGAAAAAAATCATAAAAATTGTTTCAAACGCGCAGACAATTGACATTCCAATTACTGAAAAATCTTTACCAAATGTTTTTGTTTCAGTCCTTTTGGTTAAGGGAAATGAAAATGTTGCCGGTCTTGCGGACCCAGGAAATAAAGCTGATGAAAGGGCGATAGCCGCGTTTAAAATTGGATACGCAACTTTGCAGGTTGAAAATTCCTCAAAAAAAATGACAATAAAAGTTGAAACTGATCGTCAAAAATATCATCCCGGGGATGAAGTCACGATAAAGCTTAAAACGATGGACGTGAAAGGAAAACCCGTAAAATCCGAACTCTCCATCGGCATTGTGGACGAAAGCGTTTTATCACTGACGGAAAACGTTACGGCGGATTTGTTGATGGAGTTTTATAGAAAACGTGGTTTGGGGGTTCTCACCGCTCATACCCTGACGAAAGCGCTGTCGCGGCTCAATGTGCAGGTTGAAGCGGGGATGAAGGGCGGCAGCGGTGGAAAACCGGGAAGGCGCGGAACTTTTAAAGACACCGCTTATTGGCAGGCTGTTATAAATACCAATGAAGCCGGCGAGGCGACAACAAAGTTTAAGCTCCCAGATAACCTGACAACGTGGCAAATTTTGGCTATAGGAATAACAAAAGACACCCTGGTGGGGAGTCAAAAAAGTAATTTTATTGTCACGCGGGATGTTCTGGTACGACCTGTGCTGCCGCGTTTTCTTATTGTGAACGACCAGATGACAATTGGCGCTATTGTTCATAATTATCTGGATAAGGCGATGGATTTTGATGTTACTTTGAAGACAACTGGCGTAACGCTGAAAAATGACCGTCAGCGGATCCGCATTGAGCCGGGCGCAGAACAGCGCGTAGATTTTTCCTTAACCGTTAATAATGAAACCGAAGCGTCGTTTGCTTTTGAGGTGTTGGCAGTTTCAGATCAAAGCATTGGCGATATTGTTGATATAAAATTGCCGATTCAATCCTTCAGTTTTCCTGAAGTTGTCGCGACATCTACGGTCTTGAACGACGAAACAAAGCATGTTGACACTGTCTGGCTGCCAGTTGGAGTCAATCAAAAGTTCGGTGAATTGACCATATCGGCAACTCCTACATTTGCTGGTTCCATTCTTGATGGAATTAAATACCTGGTGAAATTTCCATACGGCTGCGTTGAGCAGACGGCAAGCGCATTACTCGGCAATTTGGCGGCAAAAAACCTGATGGACATTATTCCATCTGAAAATAAAAATATTGATTTGAAAGATCTGCAGCGCAAGGTTGAAGTTGGCCTGCAGGGCCTTTATAAGTACCAGCAACCCGACTTCGGATGGGGACTCTGGTCTTCATCCAGAACTGCTCCATACCTCAGCACTTATGCGTTATTTACTCTTAATGAAGCCAAAAAGGCTGGTTATACCGTAGATGAACAAATTGTTAAAAATGGTTTGATTTATTTAAAAAATTTGCTTCAAAACCATCCGCCTCAGGCGGATGGAAAAAATAATAAGTATGAACAAAATACACGCGCTTTTATTTTGTACGTTTTGTCGGAAATGGGAAATGGCGATTTGGGTTTAAGTAACAATTTGTTTGAATTCAAAGACAATCTCAGTCTTTTCGCGAAAGTTTATCTAGCCATGGATTTTTATAATTTATTGAAACAAAATGGCAGTGTTCAAAAAAATATTGATATTTTGAAACGGGATATTTTATCTCGCGTACTTGAAACACCAAGAGGCGCGCATTTTGAGGAAAAAGAGCATGATTATGTCTCATTTGACACTGATACCAGAACGAATGCCCTGGTGCTGCAAATGCTGGCGCGCATTGACCCTCAAAATCCCCTTTTGCCAAAGCTGCTCCGTCATTTGCTGATGACAAAAAAAGATGGCCATTTCCAGTCAACCCAGGAAACAAGCATTAGTCTTTTAGCTTTGATTGACTATCTGAAGCTCACCCGGGAATTTGACGTTGATTACACCGGCACAATCACCATAAATAATGTTCTAAAAATGAAAAAATCTTTTACCGGAAAAAATATTTTCCAAAAAGGAAATGGTAACGATGAAAAACTTGTTATACCGCTTGCCGATCTTTTACCGAATAATCAGGATAATGAAATAGCGGCCTCGCGCAGCGGTAAGGGAAAAATGTACGTTGATATGAATCTCAAATATTATGTTCCCACTGAAGAACTTGTGGAGAAAAATGAAGGTATTGTCGTGAATCAGGAATATTTTGGACTTGATGATAAAAAACATGAACATCCTTTGGAATCGGTAAAACTTGGCGAAAATCTGAAAGGGAAAATAACAATTATTGTGCCTGAAGACCGCTATTACGTAATGGTTGAGGATTATTTGCCGGCCGGACTGGAAGGTATTGATTTTACTCTTAAAACAAGCCAACAAGGCTTGCAGGAAGACTGCCGCGGGGGTTTTGAAGATGAACAAACGGCAGGGTGCCAGAACAACAACTGGTATTTTCATCATTCCGAAGTGCGCGATGACCGCATGATGTATTTTGCCGATTTTTTACCAAAGGGCGTGTATGAAATTCAGTATTTCGCAAGGGCGACGACGCGCGGCGTATTTCATGATTTGCCCACTATCGCTTCAGAGCTTTATTTTCCGGAGGTTTTTGGAAGATCTAAAGGGCGCAGCTTTGTGGTAAAATAGCCGCATGGAAAAGAAGAGAAGAAAAAAATCTCTGCGAAAGGAGATATTGCGGAAGCTTTTTCATTTGATGGAACTGCCGGCACTGTTTGGCTATAGTCTTATTCGGCATTTTTTCCAAGAAAGGCTGGCAATTCTTTTTTTAACCGTGCTTTTATTAATTTTACTGGAGGTTGAGTATGTCCGCCTGGAATATCGTCCCAAATTGCCGAAAATATTCAATGTTTTCCGGAACAGGGAAAAAAACAATGTTACTGGGACTATTTATTTTGTGGCAGCGACAATTATTGTTTTTGCCGCTTTTGATTATCCAATAGCGCTTGTGGCCATGCTGTTGACTGTTTTTGGCGATTTGGCGGCCGCGCTCATTGGTATCAAGTTTGGCAGTGTTTATCTTTATAAAGACAAAACCATGGAAGGATCACTTGCCGGACTTGGAATGAATCTGCTGATCGGTTTTATATTATTGCCTGCATATCCAGTGATTTTTATCAGCATGGCGCTTGTCGCCAGTTTTGTTGAGCTTTTAACCGGCAAGCTGGATGATAATCTGACAGTTCCTTTATTTTCCGCTTTTACGGGTCAGGCCATAGCTTATTTTGCGGGCGTTCAGCCGGA
>CAYHVY010000047.1:2547-8028 GCA_964360095.1 uncultured Candidatus Peribacteria bacterium | reverse complement strand
CTCCACTATATCACATAATTAAATTTAAAGGATGAGATACTAGTGATGTATTTTATGAAATCTTTCTAAATTTTTCCTAAAATTTTTCAAAGGAAAAAGCGTATGATCCGAATAAAAGGCATATTTTAAAAATGATCAATGACCAAGCACCAAATTCCAAACAAATTCAAAACTTAAAATATTTGTAAATTGAAAATTGATCATTGGTAATTGATCATTCTATATGTACTACATGAACCTTCTCCTTTACTTTTTAGTATATTTGCTTTACTATTTAAGCAATTCCTTTACTTTTACAAACTTTTACCCTACTTTAATATGGGAGGCATATCTAAATCTTCACTTTCGGAAAAAGCTCAAACAACCGTCCCTGCTGAAATACGCAAAATGTTTAATGTGCAAGCTAAAGATCAAATTCTTTGGGTGCCAGTCGGTCCCGGCATGATCAGTCTTGTAACCGTAAAACAGTATAAAAAAGGGAGCTGGACGAAAAACATTTGCGGAAAATATGCGGATAATAAAGTTGATGCCGTTCAAAGTCTTTTGGATGACAGAAAGAAAGATCTTATTCTGGAAAAACGTGGATTTCTTAATAAATAAAGGTGATTGACATTCTTGATGCTTCAGCCCTTTTGGCTTTTATAAAAAAAGAAAGGGGTTATCAAAAAGTGGAACAATTATTTCTTGATGCTGAATCTAAAGGCAAAAGTCTGTTCATGCATCAAATAAATTTTATAGAATTTATTTATAAGGCACGGCAAATTTATAACATGGAAAAATTTAATGAGATTATTGCTGATTTACAGACTCCTTTGTTTGGTATTATGAATTACATTGATGCCGATATTGCCTTTTATTGCGGCCATTTAAAAGCTGAATATCATTTGTCTCTTGGCGATGCCATTGGCCTGGCATACACAAAAATTATGGAAGGCAGATTTTGGTCGGCAGACAAAGCTTTACTGGATGTCTCCAATAAAGAAAAAATTGAACTTAATGTTTTTAGATGACAAGCTTTAGTTTAATCCAAGCTGTTTTCTGATTGCTTCCGCTTTGGCTTCATCTTCACTTTTTTTACCTGACTGCTTTTGTTTGAGTTCAATGTCCATCCAGTCCGAGTAATGTTGCGCTTCCAGTTTTTTTAGTTGTTCCGCGTGTTTGGCTGGAAGTTCAGCAAATTTTTTCCGCTCTTCTTCAAAAATGCGGATAAGTTCATCAACCTGGCTCTGTTTAAGTTTTGGGATGGAATCAACGATGCGGACTTTTTCATCCCGTGTCAAAGAAATTGATCCTGCCAGTAAATGGAGAAAATATTGCTCATCAAACTGCAATTGATGGGGTGAAACTTTTACTGAAATAACTTTTGGAAGTTTTGAACCTATCTGGAAATTGGCAGGGGTCGTGTCTTCCGGTTGGGGAGGCGGCGGGGGTGGGAAACCGGCACCGGGAAAACCTCCACCGGGCTGGCCTGCCGCGCCCGGAAAATCACCTCCAAAATATGGCGGTGGCGATGGAGGGAAAACTCCGCCCGGCAACGCGCCACCCAGCGGAAAAGCGCCTGACTGCTGCGATTGTTGATTGCTTGCGGAAAATCCCTGCCTACCCTGAGCGCTTTGGCTACTTTGACCGCCTGAAGGATTTTGCCCCAACGGATTAGCAGGATTTTGAGAATTTTGTTGATCAGCCATATTGTGGAATTATGAATTTTGAATTTCGAATTATGGATTATGGATAACCATCTGTATAAAGGATAGCCCTCCGGGCACTTGATGGCTAGGGCCTGCGCTCCGCTCCGGCCTACTTGATGGCCTTATGGAAATTTTAAACATTCCGAATGTACACCTGGTTGATTTTAGCATAATCAAAATCAATATGCATCCAAAAGATATTTCAATAATTCTGGTGGAGTTAGCCCGCCTGAGGCGGACGACCTCAACAATTTTATGGTGGAGTTAGGAGGGCTCGAACCTCCGACCTCAACAATGTCAATGTTGCGCTCTAACCAACTGAGCTATAACTCCTTATTCTGATTTAGAAAAAATTTAGATTTTGTTTAAGAAAAAATGACAAGGTGATTGTAACATATTGAATATCACCATGGCGGCAGGCTTAATAAAAAATATGAAAAGATGTTGGAATTGGCTCATGGAATGCGTTTTACCCGCTTTTTGCCTGGGATGCAACAAGGAGGGGTCTTTTTTATGCGAATCGTGTTTGCAAAATATTCCGTTGCAGAAAACACAGGTTTGTCCTCTTTGTTATGCCAAAAACGGCAATGGAATGGTTTGCCAAAAATGTATCCGGCCGGATTTTTATTTGGACGGTGTGATTTCCGCGGCTAAATTTGAGGAAAAATCCCTTTTACAGCGCTGTATTCATACGATGAAATATGATTTTGTTGAGGCGTTGGCGGAACCTCTTGGAAAAATGCTTTATCAGACGATGAAACGCAACTTCGAAAAAAACTCTATCCTTTGCCCTGTCGCTTTGCATCCTAAAAGACTGCGATGGAGGGGCTTCAATCAGGCCGAAAAACTGGTTTTTATACTCTCGGAAATGGCTCAAAAAGACGGTATTGCGCCGCACGTTATTTGCGCATTGGAAAGAATAACATTTCGCAAACCGCAAATGGAGTTGAAACGCGAAGAGCGTTTGAAAAATATGGAAAATGCTTTTATTGTGAACGCAAAAATGGCCGCCGCAATTGTCGCGAATACTGGTATTGTTATACTGGTTGATGATATTGCCACGACGCTCGCAACTTTAAATGCCTCGGCAAAAGCGCTCAAGGAAAATAATGTAAAACGCGTTGTTGGACTGGTGCTGGCACGGGTGTATTAAGAATCTTTTTCATGTGATAGTTGAAAATTGATACTTGAGCATTGAATGAAAATTAAAAATTGTTAATTGAAAATTAATCTTATGATTATAGGTATTGACGCATCACGTTATGGCCACACCGAAGCCACGGGAGTTGAGTGGTATTCATATTATTTGCTGAATGAGTTGATTCCCCTGCTGGGACGCGAGCATCATGCGGAAATTCGCCTGTACGGCCGCTGTGATTTTCACTTGGAAGTTGATCTGCCTTTTAATGTTCACAAGCGGGTTATTCCACTAAAACGTTTTTGGACCATTCTCGGGCTTTCACTTGAAATGCTGCTGCAAAAACCTGATATTTTGTTTGTTCCTTCGCATACTTTGCCGTTTTTTTCTCCTAAAAAATCCATCATGACCATTCATGATGTCGCTTTTTTGCATTTGAAAAAGGCTTACTCGTGGCTTGATGCATGGCGTCTTCATCAGACAACAAAAAAAGCTGTAAAAAGGGCTTATCGTCTCATTGTTCCAAGTGAAGCGACTAAACATGATTTGATAAAATTTTATCGTTGCAAACCCGAAAAAATTGTAGTGATTCCTCATGGCGCGCCGCATATTCCGGCGCTTCGTCACTGGTCAAATGATGAAAATAAAAAATTGCGGCAGCAATTTTTCCTCTCAGAAAAAGATCTTTTCGTTCTATATGTGGGACGCCTGGAAGCCAAAAAAAATCTTGATCGCTTGATTTCGGCTTTTCACCGCTTTCTTTCCGAATTTCCAGGATGGAAATTGATTCTGGCCGGAAAACGCGGAACAGGATTTGAAGAAATAATGAAAACGGTCTTGCGGCTTAAATTAGAACAAAATGTGATTCTTCCAGGTTATGTCACGGAAAAAGAGAAATCTTTTTTATTTGAACATTGCCGCATTTTTGCCTTTCCGTCACTGTACGAAGGCTTTGGTTTGCCTTTGTTGGAAGCTTTTTCCTATCACAAACCTGTATTGGCTTCAAAAATTCCCGCGTTGTTGGAAGTAGCAGGTATTGCCGCCTATCTGGTTAATCCGACGAAAGTGGAAGAAATCGGCGTTGGTCTTAAAAGACTGGCCCAGGATGGCACACTTGTAACAAAAATTGTTCAAAATGGTATAGAACAACTCAAGAAATTCTCATGGGAAAAAGCCGCGCAGGAAACGTTTGAGGTTATTTTTGGATGAATTTGGATGAATATGGGAAAGCGATTGCTATGCACAATAGGCAGGAGCGTAGCGGATGCCCTAGCCATCAAGTGCCCGGAGGGCTATCATTTGTTTATTTAAAAAGATTGGAATGACTACCTGTAGCACAAAATGTAATTATTTCCTTACCCTGATTGTTTTTGCTTAATTTATATATAAGAATCCAATCGTTTTCTATGTGACAATCGCGAAAATTATTCCATTGCCCTTGAAGTTGATGATCCTTATAAATTGCATCTAAACCTTCTCCGTTAATTAACTTTTCCATTACACTATGCAATTTCTTCATATTTATTTTGTCAGACTTTTTTAGTTTCCTGCAATCCTTTCGAAATCTCTTTGTAGTTTGTACGATTTTCACACTGATGTGTTAAAGCTTTTTAAGCGAATCAAACAATTCTTTTTTATTTTTATATGTATTAATTCCAATGCCTTTTTCGGCTTCCAGAAGATCTCTTGCTAATTTTTCATTTGGCACTTTTGATGGTAGAAAAGGAAAACCGCCCGTTCGTTTAATCTCGGTATAAAATATTGTAATAGCTTGAGAAGGCTTAATACCCTGCTCTTCTAAAATCGCTTCTGCCTCCATTTTGAGATGTGCATCAATACGATGTTGAATTCTTGTAGAAAACATAAATTTTTGTAATTATGCATTGTAGTCCAATTGTACTCTATTTGTCACAAAAAATCAAATATTCAAAACAGCGGCTGTGAAAATGTTTTTGAATTTTTTGATCCCCCCAGGGCGGATGTTTGCGGGTAAGCCGCTTTTTTAGTTTCCGCCGGTACCACTTTGTAAACAGCGCCTTTGATTTGCGGCTGTGATAAAACTTTCAAGCCTATTTCCGCCTTCTTTTTAGCCATTTTTACGGGTTTACGATTGATCTGCATTGATTCTACCGGTTGCTGAAAAAGAAAATCCTCTGCCGTAATCTGAATGACATCGCCAAGGCGAAGTGTTTCTTTGAGCCGGATAACGGCAACTTGAATTTTGTCGTAATAATCAACCACTGTGCCAATCGGGACAATCAAAAAATGGCCGAAGGATACTCCGTAGCTTGGCCCGGCTGAAATGTTTATTTCTTGAGGAAAATCAACTTTTTCATCTTCATTTTCTGGTTTCTGAAAATTATTTCGCATACTCTTTAGCGCCGTGTTTTTCCCCGTGATGAGAGCAAGAGGTTTTTTGGAATGAACGCCAAGTCCGGCCATTTTTCGGTCCAAAGCTGTCAAAATAAGCTGCTGTCTGACCTGGCGTACAATGGCTTTTTTGCGTAAAAAAGCTGGGATGCGTATTTTGTCGGGATCAATACTGGAGTTCATGGCGTCATTATAGTTTGTTATAATACCAGCGTCCAATCCCTTACTACTTTATAAAACAATGGATAATCAGCGCATTGCGGAAATTTTTGGAGAAATTGGAGA
>CAYHVY010000047.1:0-2447 GCA_964360095.1 uncultured Candidatus Peribacteria bacterium | reverse complement strand
TTTATAAAACAATGGATAATCAGCGCATTGCGGAAATTTTTGGAGAAATTGGAGATATTCTTGATATAAGCGGGGAAAATCGCTTTCGGATTTTGGCTTACCGTAAAGCCGCGCAGAATATTTTGAATTTGCCGCACGGTTTGCGGGATATTTACGGAGAAAATCCAAAAAAATTGGAAGAAATTCCAGGAATCGGAAAAGACCTGGCATCCAAAATTGCTGAAATGATTTCTACCGGAAAATGCGCATATCACGCGCAACTTTTGAAGACGTTTGATAAAGGTTTATTGGACATTTTACGCGTACGCGGCATTGGTCCAAAAAAGGTAAAACTTTTTTACATACAACTGGGCATTGATTCTATTGAAAAGCTCCGTCAGGCGGCTCAAAACAAACAAATACAAAAATTGCCGGGCATGGGGCCAAAAAGCGAAACTGAAATTTTGGATTCTCTCTCTGATTATGAAAAACACCAGGAGCGGATGACTCTTCATGAAGCCCTGCATCAAGCCAATAAGCTAGTTGAATATATGAAAAAATGTCCCGAGGTTGCGAATGTGCAGTTTGCGGGTAGTTTACGGCGTATGAAAGACACTATTGGCGATATTGACATCCTCGTATCATCAAAAAACGCCATAAAGGATTCTCCAAAAATTACGAAACATTTTTTACAATATCCTGATGTTTCAAAGATCCTTGCTCACGGTGAAACAAGATCGGCAATTTTGTTAAACTCCGGCGTTCAAACGGATTTGCGGGTTTTGGATGAAAAAGTTTTTGGCGCTGCGCTGCACTATTTTACCGGTTCCAAAGGGCATAATATTGTGATACGGGACCGCGCAAAAAAGATGGGACTAAAAGTGAATGAATATGGCGTTTTCCGGCTCAAAAAAGGGAAAAATGGATGCGCCCAAGGGGCGCGGCACTGTATTAGCCTCGCTGCGGCTCGGCCTGATGGTAGCCTGCCTGAAGAAATTTTTGTGGCTGGAAAAGCTGAAGAAGAAGTTTTTAAAGCGGTAAAACTTCCATATATCATTCCGGAAATGCGTGAAGACCGCGGAGAGGTTGAGGCGGCGCTGGCAGGCAAACTTCCTATACCTATTGAACTTTCCGATTTACGAGGAGATTTGCATGTGCACAGTAAATGGAGCGACGGAACACAGGATATTGAAATTGTCGCGAAAGCCTACTACGAGGCCGGTTTTGAATACATCGCGCTGACCGATCATTCTCCGGCGGTCGGAGTGGCGCATGGACTGACACCGGAGCGTTTTGAGCTACAATGGGGCGAAATTGATGCCGTCAATAAGGACTTTGTGAAACTGTTCAAAAAGAAACAAGGCAACCACAAATATCCATTTACCATTTTGAAGGGTGTAGAATGCGATATTAAGGCTGATGGCTCAATGGATTTGCCCAATGATACACTTTCCAAAATGGACGTTGTAATTGCTTCCGTCCATTCGCGTTTTAAATTAAGTGAACAAGAACAGACGGAACGCATCATAAAGGCCATTCAACATCCTTATGTGAATATTTTAGGGCATCCCAGCGGCCGCCTGATCAATCAGCGGGAGCCGTACGCCGTGGATATGGAAAAAATTATTGACGCGTGTGTAAAACACCATGTGGCGCTGGAAATTGACGGCCAGCCGACACGTCTGGATCTGTTTGATTATTATTGCAAAATGGCAAAAGAAAAGGGCGCCAAATTTACGATTGATTCCGATTCACATAACACAAATCAAATGGAATTTCTACATTTTGGAGTCAGTGTCGCCCGCCGCGGCTGGCTGGAAAAAGCCGATGTGCTCAACACAATGCCACTGCAGAAACTGATGAAGTTTTTGAAATAAATGCTTACTCATTTTGAGATTACTTTTGGTTTTCTACACAAAGCAGCGGACTCACATAACATGTTGTATTTGAATCGCCCGACTTTCTTCTTCCTTGGGTTGTTAGTGCCATTACCTTTACTGAAAACCACCAACTGAAGATGTTGCTGCATGTCCAGTCTGTATCAGATAGGTTGGCCTTACTTATTGAATTTGGATCAACACATACAATGCGTTTATCTTCGCCAGAGCAAGAAACATAATCACCTCCTTTAGAACACATTTTGATTGGATCACATGCTTCATGCAAATCATGAATGTTATCAATCATTACATATGGATGGTCAGGATCGTTGAGCCTTCTGTGTGCTATTTTTTCACGAGGAACACATTTTCCAGCATCGCCGGGAGAAGAGCTTAATAAAAAGGCTTTTACACTCGCAGAAGTACTACTTATAGCGTCAGTGATTGCTTGATGTTTATCGGGATGCGATTCGTAATATCTCTTGGCCTCTTCTACACCAAGAGCTAATGCTCCTATTGAAACTAGTTTTTGCATTTTTGATAAACTCATATTGATAATTCAAACATATAAATAATATTTTGTCAATC
>CAYHVY010000046.1:0-8070 GCA_964360095.1 uncultured Candidatus Peribacteria bacterium | reverse complement strand
GGCACTTGATTCTTAACCTCCACTTCGTTACGGTCTAACGTATAGCCTATCTACATCGTTCTGATTCTCCTATGACTGACTCGAGTCGGCTTCATCCAGAATGGTAATATTGAGTTTTTTAGCTGGATCTATACACCGGTTTGATCTTGTGTCGCTTTTTTGCTATAATATCAAGAATATATTTTAAGATTCATTTTATGGCGAATGGACAACAAAACACACCGCAAAAAGTTGAGGCGCAAAATGCGCCACCGAAAGTTGAAGCGCCAAAAGCTTTTACCATCAACGTGCTAGAAACCGATCCGGCTAAAAAACTTGAGGAGGAAAAAGAATCAATTATGGCTAAAAATAGGGAAGAACGCATGGCATTAATGAAAGAGATAAAACTCAACACGCAACCATCCTAAAAAAATAAACATGTCAGACAAAAAAACATTTGAAGTCCAACTGGGTCCAGAGAGTGATAAGAAAGCTGGGGTGCCGCTTAAGGAAATTCAAGATGCCTTAAAAAAAATTCCTGTTGATGTAGCATGGGAGCATGATCCGGAAGCGGTTGCCAAAAAATTGGCAAACCAATTAAAGATGAAAGATGATGCCGCCAAAAAAACGGCGGAGGGCATGATTTTGGCAGCCATGAGCGAAAAAATAACGCTTTCTTCACTTGTAAATGCTCTTGAAAAAAATCAGTGCAAGTTTATGCAACTTGAAAACGGCATTCTGAAATTTTACAAAGCCAAACCGTTTGAGGAGAAAAATGCGATAACGGAAAAAGAGATGGAGGACGCGGTATTGGAAGTGGAAGCTGAGGGGGCTCTCAAGCTTTTTAAAGAGTATTTTCCTGGGGCAAAAAAAGACGAAATTCGTGTGTCTAAAAAAACAACAGTTGAAAAAAAGGCTGTGATACCTCTCTTGGGATTCGGAGAGGCGCTTTTTTATGATGTAGATGGAAAACGACAAAGATGGAATTACGATACTACGGGATTAAAAAAAATTCCTGTTAGGGTTGTAAGTCCTCTTGTGATTCAGGCTCCAAACGCGGATGGAATCATTTCGGAATATGTCCAGATAAGGGCGAAATTTATGGGGCTCTACGGTGAAAAAGACGTATTGGGCTGGGTAGAACACGGAAGTTTTCAAAAAGGCGAAAAAGGACTGGAAACATCAAAAGAGCCTGAAGCTGATAAAAAAGAATCGAAAAAAAAAGAGGCGGAAAAGGCATTTCAGGAGGTAAAAGATGAGCGTGAAGACGCGGAGCTGATAAAAAAACACTACGACCGTGATTCCGGCCGTATCAATTTTAAAAACGCGGACGGCTCGCTTGATAAAAAAGCGCAAACGGCAATCACGTTAAAAAAACTTTTCCCAAATGCCAAAAAGGATGATGAGATAAGGATAAAACACGCTGATAAAACAAGCAGGATTGCTATTTTTGATGAGGAGAAGTCTGATTTTGTCTATAAAGATGGCCCGGACAAAGGGCGGCACGTGCCAATCCTGGATGAAGATATTGTGCTTCAGCAATGGGAGAAAAAAGAAAAAATAGAAGGTCCGTCCGGACGCGCTTGGGTCAAGCGGCAAATTGTTGAAGAAACGGATACCTATGAAAGTCTTGTTGGGGAGGCCTCAAAATATCCGGACATCAAAAATGCTTTTGAAAAAAGTACATTAACGAAAGCAGAGCGAATTGATACATACGCGAAACTGTTAAAAAAGTTTCAAAAAGGCAATACTGTATTTTTTGTTATTCCAAAACCTGAAGAAATTGGCGTGACAGTCAAAAAAGATGGCCTTGATGAGAAATTGACCGGAAAGACTGAAAAATACAGGAAAGAATTTGGAGAATACATGAAAAAAAGCGGAGATGAAATCATCAAAAAAGCAGATGAATACACCATAAAACAGTTCCTTTTACGCCCGGAAATTGCAGGGCTGGTGTACAGTCCGGAAGCGTGGAAAAAATACTGGAATGAAGCAGGCACAAAAGGAATTTCCGGGCTGGATAAACTGATCAGCGTTCTAAAAGAGCCTATTTTTGTTGAAGCCGGCCTGACGGAAGAAAACGCCCGTAACAAAATCCTTGAACTTTTGCGGGTGAAAAAAGTAGACCCCTTTTTGCGTCACAGGGAGTTGCTTCAGGACCGCGTTGATTTTAAAGATATTCTGGAGGTTTTTGGCCTTTACCAGACTTCTGACGGGAAAAAAGGCAATTTCAGTGATTTTCAAAAAGAGTTTGAACAAAACAAAAAAGCCATGGAGAAAAAAGGAACAAGCTGGATGGTGATCGGCGAAAAATTCAAAAAAGATGCGCCGGAACTGAAAATCATTGAAATAATGGCGGAAAAGAAAAAAGAGGCAAAGGCCAAAGGCTATAGAAACCCTTTTGATGTCCGGTTATTCAAATCGGAAGAAGAAAGAAAGACAGCAATAGAGCAATATCGGAAAGCCAGAGAACTTTTTGATGATGTGGCGGAGCGCCAGATATACTTGAACCATATCGCATTTAGCGGAGGAAGGCTGCTGGAAGCGCTGCGTCACCTTGGCACAAGTGAATTTACCCCCGACACCACACCGGAAAAGTGGTCCCCCGATACAAAATACTCAATAGAGTCGTTACAGGATGTTTTTGCCGATTCTACAAAGACAAAAGTCGCATGGGAGGATGTTTTGGCGGAGGAAGGATTTGACAGAAAAGATTTAAGCGAATTTGGGAGGTATTTTGATCAGGACGCGCCTGTTTTACATTTACGGGAACGCTTGCATTCTTACCAGAATGAAAAAGGAGAGCTTGATGGAACCGAGCGCATTTTGGCAAGCAAAACGGTTGAAGAATACAATCGGCTTATGGAAAAAGGTCTGGAACGACTGCCCGTATTTAAGGGAAAACAGGCGATTGCGCTTTACCAAAAATATGCCGGCAAGACGGGGGTGGAAGACCCGTATATATTATTTCAAAGCGCTTTTGATCGCCTGAAAATCAGTAATCTGGATGACCTTAAAATACAGAAAGAGGCCTCCGGCGCAGATAAAGAACTTGCCAATTTCAGGAAAGATCTCATCAAAATGGGATTTTATTTTGATGAACGCGATAGGGAAACGGCCATTGCGCTGGAAGGAAAAGAAAGTGCGGCGGAAATAGCTTACTCAAACAGTCCTCTTGTTTATCTGATACAGAAAAAGCTGGTGGCGGCTGGCTACCCAACTGATAAAGAACGTTTGAAAAACAAAGCGGAAACAAAAATACTTGGATGGATGGCCTTCAAATTGGATGTTCTCAAGGGTGATTTTAGCGCGGGAATCGGGACAGGCATGGACATTCTTGATCTTGGAGACGGCGTGAAATTATTACTTGGTTTTGGAGTTGATCCGGGCAGTAAGTCGGTAATGCTTATGGTTGGCATTCGTTACGCGGCAAAAGTTGGCGACGGAGGAACGCTTGGTGTAACCGTTGGGCCTTCCATAACCTTACCTGGTTTAATGCCGGGCGTTGGAACAGGTCTGGATTTTACTTACCCGCTGACAGACACTCTTGACATAGGTTTTTTTGCTGGAGGCGGAGTTAGCCCCATCAGCAAATTCCTCGCGGGAGGAATTGGGATACGCGGAAACCTGGATAGGGCAATAAAGAAAGCGGCAAATGAAATGCTAAGTTCCGATAAAAAAATGCATGCGGTGTTTGAAGCAATAGACAGAACATCCGACCCTGACGCACGCTATCTCAACATAATCACAAACCCCGTGTTAAACCAGTACTTTGGTCATATTTTGAATAATCCTTACTTAAAACCGGAATCAAAACAAATGCGTATCCTTGAGCTATACAACGCCATGCGCGCGGAATTACACAACATTGCCACTGAAAAAACTGAAACGCCCGGGTTTGATGTGCCAATTTTGAACCCGATAGCCAAGCTGTTAGGCGGTAAGGCCCGCGTTACTGGCATGGATCTTATTGGAACCATCATCAATGGCAAACCATACGGAGGAATAGGGGCGCGAATTGAAATCGGCCGCACGGTTTTGGTGTACCCTGTGGCATCACGGGTTTCCAAAGAGGCCTCAAGGCTTTCTGATAAAGAAATTCAGGAAGCTTTCAGGATAAAATTGCAAAAGGATTATCCAGGAAAAATCATTGAAGTAAAACCGCTCAGTTTAGGCTCAAGCGGAGACGTTATGTTTGATGAAAATGGCAATCAGTGCGTTCGTCAATCAAAAGAAACCATAGATTTAACAGCATTTAAAGATTCGCCGGCGCTTGAACAGTATAATGAAAAACTTAAACCATTGAACATGAAATTTGAGCTGGATGAAAAAACCGGTCTTTTTGAGCTGAAAATTTATGCTATTGGGAATCTAAAACTTATGATTGACCCGGGTATGGAACGCAAAGGGCTGATTTTACGTAACGAGACAGACTCAAAAGGAAATCTTGTTCAAAAAGTATTTTTGGCCGCAGGGAAAAACCCTGAATTTTTCATAAGTAGGGAACTATTCCGTACACCGTTTCCCGAAAAAGATTCTCCGTTAAACACAATTATCTGTATTTCAGATAGGCCGGAGCGGAGCGCAGGCCCTAGCCATCAAGTGCCCGGAGGGCTATCCTTCACCCCTGACCGCACGCGCGCTGAAATTGAGGGGGAACTTGCAGAAAAAGGCGCGTGGCTCTACAAAAAGGCCGGCATGCAATGGAAACTGATGTTTATTGAAGGAACAAAAACAAGCAATGTGGTGTATTTTGAGGCGTATCAAAAATCAAAAAAATCTTTTGAGACATTCAAAGAAAAAGAAGGGCAATCGTTCAAGAGTGAATTATTTGAAGCTCACAAAAAAAGGTTAAAGGGATTGCGGTTTATAAAAGAAGACATCGGCGAGACGATTGATGACAAGCTGATAGAAGGTTTTGCCAAAGGATTTTTGGGTAGAAATCAAATTTTATACAGAAAACTCACGACGGTAGCCGAAAAAGATACCAGTGAAATGGTGGTTGAGCGCACAAAGGAATTTGTAAAAATACTCCAAAAAGATGCCGTACAGGAGCCGCCAAAAGGCATCGGACGCAAACTGAATTATCTGGAAGTTAATGCCGTCATGAGCAGACTGATGGATTTAAGTTTTATTGAACTGGAAGAAAGCGGCGCGAGCGTGGAGGCAAAACGGGCGAAATTTGAAATCAATCTGCGGTACGCAAAGAAAGCTGCATTGATCCCCTATTTCAGGAAAAAAATTGCAGAACTGGCCGCGCGCGGCAAAGGAATTGATACTAAAAATACGCCGGAAAAACTGGCCGATTATGTTGTGGCGCAACTGTTAAAAAATGTTTCCGACGAGGATTTGAAAAAACCACCTAATGAAAGAGGTGAGAAGTTCCCGGGAGAATATATTTTTGATTCCACGGCCGCAAGTATGCATATTGAAGGAATGCGCGGAGTACCCTATTACATTCAAAAAAACTTCAGCGTGCTTGGCTTGCAGGAAAGGGTGCTTACAAAAGGCAAAGGAATAGAGCGCGATCTTGCGATTCTGATTTTGGAAACAGAAAGTCCGCTGGAGACGGAAACGGATAAAAAATTTATAGAATCGCCTCTGGCTCAAAAAGTTATAGCCATGCCCGGACTCTGGCTCGTACTTGGAGATGATTTGGCAACAGAGGCTGTTGACTGCGCAAAAAAAGCTCTAGAGGGAACCAAATTAACAGGCTTTAAAGGCTGGGACGAATTTAAAAAAATTGTGAACGGTATTCGTGACACTCAACTTGTTGGCGGCAATTTCTACACATACAAAAACAAATATAATAACACATACGAATTTCACATAGACACGAAGACCGCTACAGGAGCGCACGCCAACTGTGGCAACCCCGCGTTTGGGGCCAAAGAAAGCCTCGCGATAGTTGCCAAGCCGGAAAAAGATGAAAAATTTCTCATAGCGGTAGGCAACGAAAAAACCGCTACCGTTTCACCAAAAACGATGGCAAAAACTTATGGCATCGGCGTGGCGGGCGTATTTACAGCCACCTCAGAAGGAAAAGCCGCGCCGGCGCCAGAAAAACTTGGGAGATCAAGGATACCGCCTGGGAAGGAAGCGCCGTCAACAACATTTTCAGCCGATGAAGGCGGAGTAAGCGAAAATGTGGGGAAAGGCGCACCAGTCGACACTTCGGGTGGAACAAGCGGCGGCTCCCGCACAGGCCTGCCGGAAGATTAAATTAAAAATTTAAAAAAATGCATATGAAAAAAATATTTAAAAATTACTTAATTGTTTTACTTTTTATTTCGATAATAATATTTATTATTTTATGGCTCAATAACAAGCCTAAAAGAACATTTACAGAAGGAGCATACGCGGGAAACGGCACAGCTCAAACTACCGTAGGTGGCAAAAATGGCGGCCCTATACCTCAAAACGACATTTATGAATAATATGTTTAAAAAAATTATCAATAAAAATCTGGCTGCTGCAATCACTGTACTTATATGTATTGGTTTCGTTACACAAATAGTATCAGCTATTACAATTACTGATCCATATCTAAAATGTGATGAAGGCATACATCCATTTTTCCCAGACAAAACAGAAAGTTCTGATGGTGGATATATTAAACATCTATCGGAAACGGAATGTTTTTCTCATACCACGGGCACGTTTCCTGATAAACAACACATATTGGCGGATCCATCAACTCATGATTTATTAACAGACAAGGTCAGTATTCCGAAAGCACGGCATTATCACCATTATATTAATGAATCGAGTGATGAAGATGGCTATTATAAACGGGCGTTATTAAAGACTTTTACAATCAAACTTCAGCCAGATTTTAAAGAAAATGTAAAAATAGAATCACTAAAATGTCCAATACCAAAGGACGGCTCGGTTCGTGATGCAGGATTTGCAACATGTAAGCATAAAAATGATACTGTTTTTGGCGGCACAGAAGTTACATTTGACGGTACAACGATTACCTACAACTTTGGCTTGAAAAAGCCGAAAGAGAGACCTCTTATTCCAGGCAAAAATCCTAAAATTAATGATTTTTTCGGGGTAGACACGGCTAAACCGGAAAACCGCATGTTCGAAATGACTATTGATTTTGAAACAAAAAATTTATCAAAGGGAAAAAATATCTGGACTGCAACCAGTACTTCAACAGCAGAAGTACGCCATATTGCCATAAAAAAAGAAGCTTTTGAAAAAGGTAAAGAAGGTTTTTGCAAAAAAGATGCATTTCCAGAAAACAAGTACAATACATGGTGTGATGTACGCACGCCGCCGTGGGAAACTGTCAATATTGGCACAGTTATAACTGTATGGAAAACGCCGCCGCCTCCGCCAGAAAAAATATGTAAAGATCTGGAAATAACTAATCCGCCGCCAGAGCTTGTGGAAGGCGCCGGCTTGGATCATTTGTTCAAAACTAAAGTTACCATAGAGGGTCCTCTGAAATTGCAATATCAATGGAAAACATCTCCAGCTGGTGGAACTTTTGATAAAAAAATCCCTCCTTATACTACTGATAGCCCGGAAGTAAATTATAAAAATTCCACGCCTGTGGATGGCACAATCATCACCGTAACAGGAATTGATAAAGAGACGGGCGATACCCTTGCGTGTTTTGCAAAGGTAATATTAAAAGTAAAACCGCCTCCACCGCCTCCTGAAGACACATGCGATGACGAAAAATTCAAAGTATTTTTGGACAGTAAACCTTTAACTACATTTGAGATCACAGAAGATAAACCTGTGATTTTGAGCGCAAAGGGATTAAAAAAACCAAGCGGCAAGGATGTGGAAACAATGACATGGTCAACGACCGCCGGTTCTTTTGAAACCGTTGAAAGCCCAAAATGCCCTAAACTAAGCGGGAATATATTGAAAACTGTGCCATCTGCCTGTTCCGTGAAATTTACAATCGGATCATCTGAAACCGCAACAGTAAATGTATCCGCGGAACCGCCTGAAATAGGTAATATCTGCAAACGAAGTATCATTGTTAAAAAACCCTCACCTCCACCTCCACCACCACCTCCACCACCACCTCCACCTCCACCACCGCCACCACCACCACCTCCACCA
>CAYHVY010000045.1:0-8352 GCA_964360095.1 uncultured Candidatus Peribacteria bacterium | reverse complement strand
TGAAATCTTTCTAAATTTTTCCTAAAATTTTTCAAAGGAAAAAGCGTATGATCCGTCTCGTTGTGGCGGGATCACTACATTTCCGCCGGTGTTTTGTCAAAAAAGCATTTTTGTGCTAAAATAAGCAGATCAATTAAAGCAAAAACAAACATTTTTCATGGATTTCAACGAAATTTTACAAAAAAGCCTACAGATAGCGCAAATCGCTTTTGAATACATTAAAAATAACCCTCTACGGGTCTTTGTTTATCTTGTCGGGTTCTTTTTGGCATGGAAATTACTTATAAGCCTTTTACGTTATATTCATGTTGTTTTACGTTCAAAATCCCTGGTTTTTCTTAAAATTACGCTGCCGCGCGAGGATTCTCAAAAAGACAAGGACAAGGCTGAAGAAAAAGACTTTCGCGAAAAAATAGCAGTCATGGAGCAGTTGTACCGCAATCTGTACGAGTTGGGAGAACTGAGTTTACGCAACATTATGCGAACGTTTTTCTTTAAAGCGGATATTTTATCCTTTGAAATTGTTGCCGCTCAAAAAGTAGTTGAATTTTATATTGTGGTTCCGAAATATTTCCAACAACTGGTGGAAAAACAGGTTACAGCATATTATCAGAGTGCCGATATTCAGGTTGAAAAACCATATACCATCCAGCCAAAAGGAAATCGGCTCAAGTGCTATTACGCTTATGAAAAAAACGCATACTGGTATCCCATTAAAACCTATAAAACGATTGAAAACGATCCTTTAAACGATCTTACGAATATTTTCTCCAAACTTGAAGAAGAAGAAAAGGCAGCCATCCAGATTATTTTGAGGCCTATCAAAGGGAAAAAATGGAACAAAAAGGCGGAAGCGATGGCATCGCAGCTTTTTGCAGGGAAGAAGCCTTCCGTGTTGCCGGCGATTCCAGGCCTACGTTATTTAAACAGCATCTTTGTGGCACTCTTTTTTGGCTATGAAAAGGTTCAAAAAACAAAAACGGATCATGATTCCATGAGTGGTTATGTTCGTATGCTTCAGCCAAAAGAAGAAGTCGCAAAAAAAATGGGAGAAAAGGCCGGCCAGGTTGGTTTTGATACCATTATTCGTATTTTGGGCTCGGCAAAAACAAAAGCACGTTGCGAAGGTATTATCAACGATGTGGCGTTGGCGTTAAACCTTTTTCGTGACAATTACATGAACTGGTTCCAGACCCACCGCCTTATTTTTCTTGATTTTATAAATAATATGATCATGAAATTCAACTTTCAGCGGAGAATTTTGGATACGCGTTTTTTTATTTTTGGAGAAAAAAAATCCATTTTGGTCCCGGAAGAACTGGCTTCACTCTTTCATTATCCGCATAGTCGTTATAATCTTTCTCCAAATATTAAATGGCTTGCGTACAAAGTGGTGCCAGCTCCTGTTGAGCTTCCGACAGAGGGTCTTCTTCTGGGTTATAACGTGTATAGGGGCATGAAACGCAACGTTTATATTTTGCGTGAAGATCGTACACGCCATCATTACTGCATTGGCAAATCGGGTTCCGGAAAATCTGTCTTTTTAAGCTGGATGGCGCGGCAGGATATGAAAAATGGCGACGGTCTTGCCGTTGTTGATCCGCACGGAGATCTCATTGAAGAATTGATTCAGTTTGTCCCCAAGGAAAGGGCAAAAGATGTTATTATTTTTAACCCCGCCGATACGGAACGTCCAATGGGTTTGAATATTTTGGAAGCCAAAACACCTGAACAGCAGGATCTTGCTTCAAGCCAGGCCACTGAAATTTTTATTAAATTATTTGGAGATGAAATTTTTGGACCACGCATTCAGCATTATTTCCGCAATTCATGTTTGACGCTTATGGAAGACAAGGACGAAGGCGCGACGCTAATTGATGTTCCACGGGTATTTGTTGATGACGAATTCATGAAGTACAAAGTCAGCAAGGTGAAAAATCCGGTCGTGCGTTCATTCTGGGAGCATGAATATGCCAGCACCGGCGACCGTGAACGCCAAGAAATGATCCCGTATTTTTCCGCGAAATTTGGTCCGTTTATCACAAACTCCATCATGAGAAATGTTATTGGGCAGACCAAATCCGCGTTTAATTTCCGCGAATGCATGGATCAGCAGAAAATTCTTTTAATCAATTTATCCAAGGGAAAAATCGGCGATCTAAATACCCAACTCCTTGGGTTGATCATCGTCGCAAGGCTACAAATGGCCGCCATGAGCCGCGTTGACGTTCCGGAAAATCAAAGAAAAGATTTTTATCTGTATGTTGATGAGTTTCAAAGTTTTGCCACCGATTCTTTCTGTTCAATTCTTTCCGAGGCCAGAAAGTACCATTTGGCTCTGATTATGGCTCATCAATACATCAAACAGCTTGAAAAAAAACAGGATACTTCCATTCGCGATGCCGTTTTTGGTAACGTTGGCACGATGATGTCCTTTAAAGTTGGCGCGGACGACGCTGAATATATGGCAAAAGAATATGCCCCCGTTTTAACCGAACAGGACGTAATCGGTATTGCCAATTACAAAGCCTATATCAAGTTAAACATAAAAAATACCACATCCAGGCCGTTTTCTCTTGAGACCATTTACGACATGTCCCAGGCCAATAAAAAAATCGGCGACATCGTCACACAATACTCACGCATGAAGTATGGACGTAAAAAAGAGTTTGTGGATCAGGAAATTTCAGCGCGTATCGGGATTGATATGAGTTAGGGACACATTTGTAGGGAACAAAAATTTTTGTTCCCTACAAATGTCCCTACAACGCGATAAAACTACTGGCTCCCAGCCATGCCAAATTAAAAATCGCCCTCTGTGATCTTGCATAAACAGAACTTTCAAAAATCATACCAATAAGCTCTTCAGGATTCAGAGAAATCACAGCCACCTTATTGTCGTAAATGGTGATTTCATGTTCAAACCAGAACTCCTTTGGATTCACATACAAAATTTCTATCAGTTCCGGAGGAAAATTTTGAGGATAATATTTTTTTGTGTACAGAAATGCCTCCCTGCTGGAAGGGCAAATAATGCGTGTCTTAAGCTTTTTCTTCATTTTTTTTACCGCGTACTGTTGAATATAATCTCCCATCAGTTCACTCGCCCCTTTTAAATTTGAATAGCCAAGTAGCTCCTTTTTGGCCGTAAGGGTATCTTCCAGAATATTTTTGAGCCCTTCAGCGCCTTCAAAATATTTAATTTTTGGCTTCAAAGCCAGTGTATTGGTGATGGAAAGAAGCTCAGGAAGAATTTTTTTGGCGTAAAGAGCTTTTTCTTCCATCATGTTGGCAATTTTTTGAGGAGGCTCCGCCGAATAATAACGGATATTATCTTTGGTAATAAAACTAACCAATCCCTTTTTGGCCAGATTTTCCAGAGTGTGGTAACAATTAACGCGAGGAAGCTTGGCCCTGCGAGCCAACACGCTTACATAGCCGCCGCCAAGTTCAAGTAGCGCCATATAGATTTTTCCTTCAGTTTCTCTTAGGCCGAGAAGATCGAAATCAGGATAGAACATCGGTTGTTGTAAAATACTTTCTACAGATATTCTAACTCAAAGAAAATACAAAATAAAGGCTTAAACAAGAGCAAAACATAAATATTAATATTGGCAATAAAAATTGCGCAGTTTACATTTAAAAACAGTGTGGTATAAATGAAATTTGTAATTCATAATATTTTTGACTAAATGGCAAATATGCAAAAAACCTGTCGCCAGTGCCAAACTCAATTTGAAATTACAGACGAGGATTTGAATTTTTACGACAAAATTTCGCCTGTATTTGCTGGAAAAAAATATCTGATTCCACCGCCGACGCTGTGTCCGGACTGCAGGCAGCAGAGGCGATTGGCCCAGGGAAATCAAATTTATCTTTATCATCGCAAGTGCGATTTTTCTGGAAAAGAAATAATTTCAAATTATCATCCTGCATCTCTTTACAAGGTTTATGATCAAAATATTTGGTATAGCGACAAATGGGATCCTCTAAAACATGGAAGAGATTTTGATTTTTCACGGTCTTTTTTTGAACAATGGCACGAGCTCTCTTTAGCCGTACCCAAGCCATCACTGCAACGTGGTTTTCAATATGACGAAAATTCCGACTACACAAATTATGCCGGAAAAAATAAAAATTGTTATCTCATTTTTGATTCCGATGAAAATCGTGATTGTTATTACAGTTATAGCCTAAATGGTTCAGAAAGCTGCATGGAATGTTATCGTTGTCGTAAAAATGAACTTTGTTATGAATGTATTGATAGCAATAAATGCTACAATTGCGCTTTTATCCAGGATTCAGAAAACTGCATTGACAGTTTGTTTTTGAAAAACTGCGTTGGATGCAAAAATTGTATAATGTCCAGTAATTTGAGAAATAAGGAGTATTTCATTCGCAACAAAAAAGTTTCAAGAGAAAATTTTCAGGAATATCGGTATCGTTTGCAGTCAAATATAGAACTACAGAAGGCTTTTAAAGAATTTCAGCAAATGAAATTAAAATATCCTCAAAAATATACACACGGCGTGCTTAATGAAGATGTTCTTGGTGATTATCTGACCAGTTGTAAAAACTCTTTTTTCTGTTTTGATAGTGCGAATCTTTGGGACTGTAAATATGTTTTTCAAGCTTTCAATCCATTAAAATCATCCATGGATATTCAAGAGTGTGGCGATGGAGAACTTTTATATGAATCTGCTTTTTGCGGTTACGATGCTTTTAATCTAAAATTCAGTATTTTAACGCTTGGTGCTGCTTCAGAACTGATTTATTCCAGTCATTGCCCTCATTCAAGTAATCTTTTTGGCTGTGTGGGTATGCAAAGAAAGAAATATTGTATTTTTAATAAACAATACACAGAAAAAGATTACGAAAAACTTGCAGGTCAAATTGTAGAGCATATGATGAAAACGGGCGAATGGGGAGAATTTTTCCCAATGAAATTTGCAACTTTTGCCTATAATACTTCACTCGCGCAACAATATTATCCTCTCTCAAAAGAAGAAGTGGAAAAAAGTGAATTGAATTGGCACGAAGAAGATAAAATGAACCATTATGAGGGCCCCATGATAAAAATTCCAGACAATATTCAAGATATCGATGTCGAAATTATTAAGAAAATTCTCACCTGCGAAGCCTGTGGAAAAAATTATAAAATTATTCCTCAGGAACTAAAATTGTATCGGCAATTAAAACTGCCAATTGCAAGAAAATGCTTTAATTGCAGGCATCAAGCCAGATACGTTCAACGCAATCCCCGAAAACTTTGGCAACGCACCTGCGCGAAATGCCAATCTCCAATTCAAACCAGCTACGCGCCGGAAAGGCCGGAGATTGTGTATTGTGAGAAGTGTTATTTGAATGAGGTTTATTAAAAAAGCTCCCCAAAAATCTTTGGAGAGCTTTGTAGCAGAACACTGCGATAGAACTACCACTACAATTGTAAATCTTTTTACTGCATTAATACAAGATTAATTGTAAATATAGGCTGGCCTGTGGTGGAGGTAAGGGGATTCGAACCCCTCGCGATTAGATTGGTAGTTCTATCACGGCTCCAGCTACCCCCGCCCAAGACCAGCTAAAAAAACTTTAAACTATCGGGTTAAACAGAATTTAAATTTTTCATAAACTATGCAAAAAACCTGCAAACAATGCGCTCAATTATTTGAAATCACCCAGGAAGACCTTGCTTTTTACGACAAAATCTCACCGGTTTTCGCTGGAAAAAAATATTCAATTCCGGTCCCGACGTTGTGTTATTTTTGTCGCATGATACGGAGGCTTTCTTTTCGTAAGGAAAGATGGCTATATAATCGAACATGCGATCTTTCGGGCAAGCAGATGGTTTCAGCTTATCCAAGAGAATCAATAATTAATAGACGATTCCCTCAATTTCCTGTTTATTCCAATGATGAATGGTGGAGTGATAAATGGGACGCAAAAATTTTTGGCAGATCTTATGAATTTTCTAAACCTTTTTTTGACCAGTTTTTTGCGCTACAGGCGTTAGTGCCAAGAATGAGTTTAATTCAGCAAAAACCAATGGAAAACAGCGTGTATTGTAATGCCGCAAGCAGGTGTAAAAATTGTTACCTGATTTTTTCCGCAAATCAAAATGAAGACTGTTATTATGCTTCATGGATAAATTATTCCAAAGATTGCGTGGATAATTTAAGCGTTCAGGGTTGCGAACTTTGCTACGACTGTATAACCTGCACGGACTGTTATCACTGTTTTTTTTCCCAGGAGGCTAAAAATTGTACAGACTGCTATTTTGTGAAGAACTGTCTTGGATGCAAAGACTGTTTTATGAGCGTCAATCTGGTTCAAAAACAATATTGTATTTTTAATAAACAATACAGCAAAGAAGAATATTTCAAAAAGCTGAAATCAATTGATTTTGGAAGCAGGGAAGTTATAAAAAATCTCAAACTGCAATTTAAAGAAATATGTCAAAAATCAGTCGTCAAATATTATGTCGGAGCCGCAAATGAAAATAGTACTGGAAATTATTTGAATAACACAAAAAATTGTTTAACCTGTTTTGAATTTGCCGATTGTGAAGACGCAAGTTATTCAATGAATATCAATAAAGCAAAAAATGTCATGGATTACAGCCACTGGGGTGAAAATGCCGAAATGATGTATGAATGCCAGGCTTGCGGTTATGATGTTTATAATATGGCATTTTGCAATCTTTGTTGGAGCGGCTGTAATAATTTACTATATTGCGATAATTGTTTTTCCAGCCAAAATTGTTTTGCCTGTGTAGGATTAAGAAAAGATTCTTATTGTATCTTGAATAGGCAATACACCAAATCAGAATATGAAGATTTGGTTCCAAGAATTATTGAACATATGAAAAAAACTCCTGAGACAGCATCAAGACATGTTGCTTCCGGAGAGCCAGAACAAACCGGTGGATATGGAGAATTTTTTCCGGAAGTCTACAGCCCATTTGCATACAATGAATCGTTGGCATATGAACATCTGCCTTTAAGTAAAGAAGATGTATTGGCTCGTGGATGGCAATGGCTTGATCGGAACCAGGGTTATGAATATCAGGGCCCAAAAGTGAATATTCCAGACAATATTAAAAATGTTCCTGATGATATTACACAGAAAATCCTTACTTGTTCAGTGACCGGTAATTTTTATAAAGTTATTCCCAAAGAGTTAAAATTTTATAAGGAACAAAATTTAGCTGTTCCTGACAAGTCTCCGGATCAGCGTCACCTTGAACGGCTTGCCCTTCGCAATCCGCGCAGACTTTGGGATCGTGCATGCGTGAAATGCAAAGCTCCAATCAAAACCAGCTACGCTCCTGAAAGGCCGGAGATTGTATACTGTGAGGCCTGTTATTTAAAGGAAGTGTATTAAACGTTTGCACACCTATCTTGCTCTAAAACAGGGAATTTGTTAGACTTGAATTGTATGAAAACTATTGTCAGGAAAAACACAATTTTAACTACGGGGAAAAAACATTATACGCTTCCGATTATAATAGAAAGAGACGAGGATGGGTTTTTTGTTGTTGAATGTCCTGTTTTGCAAGGGTGCTATACACAGGGAAAGGGTTTGGATGAAGCACTTAAAAATATTGAAGAAGTGATAGAACTTTGTTTAGAAGAAAAAGATAATCAAAAACTTCTTAAAAATTATGGATATAAACAATTTACTTTTACAACTATCACGCTTTAAAAATGCCAAAATTACCACAATTGTCGTGGCGTGAAGTTTTGAGAGAACTTGAGAAATTTGGTTATAGGGTGACACGTCAGAAAGGCAGCCATATGACTTTAAAAAATTTTAGCGCTATCAATAAAAAACCTTTAACACTGCCGAAACATAAAATTATCGGTAAGGGTTTGTTAATGAAAATACTTCGAGATGCCAAGATAGATTCAGATATTTTTAGGCAATTATAAGATGATTTGAATCAACAATAACAAATTGATTTTTTACCACCACACTTTTTTCCATCCCAGTTTGTAGGCAAGGATATTTGCCAGAACGGGCAAAAATGGAGAAATTAAAATAACGGCAATTATATGGGCTTTATCCGGTATATAAAATATAAAACTTGCTACGAGTGCGCCTAAAAAACTCATTTGATCAAAAGGGAAAAAAGCTACAGTGCTTTTTATAAGCAGCCTTCTTTTGGCAAAACTTTTAATCAGATCGCCAAAACCTTCTCCAAAACCTTGTAATAAGCCATAAATAAGAACATCCGGCAGCTGATAGTGAAAAAGAAAAAGAGGGGACATGGACGGCGCAAAAATCGGGAGTAAAAAGTCCCGAAAAACACCATTCATGCATGAAAATATACCACAATGAATCCCCGGCATT